>JBBQNQ010000017.1:0-46242 GCA_038330095.1 Solirubrobacterales bacterium
CCTGGAAAAGCTCGGCATGCGCGACCGGGTCGAGCTGACCCACTACGCGATCCGCCGCGGCCTCGTCGAACCCTGACACAGCCCCACCGACCGCCTTTGGCGATCAGCACCCATGGCCGCCGCGGCCTCGCGAGCTCAGACTCAGCGATGTGCTCCACCAATCCGCCCAGACGCGCGAGGTATCCGCTTAGAGAGTTGCAGGCGCTTCGCGAGGGTGAGCGACGGGACTCGAACCCGCGACCGCCGGGACCACAACCCGGAGCTCTACCAACTGAGCTACGCCCACCGCGACGGGCTCGAATCTAGCAACGGGCCGCCGCCCGTCACACCCGATCCTCCCGTGAGAGGATCGGCGCCGGAGTGCAACCGGAACGCCCCGCAAATCCTCTGAGCCTCGATCCCGACGCCATGCGAGCGCTGGGCTATGAAACCGTGGACATGCTGGTCAGGCGCTTTGAGGACACACAGGCGCCGCCGCTGCGGCGCGCGACCCCGGCCGAGATGAAAGGCCGCCTGTCCGGACCACCGCCGGAGGGCGCAGGCGACTTCCGCGCGATCCTCGATCGCCTCGAGCGAGACGTGCTTCCCTTCACGAGCCGCGGCGATCATCCCGGCTTCCTCGCCTTCGTGCCGTTCTCCGGGACCTGGCCGGGCGCTCTGGGCGATCTCATCGCGAGCGCGTGCAACATCTACGCCGGGTCGTGGATGGAGTCGGCCGGGCCGACCAGCTCGAGCTCGAGGTACTGGACTGGTTCAAGGACTGGATCGGGTACCCGGCGCAGGCCGGCGGCGCGCTCGTGGCGGGGGGCTCGATCGCGAACTTGACTGCGCTCGCGTGCGCGCGCGAGTCGCTGGCGGGCGCCATGTCGGAGGACGTGGTCGGCTATGTCGGCGATCAGGCCCACTCTTCGCTGGGTCGTGGTGCGCGCGTGCTCGGCTTCCGCCCCGACCAGCTGCGCGTGCTTCCCTCCACCCGCGACCTCCGCCTCGACCCGCGGGCGGTCGCGGCGGCGATGGACGCCGACCTCATGGCCGGTCGCCGCCCGCTGTTCGTCTCCGCGAACGCCGGCGCGACGAACACCGGTGCGATAGACCCGCTGCCCGAGCTTGCCCAGCTGTGTCGCGACCGCGACGTGTGGTTCCACGTCGACGCCGCCTACGGAGGCTTCGCGGTGCTCACCGAGCGCGGCCGGGAGCTGCTGCGGGGCATGGAGTTGGCCGACTCGGTGACCTTGGATCCGCACAAGTGGCTTCACCAGCCCTACGAGTGCGGCTGCCTGCTGGTCCGCGACGACCGTCGCCTGCGCGCGGCGTTCCAGATGACGCCCGACTACCTGCAGGACGCCGAGGCGCTCGAGGAGGTGAACCTCAGCGACCGCGGGATCCAGCTCACCCGCAGCTCGCGTGCGATCAAGGTCTGGGTCTCGCAGCAGTTCTTCGGGACCGCCGCGTTCCGCACCGCGATCGACTGTACGCTCGACCTCGCCGAGTTCGTGCACGAGCGCGTTATGGCGAGCGAGGTGCTCGAGCTGACGGCCCCGCCGTCCCTGGGCGTGGTGTGCTTCCGGCGGCGGTTCCCCCACACCCCGGACGACGACGAGCAGGATCGCCTCAACGCCGGACTCGTCGCGGCGCTCGAACGTAGCGGGCTGGGACTGATCTCCTCGACCGTGTTGCGCGGCCGCTATTCGCTGCGGACCTGCGTGCTGGCCCACACGACCGAGCGGAGCCACCTCGAAGCGGTGTTGGACTTCCTCGAGCACGCCGAGCCGGCGCCCTCCGGCGAGAGCTCGCCCGTGTACGAGCGCGATCGCCAGATGCAGTTCACGCCGATTCGGCGCCGGGTCGGCGACGAGGCGGAGGTCGGCGCGCCGGCGGCGGCGCTGGCCGGCGCCCCGCTGTTCGCGACGCTCGCAGAGAGCGAGCGCGAGCGGGTCGCCGCCGTGGCGCGGATGAGCGAGCGAGGTCCCGGTCAGCCCATCGTCTCCCAATGGGAGGCGACGTTCGACTTCTACGTGATCCTCGAGGGCCGGGTCCAGGTGTTCGTCGACGATGTCGCGATCGACGTCCTCGGGCCGGGCGAGTTCTTCGGTGAGCTCGCGGCGATCGACTGGGGATCGGGCTTCGGCTACCCGCGGACCGGGTCGGTGGTCGCGCTCGAGAGAACGACCATGGTGTCCTTCACAGCGGGAGCGATGAACGAGCTTCTACGCGACCAGCCCGCGATCGGACGTCAGATCCGACGGCTCGCGGCGGAGCGACTGCGCAGGACGAGCTCCTGACTTAGAGCACCCTGGTCAGCAGGTAGATGACGATGAGGACGACGATCACTACGCCGATCCATCCAAGCCCCAGCGCGGCAAGTGGCACGACGACTGCTCCGGCCATGTGACTCCTCCTGGTCTGAGTACGGTCGCCCCATAGGTGCCCACGATCGGGCACGCGGTATTCGCGCGATCGGGCGTGGCGGCACCTGGCCTTCGGGATACTGGCCGCTGATGTCGGAGGATAACCTGGAGATCAAGCGAGGGAAGGTCGCCGGCCACATCGCGCTCGTGCGACGGGACGTTGCCGCTCGCGACGCGAGGGACTGGACGGGCCTCGACGAGATCTGGCATCCAAAGATCGAGCTCGAGGTTGCGGCGGGCGCAGGCACGTACCGGGGCATCGACGGGATCACGCGGTTCTTCGACTCGATTTCCGACCTGTTCTCGGAGTTCCGGGTCGAAGCTGAGGAGATGGTCGAGGTCGGAGAGCGCGTGGTGACGATTGAACGAGTGTCCGGCTGCGGCCTGAAGGGCAGCGACGCCCAAAGCTGGGTTCAGGAGAAGCTCTTTCGCCTCATCACCTTCAAGGAGGGAAAGATCTGGCGGGTGAAGGAGTGTCCGAGCCGCACCGAAGCCCTCGCAGCTGCCGGGCTAAGCGCGGGACGGTCGCCGAGCCAGGAATCGTAAGTTCTGGCGCAGATGCACCGCTTTTTGATCGCGTCCCTCCGTCCTGTCTCGAGGCGTGACCCCTCCAGCTACGCTTAGCCGCCCCTTTTGCCCCGCGCCATCCCCCTTGCCGCCTTCGCGTTGGTCGTCGCGTCGCTCGCCGCGCCGGCCGTAAGCCCGGCGGCGATCGAGGCGCGGCCGTTCATGGGCATGAACCCGAGTGGCCTGCCCCGGCGCCAAGCTGAACACAGCGTTCGCTGCGTTGCGCAAGCGTGGCGTTGGAACGGTGCGGCTCGCGGTCTACTGGTCAGGACAGCAGCCATACGCAACGTGGTCCGATGTTCCCGTGACGCAGCGCAGCCGCTTCGTCGACGTCGGGGGGCGCCCCACTGACTACGGTCCGACCGACAGGTTCATCGCCGCCGCCGCGGCCAACGGACTGCAGGTCCTGCCCACGATCATCGGCGTGCCGAGGTGGGCGAGCACCGACCCCTCCCAGACGTTTGCGCCCCCTAAGGACCCCGCCCAGTTCGGGCGCTTCGGCGGGGCGCTCGCCCGGCGCTACGGGACCACGGGCAGTTTCTGGAGCGAGAACCCGAAGCTGTCACGGCTGCCGATCCGCGTCTGGCAGATCTGGAACGAGCCCGCCGGCTTCTCGGGCTTCGGAGAATGGACGGGTTTTTGGGCCGGGCCGCTCGACGCGCTCAGCACCTACAAATCGATGGTGAAGGCCAGTCGCAAGGAGATCAGGCGCGCCGACAAGGGCGCACAGATCATGCTCGCGGGCTTCTTCGGCCAGGCTTGGACGACCATGGAGCAGGTCTACGGGGCCGGTTACCGCAAGCTGTTCGACGTCGTGGCCATCCACCCCTACGCCAGGACCGTTCCCCAAATGGTCCAGGTTCTTCAACTCGTGCGCGCGGTCATGAACCGCAACGGCGACAACAACAAGCCGATCGTCGTTACCGAGTTCGGATGGACCTCCTCCAGTGGGCTGGTGCCTTCGGCGGTGCCAGCCGCACGCTTCCTGGAAACGACCGAAGACGGGCAGGCCTCGCTCCTGCGGCGTAGCTACCGCGCGCTGTGGAAACGCCGCGGCGAGCTTCGCCTGCGAGCGGCCTATTGGTACACGTGGGCGACGCCAGGGCGCTCGCCTTCTGACGAGTTCGACTACGCCGGTCTCTATCGGCTACGCGACGACGGCTCGTTCGCAGCAAAGCCCAGCGCCGGCGCCTACCGCAAGGTCACGGAGGAGATGAGGCGCCGATAATCACCAGACTGGTCGCGGAGCGCTAAAAGTGAGACGCCCCCGGCAGGACTCGAACCTGCGACCTGCGGATTAGAAGTCCGCTGCTCTATCCAGCTGAGCTACGGGGGCTTCGCGCGAAGCGTAGTCCTGGTCGCAGCGGTCGGCAGGCCGGGCCGCAACACTGCTGCCCTATCCTGCGGATCCTGTCGATCGGAGGAGCGCAGATGCTCAGGGGGCGCGGCTAGGTGGCAACGCGAACGCCGGCGCCGGCGACCCAGCGCGCGCTCGAGCTCCTTCGCCCCGGCGAGCGCGCCGACAGGCCGAGGACCGAGCGGGGATACCTCGACCTCCTCGGCGGCGAGGATCCCACCGGCGCACTGCCCGGGCAGCGGCTGATGGCCAGCAACGCCTTGCCGCTCATCTACGAGCGCATCTGGCGCCCTCTGGGTGGCCGCCTGCTCATGGGCCTGATGGGCCCGGGGATGCGCGGCGAGCATCGCATCGCCCTGGACATGCTCGCGCTCTCGCCGGGGGACAAGGTCCTCGACGTGGCCTGCGGCCCGGGCAACTTCACGCGCGAGTTCTCCCGTGCGGTCGGCGACGCGGGCCTAGTGGTCGGCCTCGACGCCTCCCAGACGATGCTCGACCGCGCGGTGAGCGAGGGCGTCCCGACGAACGTCGCCTACGTCCGCGGCGACGCCGCCGCGCTCCCGTTCGCCGGCGCGACGTTCGACGCGGTTTCCTGCTTCGCCGCCCTCTACCTCATCGAGGAGCCCTTCAAGGCGATCGCGGAGATCGCCCGCGTTCTGGCTCCCGGCGGCCGGGTCGCGCTGCTGTCGAGCGTCAACCGCGGGCTCGCCCCCACGGCCGCGACCAACGCGCTCGTCCGCGGCCTCAGCGGCGTTCGCATCTTCGGCCGCGACGACCTCACGGCCGCGCTGCGCGACCGCGGCCTCGCCGACGTGCACCGGCGCCTCGCGGGCTTCGCCCAGTTCGTTTCGGGGAAGAAGCCCCCTGTCAGGCCAGGCTCGCCATGACGTGCTTGACGTTCGTGTAGTCCTCCAGCGAGTAGGAGGACAGGTCCTTGCCGTAGCCCGACTGCTTGTAGCCGCCGTGGGGCATCTCGGAGGCGAGCGGGATGTGGTCGTTGATCCACACGCAACCGAAGCGCAGTGCCTTGGAGACCCGTAGAGCCCGCCCGATGTCGCGCGTCCAGACGGAGGACGCGAGCCCGTAGCGCGTGCCGTTGGCCCAGGCGATTGCCTGCTCCTCGTCGCTGAAACGCTGCACCGTTATCACCGGGCCGAAGATCTCGTCCTGGATCATCTCGTCGTCCTGCTCGAGATTGGCGACCACCGTGGGCTCGAGGTAGAACCCCGGAAGCTCGGGCTCAGCGCCGCCGGTCACGACCTCGGCGTGTCCCGGCCTGCGCTCGAGGAAGCCCTCGACACGCTCGCGCTGGCGCGACGAGTTGAGCGGCCCGAGCGTGGTGTCGGGCGCGAAGGTGTCGCCGACCACCAGCTCTCCGGCCTGCTCCGCCAGCCCGGCGACGACGTCGTCGTAGACGCCCGTGCCCGCGAGCACGCGGGTCGCGGCCGTGCAGTCCTGGCCCGCGTTGTAGTAGCCAGTACCGGCGATCGTCTCCAGCGCGGTCTCCATCTCGACGTCGTCGAAGACCACTACCGGGGCCTTGCCGCCGAGCTCGAGGTGCACGCGCTTGAGGGTGTCGGCCGCCGCCTTGGCGATCCACTTGCCCGTGGCCGGCGACCCCGTCAGCGAGACCATGTCGACCTCGGCGTGGGTCACCAGCGAGGCGCCGGCCGGCTCGCCGTGGCCCGTGATCACGTTCAGCACGCCCGCCGGCAGCACCTCGCCCGCCAGCTCGGCGAGCCTGAGCGTGGAGACCGGCGTCGTCTCCGCCGGCTTGAGCACGACCGTGTTTCCCGCCGCCAGCGCCGGCCCGAGCTTCCAGACCGCCATCATCAGCGGGTAGTTCCACGGCGTGATCTGGCCGACCACGCCGATCGGCTCGCGGCGGATCATCGACGTGTACCCCTCGGTGTACTCGCCGGCCGCCTTGCCGTCGAGGCAGCGCGCCGCGCCCGCGAAGAAGCGCAGGTTGTCGACCATGAAGGGCAGCTCGTCGTCGACTACCGCCTGGCGAGGCTTGCCGGCGTTGGCCGCTTCGAGGTCGGCGATCTGCGCGCCGTGCTCCTCCACCGCGTCCGCGAGGCGCAGCAACGCGAGCGAGCGCTCGGCGGGCGTCGTCTGCGACCAGGCGCCGAAGGCCCCGCGGGCCGCCGCCACCGCGCGCTCGACGTCGCGCTCGCCGGAAAGCGGGGCCTGGGCGATCACCTCGGCGGTCGCCGGGTTGAGGACGTCCTCGGTCGCTCCGTCAGCGGCGTCGACGAACTCGCCGCCGATGAAGTTCTGCAGCTTGGTCTTGCGTGCGGTTGCCATGGAGGTCTCCTTGTCAGGCCGACAGCGGGGTGAAGTCAAAGCCGGTTCCCTCCGCGACCGCCGGATGGGTCACGCGACCGCCGGCCACGTTGACCCCAGGCCCCAGACCCGGATGGCGCTCGATCGCGCCGTCCACTCCGTGGTCGGCCAGCGCAAGGACGTAGGGCAGCGTCGCGTTGGTCAGGGCGTAGGTCGAGGTGATCGGGACCGCGCCGGGCATGTTGGTTACGCAGTAGTGGGTGACGCCGTCGACCGCGAAGGTCGGGTCGGAGTGCGTGGTGGGCCGCGAAGTCTCAAAGCAGCCGCCCTGATCGATGGACACGTCAACCAGCACCGCGCGCTGCTTCATCAGCGCGAGCTGCTCGCGACGGACGACGTAGGGGGCCCGCGCCCCGTGCACGAGCACCGCCCCGATCACCAGGTCGGCCTGGGGCAGCATCTCCTCGACCGCCAGCGTCGAGGAGTAGACGGTGGACGCGCGTCCGGCGAAGGCCACGTCGAGCTCGCGCAGGCGGTCGAGGTCGCGATCGAAGACGAACACGTCGGCCTCCATGCCGATCGCAATCGAGGCGGCGTTGAACCCGACCACGCCGCCGCCGATCACCATCACGGTCGCCGCCGCGACCCCGGGCACGCCTCCGAGCAGGATCCCGCGCCCGCCCAGCGGCCGCTCGAGCATGAACGCCCCCGCCTGGGTGGCGATCTTGCCCGCCACCTCGCTCATCGGGGCGAGCAGCGGCAGGCGCCCGCGGCCGTCCTCGACGGTCTCGTAGGCGATGCACGTCGCGCCGCTCTCGACCAGCGCCCGGGTGAGCTCGGGAGCCGGCGCGAGGTGCAGGTAGGTGAAGAGCGTGTGCTGGGGCCCGAGGAGCTCGACCTCTTCCGGCTGGGTCTCCTTGACCCCGAGCACGATCTGCGTCCCGGCGTGGACCGCCTCGGCGTCGGGCACGATGCGCGCGCCCTGCGCCGCGTAGAGCGCGTCGGGGATCGCGGACCCCTCCCCCGCCCCCGCCTGCACGAGCACCTCGTGCCCGTGCTCGCGCAGCTCGCGCGCGCCCGCGGGCGTCAGGGAGACGCGGTACTCGTCGGGCTTGGTCTCGGTCGGGACGCCAACCCTCATCGCAGCGCCGACACCTGGACGTCGAAGCTGCAGTTGCGCCGCTCGAGCTCGGCGAACAGCTCGTCGGGCTCGATGCAGCGCTCGGGCGGCAGCGCGCCGCGCGCTTCGATGCCGCCGCGCGCCAGCAGGCGCACCGCGGCGGCGGCGGGAGCCGCGGTGGAGACGATCCCGCCGCCGATGCCCCAGGCTTCCATCGGCCGCGTCACCGCGCTGACCGTCGCGACCTTCCCCGCCGCCTCCGCCTCGACGACATGGATCGACACGGTCCCTGCGGATCGCGGCGACGCCGAGCGTCCCGCGGCCTCGACCTCCTCGTCGGGCGCGCCGATCAGGCCGCGCACGCGCTCGAGCACCGCCGGGGCGAGCGACAGCCGGAACGAGCACGCCGTGCACCCGAACGACTCCGGGAAGGTCCGGACCTCGGAGTGAAGCGTGTAGATCGTCGGCGTTCGTCCCACGGGCTCGGCGAGCACCACCTCCCCCCCGTCCTGGAGCGGCTGGAGCTCGACCGCCCGGCCGTCGCGCACCGCCACCGGGGCCATCGTGAGCTCGTCCACCAGCGTTCGGGGCGAGTAGGGGAAGCCCGGACCGCCGGCCGGCAGATCGAGGTCGCGACCCGCGGCGATCACATCCACCCGCTCGGGGTCGGCGCCCAGCTCGCGCACCGCACGCACCGCCATCACGTTGGTCTTGCCCGGGCTCGAGCCCATGCCCAGCACGGCCAGCAGGCCCGCGGCCACAAACTCACCCGAGAGCTCGAGCTGCTCGCCGGTCATCCAGTACAGACCGCCCAGGTCGACGTAGTGACAGCCGGCCTGAAGGCAGGCCCGCATGGCGTCGAGGTTGACGCGGTAGGAAGCCGAGTTCACCAGCACGTCGACGCCCTGCAGCGCCGCCGCGAGCCCGCCGCGAGCGTCCACGCGCGCGGCGCTCGCCTTCGGTCCGCCGTGCGCCTCGGCCGCCTCGCGAGCGCGCTCCTCGTCGAGGTCGAGGAGCAGCAGCTCGCTCACCTCCGAGGACTCCCCGAGGTCGCGCACGATGCCCGGGGCGATGATGCCGCCGGCTCCCAGCACGGCCGCCTTCACGCCACCAGCTCCCGCGCCTGGATGGCCAGCCACAGCTCGATGCGGTCCCGCGCGGTGCCCAGGTCGCGGCCGGTGAGCTCTTCCACGCGGCGGATCCGGTAGCGCAGCGTGTGACGGTGGCAGTACAGCTCGCGCGCGGCGCGCTCCCACTGGCCGTTGTTCTCGATGAACGCCTCCAGCGAACGGACGAGCTCGTCGCCGTAGCCGCCGGCCGCGCCCTCGAGCGGGCCCAGGACGCTGTCGCGGTACAGGCGTAGCGCCTCTTCGTCCTGAAGGGAGAGCAGCAGCTGGTAGGCGCCGAGGTCGCGGTAGGAGGCGACGCGCGGCGTGCCGTTGTGGGCGACCGCGGCCACGGTGAGCGCACAGCGCGCCTCGTGGAAGGAGCGGCGCAGCCCGCTCACTGGCGCCGCCCGGCTGGCGGCCGCCTTGGCCTCGGCGCCGCCGCTCTCCAGCGCGGCCCGCGCACCGGTGGCGAGCTCGACCGGGTCGACTCCGTCGCCGGCGTCCACCACCGCGCACACCAGATCCCCGCGGGTGGCGACCAGCGCGCCCACGCCCGCGTCGCGCAGATGGCGCTCGAGCTCGAGCTCGCCGGCCACCGGGTCCGGCGGCGCGAGCACCAGCACCGCCGCGCTCTGCCCCACCCCGAACGGAGCCAGGCGCGACGCCACCTCGCCTCCCTCCAGGCCGCCGGTCAGGACCTCGGCCAGCACGTCGCCGGCCAGACGGCGCTCGGTGTCGCGCATCGCCCGCTGGCGCATGAGCTCGAGCGCGACCACCGTCGCAGCCTGCTGGAGGAGCAGGCGCTCGAAGTCGCCGAGCGGGCCGGCGTCGCGGGCCGCGACCAGCCAGGCCTCAGGCACACCGCGCCCACGCGCGAGCACGGGCAGCGCGAGCGAGCGGCCGGCGAGGTCGGGGTGGTCTGGGACGAAGCCACCACCGCCGGCGCCGCTGTCCTGGAGGCGCGCCCCGCGTGCGCCGACCTCGCTGCGCACGCGCTCAACGGCGTCCTTGGCCAGAGGGGCCCGCGAGCTCTGCGAGGCGCAGATCTCGCCGCGCGCGTCCAGCACCAGCGCCGCCCCGCCGATCGCGCCGGCCAGCGCGCGAACGAGCTCGTCGAGCCCGCGCTCCTCCAGGACCAGGCGCTCCAGCCGCTTGTGGATCGCGATGCCCCGCTGGAGGGTGTCGTAGTGCGCGTTGACGATGCGCACGAACGCCTTCTCGGTGATGGCGATGAACGGCAGCTCATAGGGCACCCCGAAGACCGGGAAGCCGAGCGCATCGGCCTCCTCCACGAGCGCCGGAGGCACCGTGCTGTGGGTGAAGCCCGTGCCGAGACCCACCCCGACGAGCCCGTGTCCCGCAAGCAGGCGGACGAACTCACGCTGGCGCTCGGGGCTGCTCAGCTGCAGGCCGGTGGTCAGGATGAGCTCGCCGCCCGACAGCCACGGCGTGGGATCGGTCAGCTCGGTGATGTGCACCCAGCGCAGAGCGGCGTCGGCGCCGCCCTCGCCGCCGCAGAGCTCCAACCCCATCTCGTCGACGAGGGTCTGGAGGGTGAGCATCGCGGCGCCTCAGCCCTACGGCGCCCTGCGCGCTCTCGGCGCCTGGCGGCCGGCGTCCTTGGCGACGCGTCTGGCCGCCTCGGTCAGGACCTTTCGCAGGATCGCCTCGATCTCCGCGAACTGCTCGGTGTCGGCGATGAGCGGCGGCGAGAGCTGGATCACGGGATCGCCACGGTCGTCGGTGCGGCAGATCAGCCCGTTCTCGTACAGCGCCCCGGAGAGAAAGCCGCGCAGCAGCAGCTCGGATTCGTCGTCGTCGAAGGACTCCTTGGTGTCCTGATCCTTGACGAGCTCGATCGCGCGGAAGTAGCCGGCCCCCCGAATGTCACCGACGATCGGGATGTCACGTAGGCCTTCGAGCATCGCGTAGAACTCGCCCTCCTTGGCGAGCACGTGACCGGGCAGGTCCTCGCGCTCGAAGACGTCGAGGTTGGCCAGCGCCGCGGCCGCGGACACCGGGTGGCCCCCGAAGGTGAGGCCGTGCGTGAACATGGCCTTGTCGCCCATGAATGGCTCGGCGACCCGGTCAGAGGCGATCACCGCACCCATCGGCGAGTAGGCCGACGTGAGGCCCTTCGCCGTGGTGATGATGTCCGGCAGGTAGTCGTAGCGCTGGGCGCCGAAGTAGTGACCGAGCCGGCCCCACGAGCAGATCACCTCGTCGGAGATCAGCAGCACGCCGTAGCGGTCGCAGATCTCGCGCACCCGCCGCCAGTAGCCCTCCTGGGGGACGATGCACCCGCCGGCGTTCTGCACCGGCTCGAGGATCACGGCCGAGACCGTCTCGGGTCCCTCGAAGAGGATCCGCTCCTCGATGGCGTCGGCGGCCCACAGCGGGTCGCGTCCCTCGGGCCAGCGGTAGGAGTTCGTGTTCGGCACGTGGCAGCCGCCCTGGGGCAGCGGCTCGAACGGCGCGCGCAGAGCCGTGACGCCGGTGGCCGAGAGCGCTCCCATGGTGGTGCCGTGATAGGCGATGTTGCGCGCGATCAGCTTGAAGCGCCCGGCCGCACCGTTGCGCTTGTGCCATGCGCGGGCGAGCTTGAGCGCCGACTCGACCGACTCGCTGCCGCCGGAGGTGAAGAACACCCGTTCCAGCCCCTCGGGCGCCAGGCTCGCCACCCGCGCGGCGAGCTCGATGGCGCGCGGGTGCGCGTAGCTCCAGTTCGTGAAGAAGGCGAGCTCCTTGGCCTGGCGGGCCATGGCGTCTGCGATCTCCGCGCGCCCGTGCCCTGCGTTGACGCAGAAGAGCGCAGATAGCCCGTCGAGGTAGCGCTTGCCGTGCTCGTCGAAGACGTAGCAGCCCTCGCCGCGCACCAGGATCGGCACGTCCGCTTCGGCGTAGGCGCCCATGCGCGTGAAGTGCATCCACAGGTGCTCCTTCGCCGCCTGCTGCAGCGAGCTGTGCTCGCCCTGCGGGTCCTGGGCGACATATTGCGGGGTGGTGGCAGCCATCTCTCTCCCAACGAATCCTGGACGCTGAGGACAACGCTACCGCGGCATCGCGTACACGGCAATGCGCCTCCCGGCAAACCCCGGTCCCGTCCTGTTGTACTCAGTGTCCAAGCGGCGGTGCCAGGTTTGGGACTTCCGCCACTTGCCACCCGCGTGCCGCGCTCGTACGGTCCCGGTTTCCGACGGAGGGGAGATCATGGAGAGTGCTTCCGTAGCCGCGCGCGCCGAGGCAGCGCAATCAGGCGACAAGGGCCTCAAGAAGAACGCGCTGAGCTACATCTCAAACGTGGTGATCGGCGTCGCCTCGACGGCGCCCGGCTACTCCATCGCCGCCACGCTGGGCTTCTTGGTAGCCGTCCAAGGGGTGGGCCTGCAAGCCCCGGCGGTGATGCTGGTCGCATTCGTGCCGATGTTCTGCATCGCCTTCGCCTACCGCTACATGAACAAGGCCGACCCCGACTGCGGGACGACCTTCTCCTGGGTCACACGTGGCCTGGGGCCCTCGCTCGGGTGGCTTGGAGGGTGGGCGATCGTGGTCACCGACGTGATCGTCATGGCGAGCCTGGCTCAGATCGCGGCCATCTACACGTTCCTGCTGTTCGACTGGCAGAGCGCCGCCGATTCGCAGGCCGCGGTGATGATCGCGGGAGTCGTATGGATCGCGCTCATGACCGCGATCTGCTACCTCGGCACCGAGCTGTCGGCCAACACGCAGAAGTTCCTGCTCAGCGCCGAGCTCCTCACGCTGGCTCTCTTCGCGGTCGTGGCCCTGGTCAAGGTCTACACCGTCGATCCGACCGGCTCGCTACATGTCCAGCTCTCGTGGTTCTCGCCCTTCGCGGTGGACAGCCCGAGCGCGCTCGTGAACGGAGTCCTGCTCGGCGTGTTCATCTACTGGGGCTGGGACAGCGGCGTTGCCGTCAATGAGGAGTCCAAGGACGCGGCCAATGGTCCGGGGAAAGCGGCGATCGTCTCGACGCTGTTGCTGCTGGTGATTTATCTCATCGTCTCCGCCGCCGCCCAGGCCTACGGGGGGTCCAAGCCGCTGGTCGACAACCAAGACGACGTGCTCAGCTTCCTCGGCGGGGAGGTGTTCGGGTCGCCGCTGGACAAGCTGCTGATCGTCGCCGTCCTCACCTCTGCCTCTGCCTCGACGCAGACTACGATCCTGCCCACCGCCAGGACGACGCTCTCCATGGCCCGCCAGGGCGCCTTTCCCAAGCGCTTCGGCGGGACCCACCCGCGCTATCTGACCCCCAGCTTCTCCACGCTGTGGATGGGGACCGTCTCAGCGGCGTGGTTCATCGTCATCGAGCTGCTCAGCCCCACCAACGTGCTGGGCGACTCGGTCATCGCTCTCGGATTCGGCATCGCCTTCTACTACGGCATCACCGGCTTCGCGTGCGCGTGGTACTACCGCCGCGAGCTGACCCGCGACGCCAAGACCTTCGTCTATGCCGGCGTGCTGCCTGTGCTGGGCGGGATCATGCTCCTCGGGCTCTTCGTCAAGGCCTTCATCGACTACAGCGACCCAAACAGCCCTGACATCTACACGTCGATCCTGGGCGTGGGCACGCCGGTGATGATCGGCGTGGGCGCCCTGTTGCTGGGAGTGGTGTTCCTAATCCCTGCCCGCTTTGCCTATCGCGACTTCTTCGCCCGCAAGCCAGAGGTGTTCGATCCGCGCACCGCAGGGCAGGCAATCACTCCCGACGAGGCGGTTTAGATGGCTGGCAAGCTGGTGGTGGGCTACGACGGCACCGAGGGCGCGCGCGCCGCGCTCTCGGCGGCCGTGCAGTTCGGCAAGGACCTCGACGCATCGCTCGTGGTGGTCTTCGGCTACCACGCCCCCCCGTTGACCGAGCGCGAGGTCGCCGACCACCGCGAGGCGCTGCACGAGCTGGGCGAGCGCGAGACCGGCGCCGCGCTCGAAGAGGCCACGGCCGCCGGCGTGAGCGCGACGAAGGAAGTTGTGCAAGCCCGTCCTGCCGAGGCGCTCGTGCAGGTCGCGGACGAGCACGACGCACGGATGATCGTCGTCGGCTCCTACGGGGAGCGCCCGATCACCGGGGCGCTCCTGGGCTCGACCCCGCACCGCCTCGTGCACCTCTCCGAGCGCCCGGTGCTCGTCGTCCGGGCCTGAGTCGAGCCGCTCTGGGCTACGCCTTCATGTCGGCACCGACCTCGTAGGTCTCGACCGACGTCCGCTTGCCCATCCCGTCGCTTGGCGGGTTCATCGTGTTGAGCTTCGCGTCTCCCATGCGGAGGTCCGCCTCGGTCTCGAAGAGCGCGATCGCCAGGCTGCGGCCGTTCTCGGGATCGATTAGCAACAGGAAGCCCGTCGCGGGCACGCCCTCAGGCGGGCCCGACGATGCGTCGGAGTTGATCTGGTCGGCGGTACGGCGCATCGCCTCCCCGTCCGCGCCTTCCCACCGCGCCACGCGTGCGTACATCGTGTGCCCCCTGGTTCGCTGGACGAACCGACACTAATCCGTGGCGCACTGCCGCGTCCAGTGCGCTCCTGATCGGTGTCAGGCGGCGCGCTTGGGAGCGTAGGCGATGGCCAGGCCGACAAGGACGCCGAAGACGCCCACGGCGGTTCCGACGTACTGCTTCCAGCCCCACCCGCCGCCGGCGCCGATCCCGAGCGGCTCCGCGAGCGCCGAGACCAGCAGTATCAGCGCCGACACCGCCGCCACCATCAGGCCGATCTGCCGCGGGGTGAGCTGCGACGGCTCGCGTTGCTCGGGTGTCGCCTGCTCCCCCGATGCCTCCGGCTGGGGAGGCTGATCGGGCTGCTCGGGCTCTCGCGTGGCGCCTTCCATGATCGGAGCGTAGCTCAGGAGCGCGCGGAGAGGGTGTCGCGCAGCGCCTCCATGCTCGAGAAGCGCGGCTTCCAACCGAGCTCTCGCTTGGCCTTGCTCGCGTCCATGACCGACGGGTGGCTGAGCGCCTCGACCCACTCGGTCACGGGCGGAACGAAGGGCGGGGTGGGCACCGAGGCCACCGCCCGCGCCCCGGCCTGGACCAGGCGGCCCGGGACGGGAACCGGGGTGAGCCCGAGCTCGCGCGCCACCTCGCTACCGGTCACCACCCCGTTGTGGGGCCGGTGACGGCGACGGTCAGGTCGGTTTCCGGTGCAGGCACCGGGCGACCCTACCCGGGTAGGCCACCGTCAATCGCGCCGGCGGACCTCCGCCTGTACGCAAGCGTTCGGATAGCCTGCGTTGCTCTTGCGCCGTCCTGCACTCGCCCTGGTCCCCGTCGTAGCGCTTGTCGTGCTGTGCGTGGCCGTGCCCAGCGCTCCAGCCGCCACCGTCAAGGCACGCGGGAGCATCGGCGAGGCCTACGTGCTCGGGGCGACCAAGGGCCAGCGGCTCAGGCTCGTCGATGCAGACGGGCGCGTCGTAGCCGCAGGTCGTACCGACCGATTTGGCAGCAAGGTCTTTCGCGACCTGGCGCCGGGACCGGGCTACACCGTGCGGCTACCCAATGGGGACCTCCTCGCGGGCACGCGCGCCTTCAGGGTCCTGCGGGCGGGCGACAACCCGCCGCGGTACTTCTACCGCGGCAAGAGGCTCCGGGCGGGGCTCAACTACGTGAAGGTGCGCGACGGGATCGAGCTGGCGATGACCGTTCGCCTGCCTGCCGGCAAGACGCTGGCCGACGGCCCGTTCCCGACGTTCATCGAGTACTCGGGCTACCAGACCGCTGCGCCGCACGACCTGCTGCCCTCGATCGCCGCCTCGCTCGCCGGCGGCGCGGGCGCGGCCGATCCGCTCGCCCCTGCGACCTCTACCGCAGTCGGCTCGCTCGTGGGGCCGCTGCTCGGGTTCGCCGTGGTGAGCGTGCAGATGCGCGGCTCCGGTTGCTCCGGGGGCGACTTCGACCTCTTCGGGCTGCCGACGACGTACGACGGCTATGACGCCGTGGAGACCGTCGCGGCCCAGCCGTGGGTCAAGGGTGGCACGGTGGGCATGGGCGGCATCTCGTTCTCGGGGATCACCCAGCTGTTCACTGCGGGCACGCGGCCGCCGCACCTCTCTGCGATCGCTCCGATGTCGGTGACCGACGACATCTACTCGGCGACGGGGTATCCCGGCGGGATCTTCAACAAGGGCTTCGCGCTCTCGTGGATCAAGGAGCGCATGGCGGATGCCCGGCCCGCCCCCGAGGGTGGCCAGCCCTACGCGAAGGCGCTGGTCAAGGCGGGCGACAAGGACTGCACCGCCAACCAGAGGCTGCGCCTGCAGACCCAGAACGCTCTGGACCTCATCAAGAAGAATCCGTTCCGCACGCCCTCGCTGTTCGACGCTCGCTCCCCGGGCGCATGGATGAAGCGCATCGAGGTTCCGACCTTCCTCGTCGGCCAGTTCCAGGACGAGCAGACGGGCGGCCACTTCGCCGAGAGCCTCCCCGGGCTCGCCCGCAACCCGAGGGTGTGGCTCTCGCTCCAGAACGGAGTTCACGCCGACTCGCTCGGCCCGAGCGTGATCACCCGCTGGGCGGAGTTCATGAAGCTCTACGTCGGCGACGAGGTCCCGACGATCCCGGACTCGATCCTCGGGCTCAGCGGCGCTCTCTACCAGTTCCTCGCCGATGCGGGGGCGACGCCGGTGGAGCAGTCGCGCTTCGCCGGCACGACGGACGTTGCCGCGGCCAAGCGGACGTTCGAGAAGGACCCGCGCGTGCGGTTGCTGATGGACAACGGCGCCGGCCCGGCCGGTCCCGGCTCGATGGGCGCGACGTGGGAACTGGGCTTTGACTCCTGGCCGCCTCGTCAGGCGAAGGCGCGTGCCTTCTACCTCGGCAAGGCCGGCGCCCTGGACCGCACCAGGTCCACCACGGACGGCGCGGTCAGCTACACCTCCGATCCGGGGGCCCGGCCCGCGCAGACCCTGCCCGGTGCGGGCGCGGAGGACGCGTGGAAGGCGCAACCGCCGTACCGGTGGAAGGCAATCCGGGCGGGCAAGGGCGTCGGCTTCACCTCCGCGGCGTTCGCGAAGGACGTCGTGATCGCCGGCCCGTCCAGCCTGGACGTCTACCTGAAGTCCTCCGCCCCGGACACCGACCTCCAGGTCACCCTGAGCGAGGTACGCCCCGACGGCAAGGAGACCTACGTGCAGAACGGGTGGCTGCGCGCCTCACACCGCAAGCTCGACGAGCGGGCCTCCACGGCGCTGGACGCCGTGCCGACCCACCTGTCGCAGGACGCCGCGCCCCTGCCCACTGGCGCGTACTCGCTCGTTCGCGTCCCGCTCTTCCCCGTGGCCCACGCCTTCCGGGCCGGCTCGAAGATCCGGGTCACCGTCGAGGCGACCGGCGGTGACCGCCCGCGCTGGGACTTCGACACGGTCGACAAGGGCAACACGCGCAACACCATCGCCCTGGGCGGCGGAAGGGCGTCGAAGCTGGTGCTTCCGGTCGTGGCGGGAGCGAGCGCGAAGGGCACCCCGCTGCCGCCGGCGACCGCCCTGCGCGGCGAGCCGAGCCGGACCTACGCGCCGGCGTCCAACGGCGGCTGACGTAGGGCGCGCGAAAGGCGCGACGAAGGAGAGGAAGGGGTGGGCGAAGGTGCCCTCGCCCTGCCTCGTCGCCGCCGTTCGCTGGCGCCGCCGGGCTCGCTACGCAGGCGCCGCGTGGTCCGCGCCCGCGGCGCGAGGTCCGCGCCGGCGGCGCAGGACGGAGAGGAGGTCGCCGACCCGTTGGCCGCGCGCGAGCGGGTCGGGGAGCGGCTGCTCGGACTGGATCGTGTAGTGGTTGCGCCGGCCGTCGCGCCGCCGCGAGATGTAGCCGGCGTCGGCAAGCTCGCCGACGATGCGGTGGGCGGCGCGCTCGGTGATCCCTACGTTGTCGCCGATCTCGCGCAGCCGGATGCCGGGGTCATCCGCGATACAGAGCAGCACGCGAGCGTGGTTGGTGAGGAACGACCAGTTGCGCGCCGGCGCCAGAGGCATTTATTGGAGATTACTCTTTCTAGACTCTGTTGTCCGGTATGCTTTTTCGAACAGCGAGTGGAAAGGGGGCCTTGATGCCCCACGTGAAATGCGCAGCGTGCAGGACGCGCCTCTACAGCGCCAAGGGTCGTGACGAGCTGGTCGGCGACCTCTGCTTAGGCTGCGGAGGCCTGCTCGAGCCGGTCGGCGAGCTCTCGGAGATCGTCGGCTTCCGGTCGATCGCCTCCCCCGATGGGTTCCCCACCGACGATCTGCCGGAGACCCCGGCCGCGCTGCCCGGTCGCCCCGACGATTTCATCGGTCGCCGGAAGGCGATACTTGCCCGCGCGCAGCTCGATGCCGAGCGCTGGGCCGATGACGGCGGCAGGCTGCTGGCCGAGGCGGTGGCGCTGCAACTCCCGGACCCCAACGCGTGAACACCGCTGCCCGCGCGGTCTCCGCGAGGGACGGCATGCCGACCGCGGTGACGCTCGGACGTCGTATCGCAGCAGGGCTCCACCGCGGGTCCGGCACCGTGACGGTCGTGGCCAACGTCGTGGTCCTCGGCGGGCTCGCGGTCGTTCTCGCCGGCCGCTGGGGTGATTTCGCGGGCGCCCTCGGGAGTGCGGCACCTTGGACACTGGGGATCGCCGTCGCGCTGCACATCTTCTCGCTCGTCGCGCGCAGCGAGGCATGGAACGTCTGCATCGGCGCAGCCGGCGGAACGGTGGAACGTCGCCGGATCTACCGGGCCGCGAGCTACGGCTACGTCGGAAACCTCGTCAACGGCCAGTTCGGCTTCGCGATGCGGATCGCCGCGCTGCGCCGCTCGGCGCCGAGCGAGACGCCCAAGCCGCTGGCCCTGGCCGCGACCGAGGTCCCGATCCTGCTCATCGAGGCCACGCTGGCGGCGCTGACCTCGTTCACGCTCATCGGTCCGCTGGGGTGGCCGTGGTGGGCTCCGCTGGCTGCCTTCACCGGGATGCTCGCGCTGCTGCTGGGCGTTCGCCGGTTCGCACGGCGCCACAACCGCGGCTGGGCTCGCGGGCTCGGCGTGCTGAGCGAAGCCCGAGGACGGTGGCGGATCGTTGCGCTGGTCGTCGCGGCGATCTGCGCGCAGATCACGCGCAACTGGCTGCTCCTGCAGGCCGGCGGCGTGAACGCCAGTGTGCTCGACGCGACCGCCGTCCTGATCGCCGTCGCGGTGCTCGGCTCGCTGCCGTTGGGCCCCGGCCTGGGAGCCGCCGCGGCCGTACTCATCCTCGGCGCCAACGGCGTGGCAGCGGTCGCCGCCGCCGGCATCCTGCTGACCGCGACGGGCGCCGTCGGCGCGCTCGCCTACGCCGGCTGGGCGCTGGGCGATCGGCTGTGGAGCGTCGTCCGTGCCCGCCCGCCGCGAACCCGCACCCCCCTCACACCACGATTGGAGCCAACCACATGAAGATCCTCGACTCATTGCGCCGTCGCGACCCTCCGGCCGCATCCGGTGGCACCCCACCACGCCTCACGGGCGACGGCGAGTTCCCGATCAGCGGCTATGACCGGCTCAAGCCCGTTCAGATCGCCGAGCAGCTTCACAACCTGACCCAGGCGGATCTGGAGACGGTCGAGGACTACGAGCGCGCTCACGGAGACCGTCAGGAGGTGCTCGACAAGCTTCGGTACCTGCGCGGCGACGAGCCGTTTCCCGACTACGACTCGCTCAACGCCGAGCAGATCTTGACCGCGCTCCAGAGTGCCGACCTGCACACCATCACTCGGGCCCGCGAGTACGAGATGAAGTTCCACCGCCGCCCCGACGTCCTCGAGGAGCTCGCGCGCGTTCGTCACGAGCGCAAGTCGGCCGCCGTGTAGTAAGCGGCTGAGCGCGCGGGCCTACGCCCCGGCTCGCGGGCTGGCCTCGGCGGCCGGCCGGCTGCTTCGCCGTGCGATCTCCGCGCGGACCACCGGCGCGACCTCAGTACCGAGCAGCTCGATGGCGCGCATCACCCTCGCGTGGGGCAGCGGGCCGACGCTGATCTGGCCGAGGAAGCGCTGGTGGCCGAACAGCTCGTGCTGGAAGAGGAGCTTCTCGACGACCTCCTGCGGGCTGCCGACCACGAGCGCGCCGCGCGCTGAGCGCAGCACATCGAACTGATGTCGCGTCATCGGCGGCCAGCCGCGCTCTCTGCCGATCCTCGTCATCATCGCGGCGTAGGAGGGGAAGTACTCGTCGGCGGCCTGCTGGGAGGTATCGGCCACGTAGGTGTGCGAGTTGATGCTCACGAGCAGCCCCGCGGGGTCGTTGCCGGCGCGGCGGGCGGCGTCGCGGTAGAGGTCGACGAGCGGGACGAAGCGCTCGGGAGCGCCCCCGATGATGGCCAGCGCCATCGGGAGGTTCAATGCGGCGGCCCTGACGGCTGAAGGAGGGTTTCCGCCGACCGCGACCCAGATCGGCAGACGGTCCTGGAGGGGACGCCGGTAGACGCCGAGGTCGTCCAGCGCCGCGCGGTGCTTTCCCGACCAGCTGACCCTCTCGGAGTCGCGGAGCTATATCAGCAGCTCCAGCTTCTCGGCGAACAGCTCGTCGTAGTCGTCTAGCTCGAAGCCGAACAGCGGAAAGGACTCGACGAACGACCCGCGTCCGGCCATCACCTCCGCCCGTCCCCCGGACAGCAGGTCGAGGGTGGCGAAGTCCTGAAAGACCCGGACCGGATCGTCGGAGCTGAGAACGGTGACGGCGCTGGTCAGCCTGATCCGCTCGGTGCGCTCCGCGAAGTCCGGGCGGTGGTGCTCACCAACGCCGAAGACCTCGAGGCCCACCTGCTCGGCCAGCTCGATCTCCTCCATGAGGTCGCGCACCCGCTGCGCCGGGATGATGGTCCTGCCCGTGCTTCGCGTCCGGAGCGAGCTCGACGAACGTGTAGAGGCCCAGCTCCATGACCCGGTCAGTCAGGCGCTCTTGGTGTCAAGCAGCTGCAGCAGGTCTCCAGCGGCGAGCTCGACGGCCTTGTGACGCCACTCGGCCGCGCGGTACTGGCACGCGATCAGGCCCGAGCGATGGAGGCGGCGGAGGTCCCCGTAGACGAAGCCATAGCAGGCCTTGGTCTCATCCGCAGCCCCCTCGGTCAGTCCGAGATGCCATTCGGCGTACTCGTCCCAGCCGTGCGAAGCCAGGAACGCGTTCTCATCGTCGGCCCGCGGCTGAGCATCTCCCCAGTCGCTCTCCAGAACGTACTGGCGCGATTCGATGAGTCGTCGCGCGCGCGCCACGGCGCGGTCGTTGACGGTGTAGGAGGCCATGGCGGCATTGTGACCGACGAACCGGGAGTTGCGGTCTGGCCCCCTATCGCTGCTCTACGGCGCCTTCCTGACCCACAGCGACACGTGCGCGGGCTGCATCGTCTCGGCCACCACCCTGTGTAGCTCGGTCCTGACCGCGTCCGGGTCGAGCTCATCACGCAGGTGCGCGTCGAAGCGCTCGAGGGTGCGCTGCGCGTCGTACTTGCGCCGGTAGAAGCGGCGGTCGACGAGCTCCTGGATGCGCCCCCGGGCCGGGCGGGCGAGGCGGCCACCGCGAGCGTCGAGACCGCGATCGCGAGAGCTGAATCGCTCGTCAGCGGGCTCAGCACGAGCTGGAAGAGCAGGACGAGGCCGAGGTAGGCGGCGGCGAGCGAGGCCGTCAGCGCGCCGTAGACCAACGTGCGGTTGATGACGACGTCGATCTCGTAGAGGTCGTGTCTCAGCACCGCGATCCCGATCGCGAGCGGCAGCCCCACCACCGACGCCGAGACCGCGTCCTCGATCAACCGCAACCCCAGCGGGCGCCCGGCGTCGAGGAGCCCGGCCACTAGGTTGGCGATCCCCGCCACTGCGAAGAGCAGGGCCAGCAGGGCGGCGGCGGACGCGAACCACTTGACCTGGAGGCGCTCCCGCCCATGGGCCCGGCGGAACCGCAGGACCAGGGAGGCGGCGGCGGCGATGAAGCACGGCGCGAGCAGCACGTTCGCCCCACCGGGCAACCGCCCCGGGACATGCGCGGCGGCCTCGAGCGGGAACGGGTTGTCGACCTACGGGGCGCTGGCGAGCGCTCCCGGGTAAAGGGTCACGAGGGCGATGATGGCCGCGGACGCCCACGCCACGACGCGCCAGCGCGGAGACAGCAGGCGCCCCTCGGGGAACAGCAGGAGCAGGAACGTTCCCACGCTGCCCACCGCGGGGAGCCAGGTCCAGTTGTTGAGCCAGGTGACGAACTCGGCGCCAGGGAGCGGTGCCGATCCGGTCTCGCGCCCGTAGGAGCCGTACGCGTCCGTAGGAGCCGAGAGCAAGAGGCCGAGTCCCAGGCAGACCCAGCCGATCCTGTTCGCGGGCTGGCGGAGCGCGATGATGGCCCCGACGACCGTGAAGGCGACCGGAGGCAGCTGGAGGATCACCCCGATGCCGGCCGTGCCCCAGCCGGGGTGGACGCGGGGCCGACGCCGAGCGCCCAGAAGACGACCGTCGCGGCGAGCAGTGCGGCGCACACCAGAAGAAGAGCCGTGGCGACGGCGCGAGGGCTCACTCCGTGGCCGGGCATCTCCCGAGTGTCCCGATCCGGCGTCCGGGTTGCGTTACGAATAGCTCCGAAGTCGGGGCGGCCGGATTTGAACCGGCGACCTCCGCCACCCAAAGGCGGCGCGCTACCAGGCTGCGCTACGCCCCGTCCGCAAGGAGAGTACGGGCCCGGCGCGCGGGCGGCGCCGACGAGGGCGGTCAAGGCGCCGAGCGGCTAGCCTCCGCCGCCGCCATGGCCGACGTCCAACCCCTTCGCGCGCTGCGCTACGACCAGGAGCGGGCCGGGCCGCTGCAGGACCTGGTCTCGCCGCCCTATGACGTGATCGACGACACCCAGCACGCCGAGCTGGTCTCCCGCTCGCCCTACAACGTCGTGAACATCGACCTTCCGCGCGCCGACGGCGACCCGTACGCCGCGGCCGCCGGCCTGCTGGCACGGTGGCAAAACGACGGCGCAGTCGTTCGCGACGACCAACCGGCCCTCTGGGCGCTGACCCAGGACTACGACAGCCCCGACGGGCAGCGCCTCACCCGGCGCGGCTTCTTGTGTCGCATCCGCGTCGAGGAGTACGGGGCCGGTCGCGTTCGCCCTCACGAGCGCACCCACCCGGGACCCAAGGAGGACCGGCTTCGCCTGACCAGGGCGACCAAGGCCAACCTCTCCCCCATCTTCGCGCTGCACTCCGACCCACCCGGCGCGGCCTGGAGCGCGCTCCAGGGCGGGATCGCCGGCGCGCCGCCGTGGGGCGAGGTCACCGACGAGGACGGCACCCTGCATCGCCTCTGGCGAGTCGAGGACCCGGGCGTCGCGCGGACGGTCCATGACGCGCTCGCCAACTCCGAGCTGCTGATCGCCGACGGCCACCACCGCTATGAGACCGCGCGCGTCTTCGCGGAGGAGGTCGGCGGCGAGGGCCCGCACCGCTACGTGCTGTGCTGCCTCGTCGCCCTCGAGGATCCGGGACTCACAGTGTTCCCCACGCACCGCCTCGTGCGCGGCCTCACGCCCGACCAGCAGGAGGCCCTCGCGCAGGCGATCCGCCGCGATTTCGAGATCGAGGAGGTCGCCCGTGAGGCGCTCGCGCCGGAGGCGGCGAGCGGCGGCTTGCTCGAGCTCGGCTACATCGACGCCCACTTCCGCCGCGCCTTTCGCCTGCGCCTGCGCGACCAGCGCATCGCCGACGAGGCGCTCGCCGGCCACGCGGAGGCCTACCGCCGGCTTGACACCGCCGTGCTCGAGGCGCTGCTCCTCAAGGGCGCGCTCAGGATGACCGATGACTCCATCTCCCACCTCGACGGGCTCGGCTACGCCCGCGACGTCGCGCAGGCGCTGGAGCTCGTCGAGGGCGGCGACTACGACGCCGCCTTCGTCCTGCGCCCCGCGCCGGTATCCCAGATTCGCGAGGTCGCGGCGGCGGGCGAGAACATGCCGCCCAAGTCGACCTACTTCTTTCCCAAGGTTCTGACCGGACTGGTCTTCAACCCGCTGGCCGAGGGGTAGAACCGACCTCGGTCCGCGGAAGGTACGCTCGCTCTACCATCAGAGGGAGAGGTCAATCACGATGCCCAAGGATGAAGCCATGAAGGTGAGCGCCCGACGCCGGGTAGCCGGCACCTATCAGCACGACGTCAAGGTGCGCCAGCACTTCGTCAGCTCCGATGAGCCGCGCCGCTCGGGCGGGGACGACACGGGCCCCAGCCCCCAGGAGCTGCTGGCGGCGAGCCTCGCCTCGTGCACGGCGATCACCATGGAGATGTACGCCGAGCGCAAGGGCTGGAACATCGGCCCGGTCGAGGTGGATTGCGAGTACTCGCCCGCCGAGCGCGGCTGCCCGACCCGCTTTCAGCTGGTCATGCGGCTCCCCGACGGTCTCACCGAGGAGCAGGTCGAGCGCCTGACGACGATCACCACCAAGTGCCCGGTGCATCGCACTCTGGACGGTGAGGTCATGTTCGACGAGCGCGTCGAGCTGCTGCGCACGGCCTCGGCGCCGGCCGCCTGACGCCCCGCGCGCCCACGGCCCGATGGCCTCGCTGGCCGACGAGCTGCGCTCGCTGCTGATCGACGAGGAGGACGTCGCCGCGCTCGACGTGCACGGCCGCATCGACGCCGCCGTGCTCGTCCCGCTCTACAGCGACGGCGGAGAGCTTCACGTGGTGTTCACCAAGCGCCGGGAGGACATGCGCCGCCATGCCGGCGAGATCTCGGTCCCCGGCGGGCGCCAGGACGTCGAGGAGGAGGACCTGCGCGCGACCGCCCTGCGCGAGGCCGAGGAAGAGATCGGTCTCCCCCCCGCGGGCGTCGAGGTGGTCGGAGGGCTGCAGCCCACGCCGACCGTGGTCACCAACTACGCGATCTACCCCTTCGTGGGCCTGATCGACGCGGGTCTGGCCTGGACGCTCAGCGCGGCCGAGGTCGCCGAGGTGCTCGAGCTTCCGCTGCGCCGCGTACGCGAGGGCTACGAGCGCCGCCGGCTTCTGCGCCGCGGAGTCCCCTTCCGCACCGACGTCTACGTGGTCGACGACCACCTCATCTGGGGAGCGACGGCGCGCATCGTCGCCGACCTGCTCGAGCGCATCCAGCCGCTGCTCGACGGCGCCGCGGCCTAGAAGGCCGCGATCTCCTCAAGCGCCCGGACCGCGTCCTCGATCGGCGGCAGGGCGCCGGCCTCGGCGGCCACCCGCCCGGCCGCCTCGCGGTAGGAGGCGTCGTCGAGGAGCCCCTCCAGCGCCGGTGCGAGCGAGCCGGCCAACGCCGGCCCTGCCTCGAGCGCCACGCCGGCCCCCAGCGCAGCGCCACGCAGGGCGTTGGCGGGCTGGTCGGCGAAGAGCGGGATCACGACCATCGGGACGCCCGCGCACAGCGCCGGCCCGCACGCTCGACGAGCCCCAGCGACTGGCGCGGGACCGCGACGCGCACCTCGTGTCCCGCCTGCGCGCAGGCGTGCGCGAAGGGCGCGAGCGGGCCGAAGTGGCCCGCCCCGCGCGTGGTCGCCGCCAGCACCCTCACGTGTCGGCCCTCCGGGGCCTCTCAGACGTCCTTTGCAATGGGGACGTCGACCATGTTGCCCCACTCTGTCCACGAGCCGTCGTAATTCTTGACGTCGTCGCGGCCGAGCAGCTCGTGGAGCACGAACCAGGTGTGGGCCGAGCGCTCGCCGATCCGGCAGTAGGAGATGATCGGCTCCCCGCCGAGCACGCCCTTGCCGCCGTACAGCTCCTGCAGCTGGTCTGCGGTCTTGAACGTCCCGTCCTCCTGGACGGACTGGGCCCACGGGATGGAGGCGGCCCCGGGGATGTGCCCCGAGCGCTGCGCGCCCTCCTGCTCGTAGCCCGGCATCGCGATCAGCTCACCCGAGAACTCCTGCGGCGAACGGACGTCGACGAGCTTGGTGCCAGCGTCGAGGGCTGCCTGTACCTCGTCGCGCTTGGCGCGGATCGCGTCGTCGCCCTGCTGCGCGGTGAAGGAAGCCGCCTGGTGGCTCGGGACGTCGGTCGAGCTCGGCCGGCCCTCGGCGATCCACTTGTCGCGCGGGCCGTTGATCAGCTTGACCTTGTCGTGACCGTAGTAGCGCAGGTACCAGTAGGTATAGGCCGCGAACCAGTTGTTGCGGTCGCCGTAGAGCACGATCGTGTGGTCGTTGGAGACCCCGTGCGAGCCGAAGAGCTCCCCGAAGGCCTCCGGTCCCAGGAAGTCGCGCTTGACTTGATCCTGCAGGTCCTTCTTCCAGTCGAAGCCGATCGCCCCGGGGATGTGGGCCTCGGCGTACAGGGCCGGGTTCTCGTCGACCTCGACGATGCGGATCGAGTCGTCGTCCAGATGGTCCTCGACCCACTGGGTGTCGACGAGCACGTCCTTCGCATAGTCCGCCATGGTCGAAGCCTCCTCTCAAATTCCGGTTATCTTGGTCGGGTTTGACGACTATATCGCAGGGATCCGGGGCTCAGAGAGCAGTCCGGCGAGCCCCGCCCGCGCCGCCGCGAGCCATTGCTGCGGCTCGCCGGGATCGGCCTCGATGAAGGCGACAGGGATCTCCCACGTCGCCCGCGCCCGCTCGGCGAGCGCGCGTCCGCCACGAAGCGCCGGCTCGCCGACCGTGCCTGCAGCTTCGAGGAGCACACCGCGCACGGTGGTGTCCACGAGCTTGGCGAAGAGCATCTCAAGCCGCGTGCCGTGGAGGGCCTCGACGCGCTCCGGGTCGCCCTTCGCGCTGCCCATCAGCCAGCACACCACGGTCACACCGTCGAAGGCGTAGAGCAGCGACCCGATCCGGTCGGGATCGCCCCGGTAGGGCTCGGCGCCGACCGCGGCGATCTGCTCCAGGCGCGCGGGGTCACGCGAGGTCCCGCGCACGGCATGGCCCTCGGCGATCAACGAGCGCGCGAGCGTCTGCCCGCGGCAGCCGCAACCGACGACGAGCACCCGCGCCACGGCGTGAGGAGCCTAGGCCTTGCCGCCGCCCGGCTTGCCCTGCAGACGCGCGAGCCCCTCGCGCGCGAGTCGGGCGCGGTAGTCCTCCTCGGTGACCTCGGGCAGCCCCTTCGCCCGGCGGCGCTGGTTCTTGGCCTCGAGCATCTGGTCGATGTCCTGAGCTTCGAGGTAGGTCTCCCTCCGCGAGTTGGCCGCGCGCAGGTCGGTGGCGACGCGCTCGCGGACCTCGCGCTCGGTGATCTCCGGCTCCCCGCGACGCCGGCGGCGCTCGTTCTGGGCCTCGATCATCTGGTCGACGTCGTCGAACTCGAGCAGCACCTCGGTCTCCACCGAACGCGTCGGCCGCCAGTCGAGCACGTCGGCCCCGGACCGCGGGTGGTAACGGCCCAGCAGCAGCAGCGCGACGATCAGCGCCGCCAGGCCGCCCACGATGATGAGGGCGAAGGGGTCCACTTCCCTGTCGAGTCTACCCCGGGGGCCCGAACCCGCCGAGTGCGCGAGACTAGGGTCGCGTGATGGCAACCGACGCCCTCGTGATCGGATCGGGCCCCAACGGCCTCGCGGCGGCCATCACCCTCGCGCAGGCGGGGCGGCGGGTGACCGTTCTGGAGGCGGCGCCGCGGGCCGGCGGGGGGGTGGCCACCGAGGAGCTGACGCTGCCGGGCTTCCACCACGACACCTTCTCCGCGGTGTACCCGGCGGCGGCCGCCTCGCCGGTGTTCGGGCGCATGCCGCTCGAGCGCCACGGTCTGCGCTGGGTCCATCCCGCGGTGTGCTACGCCCACCCGCTGCCCGACGGGCGCGCGGCCGCGCTGTACCGGGACCTCGACGCCACCGCCGCGAGCCTGGATCGCCTTCATGGGGGCGACGGCGAGCACTGGCGCGGATTCGCGGGTCCCTACGTGCGTCACTTCGAGGCCGTGCGGGCCACGATGCTCTCCGGCTTCCCGCCCGTCCGCGGGCCGCTGCGACTGCTCGCAGGGCTTGGACCGCGCGGCGTGGCGGACTTCGCCCGGCTGCTGCTGATGCCGGCCGAGGCGCTCGGCCACGAGCTCTTCGCGGCAGGTGGTGCCCGAGCGTGGCTGTACGGCTCGGCGATGCACGGCGACGTGCCCCCGCGCGGTGCCGGCAGCGCGATCGCCGCCACCTACCTCAACGTGCTCGGCCACGCGGTGGGCTGGCCGAGCCCTGAAGGCGGAGCCGGCCGGCTCGCGGACGCGCTGGTCTCCTACCTGGCCGAGCTCGGGGGAACGGTGCGCACGGGCGCGGCGGTGACGAGGATCGCCATCGAGCGCGGGCGTGTAGTGGGGCTCGAGCTCGACGGGGGCGAGCGCCTGAGCGCCGGGCTGGTGGTCGCGGACCTGATGCCTCGAGCGCTGGCCGCGCTCGCGGGTGACGCGCTCCCCGCTCGCTACGCCGCGGCTCTGCACCGCTACCGCATGGGGCCCGCGACGCTGAAGGTCGACTGGGCGCTGGACGGGCCGATCCCCTGGACGGCGCCCGAGGCGCGCGAGGCCGGGACCGTCCACGTGGGTGGCGAGGAGCAGGACGTGCTGGAGGCCACCGAGCTGGCGTACGGCCTACCTGAGCGCCCCTTCATGCTCATGGGCCAGCAGTCGCTCGCCGACCCGACGCGGGCTCCCGAGGGCAAGCACACGGCGTGGGCCTACACCCATGGGCCCCAGGCAGTGGACTGGGCCGCCGAGACCGACCGTCATGTCGAGCGCGTCGAGGCCCAGGTCGAGCGCTTCGCCCCGGGATTTCGCGACCGCATCCTCGCGCGCCACGTGCTGGGCCCCGCCGACCTGCAGCGGCGCAACCGCAACCTCGTCGGCGGCGACGTCGGCGGAGGGAGCTACGCGCTCGACCAGGTGATCTTCCGCCCCCTCCCGTCGCTCACCCCCTACCGCGTCCCGGTCCGCGGTCTTTACCTCGGCAGCGCGGCCACCTTCCCCGGCGGCGCGGTCCATGGCGTCCCCGGCCACGCCGCCGCCCGGCTCGCCCTGGTCGAGGCGCGACTTCGCCGTCTGTGACAACGGCGGGCGACTCCAAGGCCGAAGCGCTCGACCTCGAAGAGCAGATCGACGTGGCCTGCGCGACCGAGGGCTCGGCGCTCTGCAACCTGCGCGTGACGGTCGGTCACTACGACCTCTCGCTCGCGTTGCGCGCCACGCTGGGCGCCGACGCGGGCGCGAACTTCCACACCTGGGCGGTGTGGGGCTCAAAGAAGGCCGGTAGGACGATTCGCCGCGAGGACTTCACCGGCGCCCGCGGCGCCCTGCTGCGCACGGTCGCTCGCCCCGCGCTCAACCGCGCCGCGAAGGAGATCCTCGCCGGGAACATCACGGTGCTCGACGACATCGGCCGCGTCACGGCGCGTTTCGTGCGCTCCTTTCCCGCGGGCGCGGGCCGCGACCCTGAGCGGCTCGAGCGCTTCCTCGCCCGCCTGCGTCCGGGGCCGCCCTCCGTCGAGGGGCAGGACCTGCTGGGCCAGGCGTTCCGGCACTACTGGCTGGCGCGCTACGAGCCGGACGCCAACGTCAAGCACGAGCACATGCTGCTGGCCAACCTGCAGGCGATCCTCCACGAGCACGTGCGTCTCGAGCCCCATATTGCGGGCTCGATTCCCCGTCCGCTGCGCCGCGTAGTCACCATGAGAATGCTCGGCTTCCGGGTCGGCGCGGAAGAGCTGCGGGTCAGCAGCGACCTGACCGAGGCGGCCTCGCCCGGCGCGCCCGAGAGCCTTCGACACATCACCAACGCCGACCTCTCGCACTTCCTCGCTGGCCCCGCGGGGTGGGACCGGACCCCGGACAGCCTCGCGGGCAGCGGCGCCCGCGACTGGACTGACATCCGCGAGCGCATGAACTACATCGTCGACCTGTTCCGCTCGCGCCACTTCGACGCCGGCTTGTTCGCCGCGCCCTACGACGAGCGCCAGCGCGCCGCGATCCACGCTGGACGCGTGCCGCCCGGGCCGCTGTGAGCCCGCGCAGTGCCCCGTGACGGCGACTGGATAGCGTGGAGGTCATGGACCTCGACCTGACCGACGAGCAGAAGCTCGTCCGCGAGACCGCCCGCACGTTCACCGATCGCGAGATCGTCCCCCGGGCCCGCGACAACGATCGCAACCATCACTTCGACACCGACCTGGTCGCCAAGATGGCCCATCAGGGCTACCTCGGCGCGATCGTCCCGCGCGAGTACGGCGGCGCCGGGCTCGACTACCTCACCTACGGGCTCATCGTCGAGGAGGTGGGCCGCGGCTGCTCGGCGATGCGCACGGTCATATCGGTGCAGACCTCGCTGGTGTGCTCCTCGATCCTGCGGTGGGGCACCGAGGAGCAGAAGCACTCCTACCTCCCGAAGCTCTGCAGCGGGGAGTGGCTGGGGTGCTTCGGCCTCACCGAGCCCGACACGGGCTCCGACGCTGCGAACCAGCGGACGCGCGCGCGCCGGGCCGACGGCGGCTGGAAGCTCTCCGGCGGGAAGATGTGGATCTCGATGGGCAACCACGCGAAGGTCGCGCTGATCTTCGCCCAGACCGATCCCGAGAAGGCCCACCGCGGGCTTGCGTGCTTCCTGGTCGACACCGACCAGCCCGGCTTCACCAGCCAGGAGATCCACGGCAAGATGGGCCTGCGAGGCTCGGACACGGCGGAGCTCGCACTCGACGACGTCGACGTCTCCGACGCGGACATGCTCGGCGAGGTCGGCGACGGGTTCAAGGTCGCGATGAGCGCGCTGGACTCGGGGCGCTACAGCGTCGCCTCAGGCTGCGTCGGCATCTGCCAGGGCTCGGTCGAGCACTCCGTCGCCTACGCCAAGGAGCGCCAGCAGTTCGGCCGGCCGATCGCCAGCTTCCAGCTCGTGCAGGCGATGATCGCCGATATGAAGGTCCAGACCGACGCCGCCCGGCTGCTGGTGTGGCGCGCGGGCATGCTCAAGGACCAGGGCCGCCCGAGCACCACGGAGACCTCGATCGCCAAGCTCTACGCGACCGAGGCGGCGGTCGAGTGCGCCAACACCGCGATCCAGGTCCACGGCGGCTCGGGCTACGTCGACGACCACCCGGTCGAGCGCTACTTCCGCGACGTCAGGGTGACCACTCTGTATGAGGGCACCTCGCAGATCCAGAAGCTCATCATCGGGCGCGCCCTGACGGGGATCAACGCGCTCGTGCCTTCGTGACGGACGTCCCTTCGACCATCGGCGTCATCGGTGCGGGGACGATGGGCGCCGGCATCGCCCAGCTCGCCTGCCAGGCCGGCGCGCGAACGCTCCTGCACGATCCAGTGGGCGAGGCGCTCGAGCGCGGTGCGCAGGGAATCCGCGCCCAGCTCGCCCGCAGCGCCGAGCGCGGACGGCTGACCGGGGAGCAGGCCCAGGCGGCCGCCGCGCGCCTGGAGCCGGTGGGCGAGCTCGAAGCTCTCGCGCAGTGCGGGCTGGTCATCGAGGCCGCCCCCGAGTCGCTCGAGCTCAAGCACGAGCTGTTCGCGCGACTCTCCACGCTCGTAGCCCCCGGCGCGGTGCTCGCCACGAACACCTCCTCGCTGCTGGTGACCGCGGTGGCGGCGGCGGCGACGCGGCCGGAGCGCGTGGTCGGCATGCACTTCTTCAACCCCGCGCCGGTCATGCGCCTGCTCGAGGTGGTCGCCGGCGAGCAGTCCTCGCAGGACGCGGTGGCGCTGGCACGGGCGACGGGCGAGGCGATGGGCAAGACCGTGATCCTCGCCGCGGACGGGGTCGGCTTCCTGGTCAACCGCTGCAACCGCCCCTTCGGGCTGGAGGCCCTGCGCCTCGTGCAGGAGCGGATCGCGGCCTTCGACGCGGTCGACCGCATCTGCCGGCAGGCCGGGGGCTTTCGCATGGGGCCCTTCGAGCTCTCAGACCTCGTCGGGGTCGATGTCGGCCTGGAGGTCGCGCGCAGCTTCCAGGAGCAGAGCTTCGGGGAGCCGCGCTGGCGCCCCTCCCCCATCGCCGCGCGGATGGTGGCGTCGGGCCGTCACGGGCGCAAGGCCGGCCGCGGCTATTACGACTACCGCGACGGCCCCCACCGCCCCGAGGATCCCGAGCCGCCGGCGGTGGGCGGCGACGGGGGGCTCGTATTGATCGCAGGCGACGGCGCACTCGCCGACGAGCTGCACGCGCTTGCGAGCGGGGCGGGCTACGACGTCGCCTGGGCCGGCGAGCGACCCGGCGAGGTGCCCGAGCTGATCGTCGACTGCCGGCTGGGCCCGGAGGACCCCGACGGGGCGGCCGTGCTCGAGGGCGGACCGCGGCTCGTGCTGTGCGCCGCGGCGTCGCTCGCCGCGCTGGACCCCGCCGGAACCGCCGTGGGGTTCCATGCCCTTCCCCCGCTCGCCGACGCGCGCCTCGTCGAGCTGACGCGCAGCTCGACGACATCCGAGCACGCCGCGCAGGCGACCGAGCGCTTCGTCGCCGCGCTGGGCAAGCGCGTGGAGTGGGTCGACGACGCACCGGGGCTCGTGCTCGGGCGCATCGTCGCCCAGCTCGTCAACGAGGCCGCGTTCGCGCTGGGCGAGGGGGTGGGCAGCGCGCCGGACATCGACGCAGGGATGGAGCTCGGCCTCAACCACCCGCGCGGGCCCCTGGGCTGGGCGGACCGGATCGGGCTCGACCACGTGCTCGCCGTGCTCGACGCGCTGGCCGACGAGTACCGCGAGGAGCGCTATCGCGCAGCGCCGCGCCTGCGCCGCCTGGTCCTCGAGGGACGCCTCGGCCACCAGACCGGCGCCGGGTTCTTCGAGCACGGCTGATCTCACGCCGGCGCGCGCGCGAGCGTTATATGCCCATGGACCTGCCGCCCTTCCAGCGCCTCCTGGACGACAATCGCGACGCGGTGTACCGCTATGTGCTCTACGCCGCCGGCCCGAACGAGGCCGACGACTGCTTCCAGGAGACCTGGCTGGCCGCGCTGCGCGCCTACGGGAGCCTGCGTAACGCGGACAACCTGCGCGGCTGGGTGCTGAGGATCGCCCGCAACAAGGCGATGGACGCCGCCCGCGGACGGTCACGGCGGCCGGTGCCCGTCGAGGCGGTCCCCGAGCAGGCGACGTACGACCGCAACGGCCTCGACCCCGCGCTGTGGTCGGCAGTGGGGACGCTGCCGCCCAAGCAGCGCGGCGCCGTCCTGCTGCGCTTCCTCGCCGATCTCGACCACGCCGAGATCGGCCTCGCGCTCGACTGCTCGACCGACGCGGCGCGACGCAATCTTCACGAAGGCCTCAATCGCCTGCGAAAGGAATGGACGCCATGACGGACCTCGAAGCGGTACTGCAGAGCGCGCGCGAGCGCGACACACCAACTGAGCTGGGGCAGCACGTCGCCCGGCGGGCAGCCGACGAGGGCCTGCTCGACGTCGCCTACGCGAGCGTCGACTCGCCGCTCGGGCCCCTGCTCGCGGCCGCGACCCCCCGCGGCCTCGTACGCCTCGCGTACGTGGACAACGACTTCGACGCGGTGCTGGAGGGCCTGGCGCGGCGAATCTCCCCGCGCGTGCTCGAGGCCCCCGCGCAACTCGACGAGGTGCGGCGCGAGCTCGAGCAGTACTTCGCCGGTCGCCGGCGGCGCTTTGAGCTCGCGGTCGACTGGGAACTGGTCAGCGGCTTTGGCCGGCGCGTGCTGCAGGCCACCGCGGCCATCGCCTACGGCGACGTCGCGAGCTACCGCGACGTCGCCGTTCGTGCCGGGAGCCCTCGCGCCACCCGCGCCGCGGGCAACGCGCTGGGCGCCAACCCGATTCCGATCGTCGTCCCCTGCCACCGCGTGCTGCGCACCGGCGGAGGCCTCGGCGGCTACACCGGCGGCCTGGACAAGAAGCGCTACCTGCTGGGGGTCGAGGGCGTGCAGACGGCCGCGACACGGTGATCAGCGCGGGCGCCGTGCCGACAGGTTGAGGCGCACGTAGGGCAGCGAGCCGGGTTGCCCGAGCTCCTGCATGACCGCGTCGACGAACGGCTCGCGCAGATCCTCGGGCAGGCGGTCGAGCTGTAGCGGGACCACCGAGCTCCGTACGAAGGCGCGCATGTCCGGCGGCGTTGCGGCCCGCTGCTCGAGCCAGCAGCGCACCTCGTGGAAGCCGGCCGCGCGCAGCATGCGGTCGGCCTCCTCGGGGCCGGAGAAGCGCCAGGGATGGGCGACCGACGCGAGGTGCGGTGCCCACGGCTGCGTCACGGCGAGCCGGCCGATGATGTCGACGACCACCTGGACATTCCCCCGTCCGCCGCACTGCGCCTCCAACCGCCCGCCCGGGACCAGCGCGTCGTGCAGGCGGGCGAAGAGGACGTCGTGCTCGTGGATCCAGTGGAAGGTCGCGGTGGAGAACACGAGCTCGACGGGTCGCTCGAGCTCGAGCTCGCGAAGGTCGGCTTCGCGTACCTCCACCCGGGCGCCCAGCGGGCCCAGCGCCTCTTGCGCGCGAGCGACCATCGCCGGGGACGCATCGACGGCGATGACGCGCCCACGGGGAAGCCGCTCGACCAGCGCGGCGGTGACTCGGCCCGTGCCGCACCCGGCGTCGAGCACCGTCTCGTCCCCGCGCAGCTCGAGGCGCTCGAGAACGGCGAGGCCCCAGTCGAGCTGCGGCGAGGAGACGCGGTCGTAGGTGGCGGCGTCCCAGTCCAGTGGCGTCGGTCCCATCGCGGCGACAGTGTACGCGATCACGTACGTCTGTGCAGCATCGCGCATGGCACGGCATGGGCGCGAGCGTGCGCTCGTTGCGTTCCGCGTGCACGGAGTGGTACAGCTTGGGTTGAAACCACCATCGGGGAGGACTGGACGGTGTCACCACAGGCGAAGCGCAGCTCGGGAATCGGTCCGGACGCTGCGGTCCAGCGGCTCAACGAAGCGCTCGACCAGGCCGAGGACACGCTCAAGACGCTGCAGAAGCAGTTGAGCGGAACGATGAAAGACGTGGAGAAGCGGATCAAGGAGGCGCGCAAGGAGTTCGGCAAGCAGCAGAAGTCGATGCTCGCCGACTTCGAGAAGCGCGCCAAGGAAGCACAGAAGTTCGCGGGGACCGTTGCCAGCAGCGTGCAGGAAGCACTGCCGGGCGCCGTCTCGCCGCCGTCGAGCGGCTCACGCTCAAGCGCGTCGCGCAGCAGCGGCTCGCGCAGCGGGGCCTCGCGGAGCAAGTCGCGCAGCGCCGGCTCGCGCGCGAAGTCGGGCGGCGCCTCGTCGCGCAAGTCGGGTGGCGCCTCGTCGCGCAAGTCGGGCAGCGCCTCGTCGCGCAGCGGGTCCGCGAGCCGGTCGCGTGCGTCGGGCGGCTCGGGTCGCTCCTCGTCGCGCCGGTCGTCCGGCGGAGGCTCCTCCTAGGAGCCCGGCCGCGGAAACTGGGTACGCATCACGGCGTCCCATGCCCGGTCGGGGAGCATCCGGCGCTGGCCCATGGTCAGCCACGCCGAGGGAGTGACCGGGTAGCGCGTGCGAGGCTTGTCGGCGTCGATCGCCTTCTGGATGGTCTTGGCGACGGCATCGGGACCACCGCCCAGCTTCCCCAGCGGCCCGGAATAGGCTTCGGCGGTCGCCTTGGCCACGCCGCGGTTGAACTTCGCATAGGGGTCTGAGCCCTCGGCCTCCGCGTCACCCATCGAGCCGACCGCGGTTTCGGCGAACTCGGTGCGGATGAGGCCGGGCTCGATGATCACGACCTCGACGCCGAAGCCCGCGACCTCGTAGCGCAGCGCGTCCGAGAGCGCCTCGACCGCGTGCTTGGTCGCGTGGTACAGCCCGCCGCCGGGGAAGGTCAACTTGCCGCCGATCGAGGAGATGTTGATCACCCGGCCCCACCGCTGGCGGCGCATGCCGGGCAGGGCGAGCTGGGTCATGCGGATCAGGCCGAAGACGTTGGTCTCGAACTGCCGGCGCACCTGTTCGGTGGGCACGCTCTCGACCGCGCCGCTCTGGCTGTAGCCGGCGTTGTTGACGAGCACGCCGACGGCGCCCTCAGCGTCCTCGACTGCGCGAACCGCGGCGGCCATCGAGTCCTCGTCGGTGACGTCGCAGGTCAGCAGGTGGCAGCCGCGCTGCTCGAGGTCGGCGATCGACTCCAACCGCCGCGCCGTCGCGTAGACGGTGTGACCTGCGCCGGCGAGGCGCTCGGCGGTCGCCCGGCCGATGCCCGACGAGCAACCGGTGATCAGGACCGCCCTGGAAACGTCAGCCATGTCGTCGCGATCCTAGTGAACAGCGGCTAGGCTCGCGCGGACATGGCCTTGGTCTCCGTCGACGCGCAGGGCGACGTCGCCATCGTGCGCATGGACCGCCCGCCGGCGAACGCCATGAGCCCGGAGCTGCTCGAGGCGGCGGCCGGGGTGCTCGGTGAGCTCGCCCGCGACGAGCCCGGCGCGGTGGTGCTCACCGGGCGCCCCGGCTTCTTCTCCGCGGGAGCCGACCTCAAGCTCATCCCCACGCTCGACGCCGACGGCCAGCGGCGGATGGTCGAGGGGATCAACCGCATGGCGAGCGGGTGGTACGGGTTCATGCGGCCGGTGGTGGCAGCGGTCAACGGGCACGCGATCGCGGGCGGCATGGTGCTCGTGCTGTGCGCCGACCATCGCATCGGCTCCACCCAGGGGCGCTTCGGGCTGACGGAGGTCGCCGTGTCGGTCCCCTACCCGGTCGCTGCGGCCGCGGTGGTGCGGGCGGAGCTCGGCCCGGCGGGCGCGCGCCGGGCGGTCCTCGATGCCCAGCTGATGAGCGCCCAGGACGCGCTCGCGCTCGGCTTCTTCGACGAGCTCGCGCCGCCGGACGACGTCGTGCAGCGCGCGCTCGAGGTCGCGACCGTCCGCGCCGCCCTTCCGAGGCGGGCGTTCGCGCTCGCGAAGGAGCAGCTGCGTCGCGCGACCCTCGACGCCATCGCGCGCGACGCACCGCGCGACCCGCTGCTCGGCGAATGGACGGGCTCAACGCCCGCGCTAGGGTGACGGGCCGTGCAGGCGGTCACCTTTCAGGGCGTCGGCGAGGTCCGCGTCGACGAGGTCCCCGAGCCCGAGCTCCAGCGCGGCGACGACGCGATCGTGCGCATCGAGGCCTCGGGGATCTGCGGCTCAGACCTGCACATCTACCACGGCCGCCATCCGGTCGAGGCGGGCTTCACCATCGGCCACGAGTTCGTCGGCCGGGTGATCGCGGCCGGCGACGCGGTGAGCCAGGTCGCGGAGGGCGACCGGGTCATCGGCTGCTTCGTGACCGCGTGCGGGCAGTGCTTCTTCTGCCGCAGCGGCGCGTTTCACAAGTGCGTCGACGCGAAGATCTTCGGCCACGGGCAGATCTCCGGCGGCCTCCAGGGCGCTCAGGCCGAGCAGGTGCTGGTGCCCCACGCGAACATGACGCTGCGCCGGGCGCCCGAGCGTGTCACCGACGACGCCGCGCTGTTCGCCGGCGACGTCCTGGGAACCGGCTATCACGCAGTCACCTCGGCCGAGGTGGGCCTGGGCGACACGGTCGCCGTGCTCGGGCTCGGTCCGGTGGGCCTGTGCGCGGTGCAGGTCGCCATCGCGGCCGGGGCGGCGCACGTGGTCGCGGTCGACAGCGTGCCCGAGCGCCTGGAGATGGCCCGCAGCTTCGGAGCCCAGCCCGTCCACCTGACCGACGAGGACCCGCGCGCGGCGGTCAAGGCCGCCACCGAGGGCCGCGGCGTCGATGCCTGCATCGAGGCGGTCGGGCATCCCAGCGCACTGGAGATGGCCATCCGCCTCACCCGCAGCGCTGGACGCCTGTGCGTGATCGGCGTCTACGGGTCGCGGGTCGAGGTCCACATGGCGCTGCTGTGGAACAAGGGGCTGAAGGTCACCTGCGGCCAGGCGAATGTGGTCGGCCACGTCGACGAGGTCCTCGCCCTCATCGAGCACGGCGTCGTCGACCCCACGCCGCTGGTCACCCATCACATGAAGCTCGCCGACGCCGCCGAGGGCTATGCCGTCTATGACCGTCGCGAGGCGCTGAAGATCGTCCTCTCCCCCTGAACCCGGAGCTTCCGTGAGCACGACCACCCCCTCCCTCCCCGACGCCCTCGACGACGCCGCCCGCAGCTACCTCGAGCGCGCGAACCACGAGTTGCTGATCGGCGGCGAGCGCGTCCCCGCCGCCGACGGGCGCACGTTCGAGACCCTCGACCCCGCCACCGGCCGCCCCATCGCGCGGGTGGCCCAGGCCGGCGCGCAGGACGTCGACCGCGCGGTCAAGGCCGCGCGCCGCGCCTTCGACGAGGCGCCCTGGCCCGGGACGCTCCCCGCCAGGCGCGCCGCCGCCCTGCGCAAGCTCGCCGAGCTCATCGAGGCCAACGCCGACGAGCTCGCCCAGCTCGAGTCCCTGGACAACGGCAAGCCGGTGAAGCTGGCCAAGGCCGTCGACGTCAAGTCCTCGGTCGCGCACCTGCACTACTTCGCGGGCTGGCCGACGAAGCTCGAGGGCGAGACGATCCCCGTCTCCATCCCCGACACCCTCTGCTATACGCGCAAGGAGCCCGTGGGGGTGTGCGGCCAGATCGTGCCGTGGAACTTCCCGCTGCTCATGGCCGTGTGGAAGGTGGCGCCCGCCCTGGCCGCGGGCTGCACGATCGTCCTCAAGCCCGCCGAGCAGACGCCGCTCACCGCGCTGCGCCTGGGCGAGCTGGCGCTGGAGGCCGGCATCCCCGAGGGTGTGCTCAACGTCGTAACCGGCGACGGGGAGGCCGGCGCCGCGCTGGTGGATCACCCCGGGGTCGACAAGCTCGCGTTCACCGGCTCGACCGCGGTAGGTCGCGAGATCGGCGCAAAGGCCGGCCGGGCGCTCAAGCGCGTGACCCTCGAGCTGGGCGGCAAGTCGGCCAACGTGCTGCTGCCCGACGCCGACCTCAAGGCGGCGATCAAGGGCTCGTTCACCGGCATGTACTTCAACTCGGGGCAGTCCTGCAACGCGGCGACGCGGCTGTACGTTCCCAGGGACCAGTTCGACGACGTCGTCGGGGCGCTCGCCCAGGCTGCGGAGGGCGCGAAGGTCGGCCCGGGCCTGGACCCGTCGACGTTCATCGGGCCGCTCGTGTCCGCCGAGCAGCTCGAGCGGGTGACGGGCTACATCGACAAGGGCCGCGAGGAGGGCGCCGAGCTCGTCACCGGTGGCGGGCGGCCGGAGGGCGACGGCTACTTCGTCGAGCCCACCCTGTTCACCGCCACATCGGATGACCTCACGATTGCGCGCGAGGAGATCTTCGGGCCCGTGCTGGTCGCCCAGCCCTACGAGACGCTGGAGGAGGTCGCCGCGCGCGCGAACGACACCGAGTACGGGCTCGCGGCCGGTGTCTGGACCCGCGACGTCGGTCAGGCCCACCGCCTTGCCGCGATGCTCAAGGCGGGCTCGGTCTACGTCAACGGCTGGGGAGCCTCGGACCCAGCGGCGCCCTTCGGCGGCTACAAGGCCTCGGGCCTCGGGCGCGAGCACGGGCACGCCGGCCTGGACGCCTACCTCGAGCACAAGACCGTGTTCGTCGGTCTGAAGTGAAGTAGGCTCGGGCGCGATGGGCGAGCACGTCGACCGCCTGCGCCAGCGCTATGACGCCTTCACCCGCGGGGACGTCGCGGACGCGCTGAGCCTCGCCCATGACGACGTCCTGTGGCAGGGCACGCCGGTCGAGAACGTCCCGGGCGCCGGCGACCACCAGGGCAAGGAGGCGCTGCAGGCGATGCTCGCCGCCATTCCCGAGCACTGGGTGGAGTTCAGCCTCGCCGCCGACCAGTTCGTCGAACAGGACGACACCGTGGTAGTGCTCGGCCACGTCGATGCGAAGGCCAAGGCCACCGGCACGCAGGTCAAGGTGCCCTTCGCACACGTGCTCACCTTCGAGGGGGGCAAGGTCCGCCGCATGACCTCGCTCACCGACACCGCGATCTTCGTCGCGGCGCTGGACAAGAAGCCCATCGCGCGCTGAGCCCGGCCCGACCGCCGGTAGGGTTGAACGCATGGAATACGCCGCTCCGCGTCCGGTAGAGCGCGAGGCCGAGGCGATCGGATTCGTCCATCGCGTGTTCGCGTGGATGGCCATCGGCCTCACCGTCACCGGCGCCATCGCCTGGGCCGTCGGGACGAGCGTCAACGAGGACTACTGGCAGCAGCACTCGGCGCTGCTGATCGGCCTCATAGTCCTCGAGCTCGCGGTCGTCTTCGGGCTCGTCTTCGCGATCAAGCGCATGTCCGCGACGGTCGCCGTGGGCGCGTTCTTCCTGTACTCAGCGCTCAACGGGGTGACGCTGTCGGTCATCTTCATCGCCTACACCACGGCCTCGATCGCCGGCACGTTCTTCATCACGGCCGGCATGTTCGGCTCCATGGCGGCGCTGGGCTGGATCACCAAGCGCGACCTCTCCGGGCTGGGCTCGATCCTCTTCATGGCCCTCATCGGGCTGATCCTCGCCTCGATCGTCAATGTCTTCGTGTCCTCCAGCGGCCTCTACTGGGTGACGACGTTCGCGGGCGTGGTGATCTTCGCCGGGCTCACCGCCTACGACATGAACAAGATCAAGCAGATGGAGCAGGCCGGCGTCGACGCCTCCTCCGAACAGGGGCGCAAGGCAGCGGTGCTCGGGGCGCTGAGCCTCTACCTGGACTTCATCAACCTCTTCCTCTTCCTGCTGCGGATCTTCGGCGCTCGGCGCTAGAGGCCCGGGGGACGGAAATAAATGCCCGGTCCCGTGGATCTCGCCTGCGTCATCCACTGCCACTCGACGTTCTCGGACGGGACCGGCACGGTGCCGCAGATCGCGGCCGCCGCGGCCCGCGCGCGCGCCGATGTCGTGCTGCTCACCGACCACGACACGCTCGAGGCCAAGCGCCGCGGCCACGAGCGCTGGCACGGCGAGGTTCTGCTGTGCGTGGGCGAGGAGGTGTCGCCGCCGCCCGGCAACCACTACCTCGCCTTCGGGCTGGACAAGGTGATCGACCGTCGCCTCCCGCCGGCGCGCATCCAGGCCGCCGTGCGCGAGGCGGGCGGGATCGGCTTCATGGCCCACCCCTTCTCGCGCGGCTCCAAGCGCTTCAAGCGCGACGGGATGCCGTGGGAGGACGTCGAGGGCGACGACTACACGGGCATCGAGCTCTGGAGCTGGGTGACCGACAGCGCCGAGCGGCTGGGCAGCATCCGCGACGCGGCTCGCTTCATCGCGACGCCCCAGCGCTTCGTCGACCACCCGCCGGCCGCGAACCTGGCCGAGTGGGATCGCCTGGCGGCGCGCAGGCCGGTCGTCGCCCTCGGCGGGATCGACGCCCACCAGATCGGCGTGCGCGTCGCCGGGCGCGTCCCGCTCCGGTTGATGTCCTACGCGCGCTCCTTCCGCCACCTCCGCACGCACGTGCTGCTCGACTCCCCGGTCTCGGGCGAGGCGCCTGCGGACGTGGCGGCGGTCTACGCCGCGCTCGGCGCCGGCCGCTGCTACCTGGCGATCGACTCCATCGCGCCGGCGCGCGGGTTCTCGTTCGGGGCAGAGCAGATCCCGATGGGGGCGCAAGGCCCGCTCGACGGCGGCCGCGAGCTGGTCGCGCGCGTGCCGCGCCCCGCAGCGCTGACCCTCGTGCACGACGGGCGCCCGGTGGCGCGCGTGCACGGCACCGAGCTGCGCCACCGCGCCGAGGAGCCGGGCGTGTGGAGGGTCGAGGCGCGGCTATCGCATCTAGGGCGCGAGCGGACGTGGATCATCTCCAACCCGGTTTACCTGCGTTAGCGCGGGCGGTGGCGGCAGCGCCACCGAACGGCGGGCGACGAGGGAGGGCGAGGGGGGCCCCTTTGCCGCAGCGAGATCGACGTTAAGCCGAACTATTCGGTCAAACGTCAGTCTCGCCGCCCGGACTGCCCCTCTTCCCCTTCGTCGCCCGGTGTTCCCGCCGCCGCGCGCCCGCCGGCCGCGTACCTACCGCTGCGCGGGCGCTGCCTGCGCCGTCGGCGCGTAGTGGGACTCGGGGACCGGCGCCGCGGGCATCTCCTCGGGGGTCGGGACCTCGGGCGTGTCGCGCAGGTACCACTCGGCGTCCAGGGCCGCCTGACAGCCGCTGCCCGCGGCGGTCACGGCCTGGCGGTAGGTGTGGTCCACGAGGTCACCGGCAGCGAACACGCCCGGTAGCCCGGTGCGCGTCGAGCGGCCTTCGGTGATCACGTAGCCGTTCTCGTCGGCCTCGACCTGGTCGCGGAAGAGCCCTGACTGGGGCTCGTGGCCGATCGCCACGAAGGCGCCGTCGAAGTCGCACTCGCGCGTCTCGCCGGTCTCCACGTTGCGAAGGCGCGCATGGGTCAGCGCAGGGCCGTCGTCGCGGGCGAGCAGCTCCTCCACCACGTAGGGGGTCAACCACTCGATGTTCTCCTGCGCGCGCGCCCGGTCGAGCATGATCTTCGACGCACGGAACTCATCACGGCGGTTGACCACCGTGACCTTGCCGGCGAACTTCGCCAGGAAGATCGCCTCCTCCATCGCGGAGTCGCCGCCGCCCACGATCATCGTGCGCTTGTCGCGGAAGAACGCGGCGTCGCAGGTCGCGCAGTAGCTCACGCCGCGGCCGCCGAGCTCCTGCTCGCCCGGCACCCCGAGCTTCTTGTGCTGGGCGCCCGTCGCGAGGATCACGGTGCGCGCGCGGTATTCGTCGTCACCGACCCACACGCGGTGCTCGCCGCCCGGCTCGGTGGCGAGCTCGACGCGCGTGACGTCGTCGGTGATGTAGCGCGTCCCGAAGCGCTCGGCCTGGTCGCGGAGATCCTGCATCATCTGCGGGCCCGCCACCCCCTCGGGGTAGCCGGGGTAGTTCTCGACGTCGGTGGTCTGCTGGAGCAGGCCACCCCACTGAAAGCCCTCGATGACCAGAGGACGCAGGTTCGCGCGCGAGGTGTAGAGCGCTGCGGTGTAGCCCGCGGGCCCGCTCCCGATGATGATCGCCTGCTCCATTTCGGCCATTCGCTCCGCTCTCCCCGGTAGGGGTCAGTGCCTTACTTCACTTTGTATAGTAGCGAGCGAGTCCAGCCGAGAGTCGCCCTGCGCCCTGCTGGGCGACGCCCGCCAGCGCTGAACCGTGCGCCTCAGCTGAAAGTAGGCGATCGCGCCGGGAAGGGTCGGCAGCCAGAAGGAGAAGGCGCGGTAGACGAGCACGGCGACCACCGCCAGGCCGGCGTTGACGTTGAAGGCGGCGAAGGCGCCGATCATGCCGCCCTCGACCCCACCGACCCCGCCGGGGATCGGCAGCGTGTTGGCGATCATCCCGACGAAGTAGCTCATCACGATCACCGGCCAGGGCGGGACGTCACCGCCGAACGCGTGGAAGGCTGCCCACAGCGTCGAGATGTCGAAGGCCCACCACGCGACGGCGCCCAGCGTGCCGACCTCGCGATCGCGCATCAGGCGCAGCGCCGTGCGCACGCCGCTGGCCATGGAGGCGGGGGCCGCGGCGAGCTTCTGGGCGAGGCGCCCGATGCGCCCCCGCTGTTCGCGCCAGCGCGCGATGCGTCGCTCGAAGTCGCCGGGCAGCAGGGCGATCGAGAGGAAGATCACGATCACGACCGCGCCGAAGATCGCCGGCACGACGGTGATCGCGAACGGCGCCGGGCCCTCGAGGATCCCCAGGTAGAGCCCGAGCCCGCACAGGACCAGGGCGAGCATGTACACCGCGTAGAGCAGCGTCATGAAGGCGACCAGGCGGCAGGCGACGATCCTCCGCTCCATGCCCGAGCGCCGCAGGGCCCATGCCGTGAGCGCGATGCCGCCCGCCCCGGCCGCCGCGAAGAGGCGCGTTGCGACCAGTCCCGCCATCGTGATCTGGTAGCTCTCCCTCCAGTCGATGCGCGTCCCGCCGCGGACGAACACCGTGCGGAAGAGCACGATGTACCCGCCGAAGGACAGCGCCTCGAACACAGCGCACAGGGCGAGCCACCACGGGTCGCCCTCGTCGACGCGGTGCCAGGTGTCCTGCAAGCCGGCGATCTGCGGCAAGACGAAGTACAGGAAGCACACCGCCCCGACCACGAACAAGCCTAGGAACAGTGCGGCGCGCGGCGTGACCGCGCGGCTGGGCATGTCCTCGTCGTCGTCCGTCGCGGTGGTGTTCGCGCTGTCGACCGGGGCTTCGCCGTCCTGGGGCTCCATGGCGAGGCGGTCGGGCACGTCAGCCCTGGGCCCGTGCCTCGACCGCCTGCACCGCGCGCGCGGCGGCGCGCACCGCCGGCGCGGCGTGCGGCGCCACGCGGCGAATCCCCTCGGTGAGCGCGAGACCGGCGAGCAGATCGGCCAGGTAGTGCTCACCGAGGTAGACCAGCGCGACACCGAGAGTGACCGCGTAAGCCCACCCGACCGCCCCAGCGGCGGGTCCGGTCTCGGCCAGCAGGTGCGCGGCCATCACTGAGGTCGCGAAGTGCAGGGAAGGCATGGCGGCGAGCGGATTTCCGGCAAGGAAACTGTAAAGGCGCTGCCAACCGTCCTCCCAGAACTGCTCTCCGTACTCGACCATCATGCGGCGCACCTCGACGACATCCTGCCGGTCGGGAGCCGGCGCGAGCCGGCCGTGCTGCGCCGCGTACCAGGGCGGCGCGGTGGGCAGCGCCCAGTAGAAGATCACGCCTACGTCGAAGGTCGCGTAGAGCATCGCGGCGGCGCGCGGGAAGCGCTCGCGGTGGCGCGCGAGGATGTAGGCCATGGACCCGTGGGGCACCAGGAACCACACCCAGTGGGCCCACACCAGCGCCTTCTCGCGCGTGGCGAAGGACTCGGGATCCGAGTGACGCTGGAGGCGCAGCGTGATCGGCGTCCCCAGGCCCAGGACGGTGTCCGCCACGATCGGATAGTCGATCCGCACCCGCTCGAGCAGCCGCTCGGGATTGTCATTGGGCATCTCGTAGGTGGCGACGTAGGCCCACATCTGCAGCAGGCAGGTGCCCACGTCGCGCGCCGGCGAACGGCGCACGGCCACGCACAGCCCGACCGGCGCGGCGCCGGCGAGGCCGATCACCGCGGGGGCGGGCAGGCGCAGCCTCCGCCGCACGAGCGGGGCAGCGACACCAGCCGCCACGACACCCACGGCCGCAGCTCGGATGGCCCTCGACCCTGACAAGGGCGCGGAGGATCGCAGCTAGGGCGGATGGGGGACGCCCCGCGTGCCGCCTAGGATCGGCCGCGATGGACGACGCTGGCGCGCGCTACTTCGCCTACGGCAGCAATCTCGCTCCCCGGATCATCGATGCCTGGTGCCCGGCGGCGCACTTCCTGGGACCGGCTCGACTGGACGGATTCCGGCTCGCGTTCCTGCGCCGCTCGCACCGCTGGCGTGCCGGCGCCGCCGATGTCGTCCCGGCGCCCGGCCACGCCGTGTGGGGCGCTCTCTATGCCCTGTCCGCGGCCGACCTCGACGCGCTCGACCACAAGGAGTTCGTGGCCCACTCGGGCTATCGCCGACGCCAGGTCGACGTCGAGCTCGACGGGCGACGGGTCGATGCCGCCACCTACGAGGTCGTCGACAAGGCACGCGACGAGCTCACCCCGAAGCTCGAGTACCTGGAGCTGATGCTCGCGGGCGCGCGCGAGCGCGCGCTGCCGGCTGCGTGGATCGCGGAGCTCGAGGCGTTGCCCGCCCGCTTCGGGCTCGCGTGAACAGGAGCGGGCAGCGTTTAGGATCTGCGCCGCCATGAAGCTCGCCCACGCCTACGCCACCGTAAACGTCTTCCGCAGCGCAGGCGCGGCGAAGGTGCAGCTCAACCGGCCCGAGCGGATGAACGCCTGGGACAAGCAGCTCGGGGTCGACCTGCTCGCCGCGGTGCAGGCGCTGGCGCACGACGACGAGGTCCGTGCGGTGATGCTCACCGGCGCAGGGCGCGGGTTCTCCTCGGGCGCCGACCTCAAGGCGGGCTTCGATCCCACGCCCGAAGGGCGCCCCGACGTCTACTCGACGCTCACCCAGCGCTACCACCCGATCATGCTCGGCATCCGCGAGATGCCCAAGCCCGTCGTCGCGGCGGTCAACGGCGCCGCGGTCGGGATCGGCTGCTCGCTCGCCATCTGCTCGGACCTGATCCTCGCCGCCGAGTCGGCCTATTTCCTGCTGGCGTTCGTGAACATCGGCCTGGTACCCGACGGAGGGTCGTCGCTCTTCATACCCGCGCGCGTAGGACACGCGAGGGCGACCGAGATGGCCATGCTCGGCGAGCGCATACCGGCCGCCAGAGCCCTTGAGTGGGGCCTGATCAACCGGGTCGTACCCGACGACGGCTTCGAGCGCGAGGCCGATGCCCTCCTCGACCGCCTCGCCGCGGGTCCCACCCGCTCCTACGCCGGAGCCAAGCGCCAGCTCAACCGCTGGATCTACGCCGGCATGGAGGAGCAGCTCGAGCTCGAGGCGCGCATCCAGCAGGAGATGGCGGAGTCGGAGGACTTCGTCGAGGGCGTCGCGGCCTTCGTCGAGAAGCGCCCCGCCCGCTTCGCCGGCGGCTGAGGGGGAGGCGCTGCACCGCCGCCCGAAC
>JBBQNQ010000018.1:0-45905 GCA_038330095.1 Solirubrobacterales bacterium
CTTGGTGCGCCGCGAGAGGATCTGCATGATCCGCTCGATCTCGGTCTCGCGCCCGACGACCGGGTCGAGCTTGCCCTCGGAGGCGAGCTTGGTCAGGTTGCGCCCGAACTGGTCGAGCAGCTTGGAGCTCTTCTTGCCCTCGCCCTGCGGGCCGGCGGCGCCGGAGCCCTGGCTTCCGCCCTGCCGGCGCCCGCCCGGGCCCGACAGCATGCGGATGACCTCGTTGCGGATCTTCTCTGAGTCGGCGTCGAAGTCGAGCAGGATGCGCGCCGCGACGCCCTCGTTCTCGCGCACGAGGCCGAGCAGGATGTGCTCGGTGCCGATGTAGTTGTGGCCCAGGCTCAGCGCCTCGCGCAGCGCGAGCTCGAGCACCTTCTTCGCGCGCGGCGTGAACGGGATCTGACCGCTCGTGACCTCTTCGCCGGACCCGACGATCCGCACGACCTGCGCACGCACGCGCTCGACCGTGATGTCGAGGCTCTCGAGAACGCGGGCGGCCAGGCCCTCCTCCTCGCGCAGCAGCCCGAGCAGGATGTGCTCGGTGCCGATGTAGTTGTGCTTGAGCGTGCGAGCTTCCTCTTGGGCGAGGACGACCACCTGACGGGCTCGCTCTGTGAATCGCTCGAACATACGGTGGTGCTTCCTTCCTGCTGGGCCTCGGGCTCTAGCGGATGTTGCTCTGTGGTCCGGTCGGGTCTACACGTCTACGTTGCCAACGGCGTCAAGTGCCACCGCGGGGACGCCAAAGTCCCGAGCGACCACATCCCCTCTATCGGCGCGAAACACGCCTAGGATGAGTCGTCGGGTCTTTCTGACGGCCATGAGGCAGTCTACCAACCGCCCCGTCGCCTCCCGACGGCTTGGTCGACCGGATCCCGGATCGTGCGGGCCGCACGCGCCGCGGGTGACCCGGCGCCGCTTGGCGCCCCGGTATCGTTTCGCGCTTGGGACGCAGGCCCTTCGCCTGGCTCGTGCTCGTCCTCCTCGCGACCCTCGCGGTCGCGGGCAGTGCCGCCGTGCCGGAACGCGCCCAGGCGCAGGGCTTCACGCCCGCCCGCTACTGCGACCCGGGGGCGACGGACCTCGATCCAGCCGACGTGCCCCCCGGCGGCTCGACGCCCGCCCGGACGCCCGGCGTGCGTCAGCGCTGGCTCACCGTCGGGGGCGTTCGCACACCGGTGCTGGAGAGCGGCCCGACCCACAGGCGCCACGCGGTCGTGTTCCTGCACGGTGTGCTCGGGTCATCGCAGGATTGGGTCGACCTCATGGCGCGGGTCGGCCGGCGCGGCCAGCGGGCGATCGCCTTCGACCTGCCGGGCTTCGGGCGCTCGGGCCCCGCCTGGGACTTCACCCCGAGCCTCTCGAACTACACCAAGTGGTTCGGGCGCGTCCTGAGCAAGCTGCGGGTCCGGCGCGCGCACCTGGTGCTGCACGACATCGGCGGGCCGATCGGCCTCGGCTGGGCGCAGCGCAACCCGCGCCGGACGGGGCGCATCGCCCTCGTCGGCGGCGGAGTGCTGCTCGGCTTCATCCCTCACCAGATCCACATCAGCTGGGCGTCCCCGGGAGCCGAGGCGTTCCAGCGCGGGCTGACCCGCAATGCGTTCGAGGCCGCCCTGCAGGAGGGTCAGGCGCAGCGCCCGCTGCCCCAGTCGTTCCTCACCCGGGTCTACGACGACTTCGACCGCGAGACGCGCTGCGCCGTGGTGCGCTTCTTCCGGGGCGCAGCAACGAAGGGAGTGCTCGACGGGACCCCCGAGGCGCAGGCCGCCTCGCTGAAGAAGACGTTCGGATCGCGAAGGCCGGTGCTGGTGGTCTGGGGCAAGAACGACCCCTACCTCAAGGTCGGGATAGCCTCGCGCCAGCGTGAAGCGTTCCCGTCCGCGCGCGTGCGCATCCTGAGCGACAGCGGTCATTGGCCGTTCGAGGACGACCCCCGCGCCGTGCGCGACCTGGTGCTGCCCTTCCTGCGCTGAGACGCCGCTCAGCCGCGCATCGTGGGGAAGAGCACGACGTCGCGGATCGAGCGCGTGCCGGTCAGGGCCATGACCAGGCGGTCGATGCCCAGCCCGCAGCCGCCCGTCGGCGGCATCCCCTGCTCGAGCGCCTGGACGAACAGCTCGTCGTAGGGCTGGGCGTCCTCGTCGCCCGCGCTGCGCTCCGCGGCCTGCACCTCGAAGCGGGCGCGCTGCTCGTCGGGGTCGTTGAGCTCGGAGAACGCGTTGGCGATCTCCATGCCGAAGACGAACGCCTCCCAGCGCTCGACGAGGCCGGGCTCCGAGCGGTGCGCCTTGGCGAAGGGCGAGAGCTCGACCGGGTAGTCCATGACGAAGGTCGGTTCGTGGAGCTGCGGCTCCACGTACTTGGACAGGAGATCGTCGACGAGCTGGGCCCAGGTGCGGTCTCGTGGAAGCTCGAGCCCATGCTCGTCGATGGCGGCGACGAGGGCGTCGCGATCGCGATGCTCGAGAACGTCGACGCCCGTGTGCTCGAGGATCGCGTCGCGCAGCCGCACCCGCCGCCAGGGTCCTTCGAAGCCCTCGACGCCTGCGGCGTCCGCAGCGGCGCGCACGACCTCCTCCAGGCGCCGCGCGACGCCCTCGTAGTCCGTGTAGGCCTCGTAGAACTCGAGCATCGTGAACTCCGGGTTGTGCTTGGGCGAGAGGCCCTCGTTGCGGAAGTCCTTGCCCAGCTCGTAGACGCGCTCCAGGCCGCCGACGATCAGGCGCTTGAGGTAGAGCTCCGTCGCGATGCGCAGGTAGAGCTTGCGGTCCAGCGCGTTGTGGTGAGTCGTGAACGGCCGCGCCAGCGCGCCGCCGTAGAGCGGCTGGAGCACGGGAGTCTCGACCTCGAGGAAGCCCTCGTCGTCCAGGTGGCGACGGACGGCGGCGATCACCTTGGCGCGGGTGAGGAAGAGCTCGCGCGTGGGCCAGTTGGCGATGAGGTCGAGCTCGCGCCGCCGATGGCGGGTCTCGACGTCCTGCAGACCGTGGTGCTTTTCCGGCGGTGGGCGCAGCGACTTCGCCAGCACCGTGAAGTCCTCGACGCGGACGGTGAGCTCGCCGCGGCGCGAGCGCAGAACAGCCCCGTCCACGCCGATCAGGTCGCCGAGATCGAGCGACAGCAGGCGCTCGAAGCCGTCGAGCAGGTCGGCCTTCGCCTGGAGCTGGATGCGCCCCGAGCGGTCCACGACGTCAAGGAAGGCCATCCTGCCCTGCCCACGCCGGGCAGCCAGGCGGCCCGCGACCCGGACGCGCTCCTCGGTCTCCTCGCCGTCGCCGAGCCCGGCGAAGCGCTTGCGAACCCCCTCGATCGGCTCGACGCCGTCGAAGCTGTGGGGGAACGGCTCGACGCCCTCCTCGCGCAGGCGCTCGAGCTTGCGCCGGCGCGACGCGAGAAGCTCCGAAGTGTCCTCGTCGTCGGCTACGCCCATGGCGAGCGCACCCGTGCTACTTCACGTCGATCTTGGTGATCTTGAGCTTGCGGGCAGGGCCACGCGGGACCTGCACCGAGATCGTCTCGCCGCGCTTGTGGCCGAGCAGGGCCTTGCCGACCGGGGATTCGTTGGACAGCCGGTTCTCGCCGGGCTTGGCCTCGGCCGAGCCCACGATCGTGTACTTGGTCGACTTGCCCGTGCCCTCGTCCTTGACGTGCACGACCGAGCCGACGCGCACCTGGTCGGTCCCGAGATCCGAGCTGTCGATCACCGTCGCCGAGCGCAGCTTCTCCTCCAGGCCGGCGATCTTCGCCTCGAGCATGGCCTGCTCGTTCTTGGCGTCGTCGTACTCGGAGTTCTCGGAGATGTCGCCGAACTCGCGCGCCTCCTTGATGCGTTGGGCGACCTCGCGCCGCTTGTCCGTGGACAGAACGTCGAGCTCCTGCTTGAGCTTGTCGAGGCCTTCTGGGGTGAGGATTACATCCTTGGGCATGGGGTTCCCGGGTTCGGAAGGGCGGGCAGTATAGCGGCGGGTCGGGCGGGCGCCGGAGCGCCGCAGGGACGGCGTCTACGCCGCTACCGGCACGCGCAGATCGGCGAGGATCGCCAGCGCGTCGTCCACCGTCGCGGCGCGCTGCATCGCCTCCGCCAGGGCCTTGGGCGCCGCGATCCGGTCCAGATACCAAGGGTAGAAGCGGCGCAGGTTGCGGGTCGCGCGATCGGGGCCATAGTGGTCGACCGCGCGCTCCGCCACCCACTCGAGCTCGGCGAGCACCTCGTCGACCGTCGGCGCCTGCGCGCGCAGGCCCAGGAGCTCTGAGAACAGCCACGGGTTGCCAAGCGATCCGCGGGCGAGCATCACCGCCGCGGCCCCCGTGCGCTCGAAGGCGGCGCGCACGCGACCGGCGTCGCGCAAGCCGCCCGAGAGCATCACCGGGACGGGAAGGTCCGCCACCAGCTGTGCCGCGAGGTCGTAGTCGGTCTCGCCCTTGTGGTGCTGGGAGGCATGGCGCGGATGGAAGCCCAGGCCGGCGACCCCCGCCTCCTGGACGAGCCGGTGGGCCAGCACGACGCCCGCGCGATCGCCGGGGACGCGCCCCGGTCGCAGCTTCACCGTCACCGGCAGCCCGCTTCCCTCGCGCGCGGCGCGGGCGACGGCCACCGCCCGGTCGGGGTCGGCGAGCAGCGCGGAGCCCGCGCCGGTCTTGCAGACCTTCGGCACCGGGCAGCCCATGTTGAGGTCGATCAGGTCCGCGCCCGCCTCGGCCACCTGAGCGGCCGCGGAGCGCATGACCTCCGGGTCGGCGCCGAAGAGCTGGATCGACGTCGGCCCGGCCGCCCGCTCCGCCGGGTGGATGCGGAGCATCTCCGTGCATGTGCGGGGGTTGCCGTGGTGGACGGCGTGGCTGGAGACCATCTCCGAGACCGCCATCCCCGCCCCGTGGCGCTTGGCCTGCAACCGGACGACCCACGATCCGATGCCGGCGAGCGGTGCGAGCACCACGCGGTTGGGCACGTGAAGGCCGCCGAGCGTCCACGGGTCGGTGAGCGCGTGCATGCGCCTGATGGTAGGGCTGGCCTGGTTGAACGGCAGCGACGAAGGGAGGGGGCCCGGACCCTGGCCGCTCCGCTCCCCCGACGCGCCCTTTCACCGTTCCAAGAGGCGGCGTCGCAACCTCTCCCTCCCTCGTCGCCCGCCGTTCGCCCACCGCCGCGCGCTAACTGTTGCGGTCGTAGATGATCCGCAGGCCGGTGAGCGTGAGGAGGTCGTCGACCTGGTCGATGGTGTCGGTGAACGGGACGATCACGTGCGCGAGGCCTCCCGTCGCGATCGCCTCGGTCTCCTCGCCCAGCTCCTCGCGGATGCCGCGGACCACGCGGTCGACCGCTCCCGCGAAGCCGTAGACCAGGCCCGAACGCACCGAGTCGACCGTCGACTTGCCGATCAGGGAGCGCGGCGGCGAGAGCTCGACCTTGACCAGCTTGTCGGCGCGCTCGGTCAGCGCCTCCACCGAGATCTCCACCCCGGGCGCGATCACGCCGCCGAGGTAGGCGCCGTCGGCCGACACGACGTCCGCGGTCGTAGCGGTGCCGAAGTCGACGACCACGCACGGCCCGCCGACCGCGGCATAGCCGGCGACCGCGTTGGCCAGCCGGTCGGCGCCCAGCTCGCGCGGGTTGTCGATCCGGATCGGCATCCCGGTGCGAATCCCCGAGCCGACCACGACCGGGTCGTGGCTCAAATAGCGCCGCACCATCGCCGCCCACTCGGCCTCGAGCAGCGGCACGGTGGAGGACAAGACGGTGGCGTCGATGTCGGTCAGGTGCATGGCACGCAGCTCGAGCAGGTTGTTCAGCGCCGAGCCCAGCTCGTCCGCGGTCGACTCGCGGACGGTGGAGAACCGCCAGTGCTCGAGCAGCTCCTCACCGCGGAAGGTCCCGAAGTGGGTCTGGGTGTTGCCGACGTCGACGGCGAGTAGCACGGCTCGATTATCCCCCGCCGGCTGGTCGACGCCGCAGCCTAGATGAGCGGCGGCCCGATCCGGCGGACCTGCTGGCCCTGCCCGAGGTCCTCGAGCGCCTCTGCGACGCGCCGGCCGTCCGGCGTGGTCAGGCCCGGGTCGAGCTCGAGCAGGGGCACGAGCACGAAGCGCCGGCTCATGACTTCGGGGTGGGGAAGGCGCAGGCGCTCTGACTCGTGGACGAGGCCGGCGAGCAGCAGCACGTCGACGTCGATCGGGCGGGGGCCGTGGCGTTGGCCGCCCGCGGTCCGCCCGAGCTCGCGCTCGACCGCCTTGCAGGCGTCGAGCAGCCCCTCGGGACCCAGCTGGGTCCTCACGCTGACGCAGGCGTTGAGGAACTCGGGTTGCGCCGCGACCTCGCCGACCGGCTCGGTCTCGTACACCGAGGAAGAGCGAACAACCTCCACCCGGTGGGAGGGAAGGGCGGCGACCGCCGCCTCGAGCATCGAGCGCCGATCGCCCAAGTTGGACCCGAGCCCGAGGTAGCCGAGCGAGACGCCGTTCACGGGGCTGAGTGGAACCCGCGCGAGAGCTCCACCGAGACCTCCTCCACGGGCAGGGCAATGGGCGGCTCGGGCTTGCTGACCTTGACCGACAGGGCGACGATCTCGAAGGCGTCCAGGAGCCGGTCGGCAATCGCCGCGCACAGGCGCTCAAGCGTGCGATAGGAGCGCTGCTGTGCTACCAGCGCGACCGCCTCGCAGACCAGGCTATAGTCGACGGTGTCCTGGATCCGATCGGTGACCATGGCGTCGGGCGACCCGACGTCGAGGCGCAGATCCACCACCAGGCGCTGGCCGACCTCGCGCTCGGCGTCGCTGACCCCGTGGTGGGTGTAGAGCGACAGCCCTGAGATCTCGACGAGTACCAGCGGCTCCTCGAGCCCGTCGTCGTGCTCGAGCTCGTCGTCTTCCTCGTCGGGACCGATCAGGTCGTCGTCCTCTCCGGCCATCGGCCGCGGACCGTAGCAAGGGCCACCGCGAGCGAATCACGCACCGGCGCGACGTCGTGGACCCGGAACACGGTGGCCCCTCTCTCCAGGGCGAGGACGTTGGTCGCGATGGTTCCCGGAATGCGCTCGTCGAGCGCGCGGCCGGTGATCTTGCCGAGGAAGGACTTGCGCGAGGTGCCGACCACGACGGGTCGCCCGATGGACACGATCTCGTCCAGGCGCCGCAGCAGCTCGAGGTTGTGGTCGACCGTCTTGCCGAAGCCGATCCCGGGGTCGAGCAGGATCCGCTCCTCGGCGATCCCCTCGCCCACCGCGAAGGCGAGCCGCTCCTCCAGGAAGGACTTGACCTCGGAGACCACGTCGTCGTAGCGAGGGTCACTCTGCATGGTCCGCGGGTCGCCGCGCATGTGCATCAGGCAGCACTCGACGCCGCGCGCTGCGACGAGCGCCCCGAGCTCGTGATCGGCGCGCAGGGCCGTCACGTCGTTGACCAGCGAGGCGCCGCGCTCGATCGCCGCCTCGGCGACCGCGCGCTTGGAGGTGTCGATTGAGACGTCGGCGTCGCCCCGCGCGAGCTCCTCGACGACCGGGAGCACCCTGCGCAGCTCCTCGGCCTCGCTCACCGGCTCGGCGCCGGGGCGCGTCGACTCTCCGCCCACGTCGAGGATGTCGGCTCCCTCGGCCGCGAGCCGCTGCCCGTGCGCGATCGCCGCGCGAGCGTCGAGGAACCGGCCGCCATCGGAGAAGGAGTCGGGGGTGACGTTGACCACCCCCATCACCGTGAAGCCGGGGGCGGCGGTCAGAACGTGGGCTTGCCGCGCGGCTCGTCCGCGCGGAGATCCGCGGTGCCGCCGGCCAGCCCGGGACGTGGAAGCGGGCGCGGATGGTCGCGTCCGGGCGCACGGTCGGCGGGGGCCGGCGGGACCGGCAGCTCGGGCCGGATCGGCTCCTCGGGCGGGAAGACCTCGCTCTCGCCGCGGCCGGCGAGCAGCCCGTCGAACTGCTCCTTCTCGATCGTCTCGCGCTTCACGAGGATCTGCGAGATGCGCTCGAGCGCGTCGCGATGGTCCATGAGGATGTCGCGCGCCTCCTGGTGGGCGCCCTCGACGATGCGGCGGATCTCGTCGTCGATCTCGCGGGCGATCTCGTCGGAGTAGTCGGGCTCGGAGGAGAACTCGCGGCCCAGGAAGGGCTGGCCGTGATCGTGCCCGAACACGCGCGGGCCGAGCTTCTCGCTCATCCCGAAGCGCATGACCATCTGCTTGGCGGTGGCCGTGACCTTCTCGATGTCGTTCGAGGCGCCCGTGGTGATCTCGCCGAAGACGATCTCCTCGGCCGCGCGGCCCCCGAGGGTCATGGCCATGGTGTCGGTGAGCTCCGCGCGGGTGGTGAGGAACTTGTCCTCCTGGGGCAGCGAGATCGTGTAGCCCAGGGCCTGGCCGCGGGACATGATCGAGATCTTGTGGACGGGGTCGGAGTTGGGCAGGAAGTGCCCGACGATCGCGTGCCCCATCTCGTGGTAGGCGGTGATCAGGCGCTCCTTGTCGGACATCACGCGGGTCTTCTTCTCCGGGCCCGCGATGACCCGCATGATCCCCTCCTCCAGCTCGTGCTGGCCGATCTCGCGGCGACCGTTGCGGGCGGCGAGCAGCGCCGCCTCGTTGACGAGATTGGAGAGGTCCGCGCCGGTGAAGCCGGGCGTTTGACCGGCCAGAGCGTCGATGTCGATTTCCCGCGCAAGCGGCTTGCCGCGCGTGTGGACCTCGAGGATCTTCGCGCGGCCCCTGCGGTCGGGGCGGTCGACGACGATCTGGCGGTCGAAGCGGCCGGGACGCAGCAGCGCGGGGTCGAGGATGTCGGGCCGGTTGGTGGCGGCGATGAGGATGATGTTGTCCTTCATCTCGAAGCCGTCCATCTCGACGAGCAGCTGGTTGAGGGTCTGCTCGCGCTCGTCGTGGCCGCCGCCGAGACCGGCGCCGCGGTGCCGGCCGACCGCGTCGATCTCGTCCATGAAGATGATGCAGGGCGAGTTCTGCTTCGCCTGCTCGAAGAGATCGCGTACGCGGCTGGCGCCGACGCCGACGAACATCTCGACGAAGTCCGAGCCCGAGATCGAGAAGAAGGGCACGCCGGCCTCGCCGGCCACCGCGCGGGCGAGCAGCGTCTTGCCGGTGCCGGGCGGGCCGAAGAGCAGCACGCCCTTGGGGATGCGCGCGCCGAGCGCCTGGAACTTCTTGGGGTTCTCGAGGAACTCCTTGATCTCGTGGAGCTCCTCGACAGCCTCGTCGACCCCCGCGACGTCGCGGAAGGTGATCTTGGGCGAGTCGACCGACAGGCGCTTGGCCCGCGATTTGCCGAAGCTCATCACCTTGGACCCTCCGCCTTGGACCTGGTTCATCAGGAAGATCCAGAACCCGATGAAGATCAGGAAGGGCAGGACGTAGGTGAGCAGTGAGAGCCAGCCGTTGGTCTTGCGGCCCTCGACGTTGAAGCGGACCTCCTTGGCCTGCAGCTTGTTGACGAGCTCGTTTCCGTAGTCCTGCGGGTAGCCGATCTCGTACTTCTGGTCGTTCTTGAGCGTGACCTGCACGGTGTTGTCCTTGGTCTTCAGGTTGGCGCTCTTGACCTCGCCCGTGTTGAGCTGTCCGAGGAAGTCGGAGAATTCGGGCTTGACCTGACGGTCGCCCGAGTTGATCAGCTTCTGGGCGAAGAAGGCGAGCACCACCACGATGAGGATGGGGAAGGCGGCGCTCTTGAAGAAACGGCTCATGGGGCGACTCGGCCCGGATTTCCGGGGCGCAAGACGATCAAGCGTAGCAGGGGGTTTGGGGCCCTATGCGTCGTTCAACGCGGCTACGAACGGCAGGTTGCGGTACCGCTCGCCGTGGTCCAGGCCGTACCCGATCGCGAAGCGGTTGGGGATCTCGAAGCCGACATAGCGGGTCGGCAGCTCGACCTTGCGCCGCTCGGGCTTGGTGAGCAGGGCGCAGACCTCCAGCGAAGCTGGATTCCGGGCACCGAGGTTGCGCAGCAGGTACTGCAGCGTGAGCCCGGAATCGACGATGTCCTCGACGATCAGCACGTCGCGTCCCTCGATCGCCGCGTCGAGGTCCTTGAGGATCCGCACCACGCCCGAGGAGTCCGTGGCCGAGCCGTAGGACGCCACGGCCATGAAGTCGACCTCGCAGGGCACGCTGATCGCCCGCATGAGGTCGGAGAGGAAGAACACGGCGCCCTTGAGAACGCCGACGAGCACCAAGTCGCGGCCGACGTAGTCCTCGGTGATCCGCGCGCCGAGCTCCTGGACCCGGTGACGCAGCTCGTCGGCCTGGACGAGGATCTCGCCGATCGCCGGGTCGCCCATGGGCGGGAGTCTAGGCCGCCGTCGCCGGCGCCCGGGCGACACACGCGTGAGAACAGCGCGCTAGCGCTCGCCCTCCCTCGTCGCCCGCCGTTCGCCGACCTCCGGGGTGGTCTCGAAGCACAGCACGCCGCCTCGCACCCGGGCGCGCGCGCCGTCGCCCAGGTCGAGGGCGCCATTCCGGCCGAGGGCGAGGACGTCCTCGGCTCGGCCGGCCACGCGCGGTGCGCGAGCCTGCAGTGCCTCCTCGGCCAGGCGGCGGATCACCAGTCGCGCGAGCGCTCGGGGCAGCGCCCGCAGGCGGGCCAGCTCCATCTCAGCGCGCCCGCCGAGCACCTCCTCGACCAGCGCGTCGAGGACCTCTGCCTCCTCGCGCAGCAGGGCGGCGGTCCTCACGACACTCGCCTCGGCGGCCGGGTGGACGGCGCGCAGGGCGGGCAACAGGGCGCTCCGTACTCGCGCGCGCGCGAAGAGCGGATCGTCGTTGGCCGGATCCTCCAGCCAGGGCAGGCCGCGGGCGGCGCAGTGCGCCTCGGTCTGGGCCCGTGTCACGGCCAGCAGCGGACGAACGACGCGTCCCTCGCACGAGGCCATCCCGAGCAGCGCCCGGCGCCCCGGCGAGGCCGCGAGGCGGTAGAGGACGGTCTCGGCCTGGTCGCTCGCCGTGTGCCCCGTCGCGATCGCCCCCGGTAGCCGGCGTGCCGCCGCGTAGCGCGCCTCGCGCGCCCACGCGTGCAGGTTTCCGGATCGCGGCGCCGGACCCAGTCGGGCGACCTCCAGCCGCACGCCCAGCCGCTCGCAGACGCCGGCGCAGTGCCGTGCCTCCTCCTCGCCTGCCCCCGGCCGCAGGCCGTGGTCGACGTGCAAGGCGACGACCGGCCCTCGCCCCGCCAGCTGCACCGCCACGTCCAGCAGGCAGATCGAGTCGCGACCGCCCGAGAGCATGACGACGACCGGCTGTCCCTCGGCCAGCAGGCCGCCGGCGCGGGCGAGCTCGAGAGCCTCGCTCACTCGTCCGTCAGTCCTGCGAGGAACAGCTCGGTCGACTCGCGGAAGCCCTTGAGCCGCACCTCGCCGATCGGCTCGAACTCGAGGTTCGAGCCGGCCGCCTCCACCACCGGCCGGGTGACCAGCACCTCGCCGCCCGCCGCCCGTGCCGCGACCCGCGCCGCGAGGTTGACCTCGCGGCCGTAGTAGTCGCCGTCGCGGTAGAGGGTCTGGCCGGAGTGCATGCCGATCCGGGGCATCGGCCGCTGCTGGCCGAACAGGGTCTGGAAGCCGACCGCCCAGTCGGTCAGGGCGGTCGGGTCCGAGCCGACGATCATCACTTCGTCGCCGATCGTCTTGATCACGCGCGCGTCGTCGGGCAGGCTCGCCTCCACCGCCTCCACGAAGCGCTCCACCGCGGTCACCGCCTCCTCCTCGCCCATCTCCTCGGTCATGCGGGTGTAGCCGGCGAGGTCGGCGAACGCGATGGCCACGCGCATGCGGCCGAGGTCGACCTCGCCCTCGAGGTCTGACTCCATGTGGCCGACGACGTCCTGCTCGATGAAGTGACGAAGGAAGCGCTGATGGACGTGGTCCATGATCGGAGAGGACAGCGGAAGCAACTCGCGCGCGAGGCCCTCCATCTCCTCCGCCATCTCCAGCCCGGGCACCCCGTCGCGCATGAGCGGCTCGTGTACGTAGAGGTGGAACAGCCGCACCTCGGCGTCGGCGATCTGGGCGAGCGCCTGGCCGTAGACGCGCACGATCTGCAGGAAGGCGACCAGGGGAAAGCCGGCGGCGAGCACTGCGGCGATGTAGCGCAGGAGGTCGACGTCCTCCTCGGTGAGCGGGCGCTCGACCTCCCGCGTGCTGAACCCGACCGCGGCCATGACCCGCTCGATCAGCGCCGCCTCCAGCCCGCACTGCTCGGCGGCCTCGGCGATCGTGTACCGGGGCTCGTCGGGTGGGAAGAGGTCCTCGACGTAGCCGAAGGCGAGCCGGCCGCTCTCGGTGGCGGACCGAATGTTGTCGAGCGAGTGCCCGCGCTCGCGCATGCGCGCGATCAGGCGGGCGTGAGCGGCGGCCGCCGACGTCCAGCGTCCGTGGTGGCCCGGGAACAGGCCGTTCTCGGCCCACCGGCGCAGCGTGCCGGGCGACACACCCGCCCTGCGGGCCACCTCGTTCAGGCTGAGTTGCGGCTCGTCGGTCACGCCGTCAGGCGAGGAGGTGGGGGTGCTCCGCGTCGAGGAAGGCGCGGTAGCGCTTGTGGATCGGCTTGGTGATGGGGATCAGCTCGAGCGCGGCGCGCAGGTCGCCACCCGTCTTGATGCGACGGCGGGCGACGGCCATGGCGACGTTCTCCTTGCCCTGGAAGTAGCGGTTGGCGGTCTCCGAGGACATCGACATGCGCACCCGAGCGGTCCAGGAGACGTCTGCGCTCCACTCCCACACGAGGTTCTCGCCGTCGTCCGCAGGACCTCCCGGGCGGACGTTGAGGACCATCTCGAGGTCGGTGAACTCAAAGCGCTGAGCGGTGTCGGCGTCGCGCAGGCGCGGCCCCATGTCCGGGTCCTCGCTCATCATCGTGAACACCCGGTCGATCACCGCCACGAACTCGTCGGCGCTGCGGAAGGACTCCGCGGCCACGGGTCAGCGCTTCCCGGCCCGCGCTCCGCGCCGCCCGCGGGGGCTCTCGAGCTCGGCCACCCGGCGCTCGAGCGCGTCGAGCCGCGCGCCGAGGCCCTTGACGTCCTCGCGGGCCACGGGCCGCAGCTCCTCCAGCGCGTCGCGCAGGCGCCCAGCCGTCCCCGCGAGCTCGTCGACGAGCTCCTGTGCGCGGTCGCGGGTGCCCTGCGCCTGGCCCATCGTCGCCTGCACCGTGCTCTCGACCGCGCCGCGAAGCGCATCGGGGGGCGACCTGCGAGCCATGGCGCGGAGTCTACGCTGAGCGGGTGCCGATCCATCTGCGCCCGACCGCGCCGCTCGCGGAGCGCGTGCTGTTGCCCGGCGACCCGGGGCGAGCCCTGCTGCTCGCCCAGACGGTGATGAGCGAGCCCCGGATGTTCAACCACCACCGCGGGCTGTGGGGATACACGGGAACGGCGCGGGACGGTGAGCCGCTGACCATCCAGAGCACCGGAATGGGCGGCCCGAGCGCGGCGATCGTGGTCGAGGAGCTCGCAGACCTCGGCGCGCGGCGGATCGTGCGGGTGGGGACCTGCGGGGCGCTCACCGACGGGCTGTCGCTCGGCGACCTCGTGGTGGCCCGCGAGGCCGTGGCCGGCGATGGAACCAGCCGCGCCCTGGGAGCCGGGAACCGTGTGAAGGCCGATGCGGGGCTGACCGCCGCCCTCGAGCGCGCCGCGGAAGGGCGCGCCTGGAGCGGCAGCGTCCTGACCACCGACCTCTTCTACGCGCGCGGTGATGGCGAGGCGGCGGATGCCGACGGTGCCCTGGCCGCCGAGATGGAGGCCGCGACGATCCTGCGGCTGGCGGAGCTGCTGGGGATGCGGGCGGCCTGCGTGCTCGCCGTCACCGACCTTCGCGCGGGGCGCCACGTGCGGATCCCCGACCAACGTCTCGAGGAGCTCGGCCGTCGAGTCGGGCGGGTCGGCGCGCAGGCCCTCGTGCAGGACGGCGAGCCGGCGGGCGCCGTCAGGCCTGCTCGCCGACCCTGAGGCGCTCCTGCTCGCGCGGGACCGGCTCGGCTTCGGTCGGCAGGGCCTCGCGCAAGGTGGACAGCTCCGCTGCGACGGCCTCCAGCCCCTCCTCGATCGCGCGCAGGCGCTCGTCGAGCCCGGCCGACGAGGCCGCTTGGGCGAGACGCTCGTCGAGCCGGTCCACGCCGTCCTCGATTCCCTCGAGGCGCTGGGACACCGACCGCAGCCGACGGGTCAGGCGCTCGAGGTCGGCCGCAGACGGAAGGTTGAGGGCGCCCATGGCGACCTCCTGGGCCTGCGTGGCCTTCTCACGAGCATCGAAAGCGCGCGAGATCGCGCCGTTGACGAGCGGGTTGTCGAGCAGGTCCTGCGCCAGCTTGCCGAGGGCGTCCTCACCCTGACGGGTCAGGCGCGTGCGCAGTCCGGCGGTGTCCTCGTCCATGTCAGGGGCTCCTTGGGTCACCGAGGGGGCGGCCACTGTACCGCAGGGCCTCGGCCACGCCCGGGGTGGCCAGAGGCTCTAGCTCAGGTTCAGGCTGATGCGGTTTCCCAAGGCTGGGAATCGGGTCGGAAAAGTCGAGTGCAGCGGCTTGGACGCCGATCCAATTGGGAATGAGCGCTGTTTAACCGCCCGGAGAAAGTCCCTGCACACCGCCGCCTCCATTCTCACCTTCATGCGCGACGACCACGCCCCGGTTCCGCGTTGCATTGCCCAATGGCACTCAATAGGGTGCTGGCCCATGTCGCCCGGCGCCCTGGTACGGTCCAGGCTGCGTCCGGGGCGAGGGAGCTCCCGCGTGGGAGGAGAACGACGGTAGACGTGAACCGGGGAAAGCTGCTCATCGCGTTGGTCGTGGCCGGAGTGCTGTGCGTCGGCCTGGGCGCCGCCGTGGTCCCGGCGTCCGCCGAGCAGTACAAGTGCGCCGGGATAGCAACGCCGGTGCCACAGCCCGTCGCCGGCGTGGCATGCGTGGTGATCCCCTCGGCGACCACCACCACCGCCGCGCCCACCACGTCCTCCTCGACGGCGACTGCGGGCACTTCAGCGGCCACCACCGCGATCCCGCCCTCGACGACCGCCACCCAGACCTCGACCGGGACCACGCAGACCGGTACGACCGGTACGACCACCACGACGTCCCCGAACGACACCCCGGACGACGAGCCGGCCGGCGGCGGAAAGAAGGGCAAGGGGAAGACCAAGGGCAAGACCAAGACCCCCAAGAACGAAGGCTCGAGTAAAGACTCAGACTCGACCCCTGGTGCCACCCCCGGACCCACGAGCACCACCGACGGTCGCGGCAACACGACCGTCCAGCCCGACGGCCAGCCGGCCCTGACCAACCCGACCACGACGATCGCCGACGTCGGCCCCGCCCCGATCGGCGTCCCGAACTTCGTCATCGACCGCTTCAAGATCCCGCCGTTCCTGCTCCCGATCTACAAGGCGGCGGAAGCCCAGTACAACATCCCCTGGCAGGTGCTCGCCGCGGTAAACGAGATCGAGACCAACTACGGCCAGAACCTCAACGTATCCAGCGCGGGGGCGGTCGGATGGATGCAGTTCCTTCCCTCCACGTGGAAGTCCTACGGGGTGGACGCCAACGGGGACGGGCGCAAGGACCCGTACAACCCGGTCGACGCGATCTTCGGTGCAGCCCGCTACATCAAGGCCGCCGGCGGTGAGAGCGACATCCGCAAGGGCCTGTTCGCGTACAACCCGGCGAATTGGTATGTGGACTCCGTTCTCCTGCGCGCGAAGGTCATCGGCGGCCTCCCCGCCGACCTCGTCGGCTCGCTGACCCAGATCGTCGAGGGTCGCTTCCCCGTAGCGGCCAAGGCGCGCTACGCCGACCAGCTCTCCCAGGAGGCCGCGACCCAGCGCGTCGCCCGCTCCAGCAACGCGTCGATCCCGGTCTCATCGCAGGCCGGTCGGGACGCGATCGACATCTTCTCGGAGACCAACGCGCCGGTGATCGCGGTCAACGACGGCACGGTGGCCGCGGTGGGCACGAGCAAGAAGCGCGGCCGGTACGTGGTTCTCAAGGACTATGCCGGCAACCGCTACACCTATTCCAAGCTCGGCTCGGTCGTGACCTCCTACCCCGCCCCCAAGGACCGCAACGTCACCCAGGGCCAGATCCGCGACGAGCTGAACCTGCCCAAGGACCCCAAGCCCACCCAGCCGGCGTCCGCGGGTGCCCAGCGGGCAGGCGCGCGCGCGGGTAGCGGGCAGACGGCGAGCGCGCGCAGCACGGGCGGCGCGGCCAAGCCGACCAAGGGCGCCGCCGCGCAGCCGCAGGTCTCCGTTACCAAGGAGCGCCTGTACGCCAACCCGACGCGGCCCAACGCCTATCGCAACGGCGGTCGCGACCAGGTCGCGGCGACGACCGGCAAGCGCGACTTCGAGACCTACGGCGCCTACTTCGCCAAGGTCTTCGGCCTCGGCCGCAACGACGTCCAGTTCAAGGCACTGCGCAAGGGTGCGCAGGTGGTGGCCGGTACGGTCCTGGGTCGCATGGGCGTGCCCGAGCAGGGCAAGGCGCCGTACATCAGCTTCGGCATCAAGCCCGCGGGCGACAAGGCCCCGACGATCGACCCCAAGCCGATCCTCGACGGCTGGAAGCTGCTCGAGTCCACGGCGATCTACCGGGCGGCGGGCAAGAACCCGTTCCTGGACCAGAAGTCGATCTCCGTCGGACAGATGATGCTCATGACCAAGGAGCAGCTCGGCCGCTCGGTCCTCGGCGACCCCCGGATCGACATCTACTCCTGCGGGCGCCAGGACATCCAGGGCGGCCTGATCGACCGCCGCGTGCTGATCGTCCTCAAGTACCTGGCCGGCTCGGGCCTGAAGCCCAGCGTCAGCGCACTGAAGTGCGGGCACTCCAAGTTCGTCGCCGGCGGCGGCCGGGTCTCCGATCACTGGTACGGCCGCGCGGTGGACGTCGCCGCGGTCAACGGGATCCCGATCCTGGGCAATCAGCAGGACGGAGGGATCGCCGATATCACGATCCGCCGGCTACTGCTGCTCAAGGGCTTCATGAAGCCCAGCCAGATCATCAGCCTTCGCACCTACCAGGGCGCCGACAACACCCTCGCGCTCTCCGATCATGACGACCACATCCACGTCGGCTTCAGCGCACCGGGAGGCCAGAGCAGCGCCAGCCCCGGCGACTCCGCGGTCCTCAAGCCCGGCCAGTGGACCAGGCTGATCGATCGCCTGGGCAAGATCCAGAACCCGACGGTGCCGATCAAGCCGTCCAGGTTCTCGGTGCCCAACGACCCGAACGGCACAGCCAAGCGGGGAGACTGATCGCCGCCGGCGCGGCACGGCTCTTCCGCTTCGTCCAGTTCGAGTTCCCGTGGGCCCTGGGGCCTTCCGACGGCCGCTATGTACTTCGTCCGCGGCCGGAGACAGAGCCGACGCAGGTGGTGGTGCTGGGCACCCTCGGCACCCGCCCGCGCGGCCGACGCGGCCGCGGCCGGCGGCGCACCCGCGAGGTGCAGGCGGGCGCTGAGCCCTCTCCAGTCACGGTGGCCCGCGCCACGGTGATCGACGTCGCGGAGCCGTTCGACGACGAGCAGCGCGCCCGGTCGTGGCTCGATGAGGGCCAGGAGGCCGCGCAAGCCCACGCCACGGATGCGCTCGCGGTCCTGAACGGCGTCCTGCGCGCCCACCGCGCGGCGGCGGCCGACCCTCACGCGCACGAGGCAGGCCCCCAGCAGGCGCTGGTGGCGCGCCTGGGCTTCGGCGAGGGCGAGCAGGTGGCCGAGGGGCGCTGGGCGAGCGCGATCGAGGTCGACCTCCGTCCGCCGCGCCCGCGGCGCGTGGCCGCGCTGCGCCCGCAGGAGCGCCTCGCCGCCCTGCTCTCCGGGCGCGACCGCGCGCTGACCTGCGAGGAGCTCGTGCTGCGCGCGCGCTCCGACGTTGATGCGGGCCGCGCGCGCGAGGCCGCGCTGCAGGTGCGCGTGGCCCTCGAGGCGGCGCTCGCCGAGCTCGATCCCGGGGTCGAGGGCATGCCCGAGCGCCTCGAGGAACTGCGCGAGCGGCGCGACGAGATCGCCGCCGCCGCGAACGCGGCCCTGCAAGGCGACCCGGAGCCCGAGGCAGAGGCCGTGGTCGAGGCGGCCGTCGAGCGCCTCGAGGCGGCGCTGCGGGCGCGGACGGCGGCTGGGGTTTAGGCGGCGTCGAGCTAACCGCGCGGCCGGCGGGCAGCGCCGGCGAACGGCTGGCGACGAAGGGGGATAGCTTCGGGGGGTGGGGCAGTTTCCGGTCGATATGCGGCCGCTTTCTGCCACACCCCCTCCTCCACCGCGCTTCGAGCCACCCTCCCTCTCCCTCGTCGCTGCCGTTCGCCGGGGGCCCAGGCGGCCTCGGCGGCCTAGTCGGCTACGGCGGCCCTCGCGCCTACACCGCGTCCAGCGCGTCGAGGAGCGCCTCGAGCTCCTGCACCACGTCCCCGGACAGGCGCACGGCCGCCGCCCCGTCGTAGGGCGTGGGGCCCTGGGTGACCACGGCAACCTGCCCGCCGCCGCGCATGGTCAGCTCCGGGAGCCCGGCGACCGGGTAAACCTCGAGCGAGGACCCGACGCAGAGCAGCAGGTCCGCGCCCGCGGCGAGCGCGAAGGCGCGCCGCATGGCCTGCTCTGGGAGCAGCTCGCCGAACAGCACGACGTCGGGCTTCAGCGGCCGGCCGCAGTCGCAGCGGGGTACGCCGTCCGCCGCCGCCTCCACCCGCTCGCGTGCGTCGTCCAGCTCGTAGGTGTCACCGCAGGCACCGCAGGAGGAAGTGGCAATCGAGCCGTGCACCTCGACCAGCTCGGTCGTGCCCGCTCGGCGGTGCAGCATGTCGATGTTCTGGGTGATCACCGCATCGAGCAGCCCGCGCCGCTCGAGCTCGACCAGGGCGGCGTGAGCGCCGTTGGGCTGCTTCTCGCCCAGCGTGGCGAAGCGCCCGCCGTAGAAGCTCCAGAAGCGCTCGGGCTCGCGCCGGAAGACGTCGATGTGGGCGACCTCCATGGGGTCGACCTTCTCCCACAGGCCGGTGCCCGGAGACCGGAAGTCGGGGATCCCCGAGGGCACCGAGACGCCGGCTCCGGTGAGCGCGACGACCGAGCCGGCCGAGTGGATGAGCCCGGCCAGCCGGTCGACGGACATGGTGGCGATGGTCACTACTTGCCCTTGAAGGCCGGTGGGCGCTTGCCCAGGAAGGCCGAGATCCCCTCCTTGCCGTCCTCGCTGAAGAACGCCGTGGCGAAGCCGACCTTCTCTGCCTCGATGCCCTCGTCGAGATCGCCCGCCGCGCTCACCCGCTTGATCTGCTCCACGGCGATCGGCGCCTGCTCGGCGAGCTTGCGCGCCCAGCTCAGCGCGGTGTCGAAGAGCTCCTGGTCGGGCACGACGCGGTTGACCAGGCCGTGCTCGTAGGCGTCGTCGGCCGTGACCGCGTCGCCGGTGAGGTTCATCTCGAGCGCCTTGCTCTGCCCCACCAGTCGCGGCAGACGCTGGGTCCCGCCGAAGCCCGGGATGATCCCCAGCTTGATCTCGGGCTGGCCGAAGATCGCCGACTGGGCGGCGATGCGCACGTCGCAGGCCATCGACAACTCGCACCCGCCGCCGAAGGCGATCGCGTTCACGGCGGCGATCGTCGTCACCCGGCTGCGACCGAGCTCGCGCAGCAGCCCGTGGGCCGAGTCGATCAACTCCTTGCCGCTCGTCTCGTCCAACTGGGTGAAGGCCTTGATGTCGGCGCCCGCGGAGAAGACGACCGGCAGCGACGACGCGATCACCAGCGAGCGCACGGCGCCCTCGCCCGTGATCTTCTCCCACACCGCCCCCAGGTCCTGGATGACCTGCGGCGAGATCGCGTTCATCGGCGCGTTGGCCAGCCAGGCGATGGCGACCTCGCCGCGCGTCTCGAGCTTCACCGTGTCGCGCTGCTCGCCCTCGTCCGGTCGCGGGTAGGCGTAGAAGCCCTGCCCGCTCTTGAGCCCGAGGCGGCCCTGGGCCACCAGCCGGCGCAGGATCAGGGGCGGGGCGAAGCGCTCTGACCCGTGCTGCTCCTCGGCCTGCTCCATCTTCTCCAGTGCGACGTCCAGACCCTCGACGTCCGCCTTCCAGAACGGCGGCAGCAAGCCACGACGGGGGTCCAGCCCGGCGCCCGCCATCAGGCCCAGGTCGATCTCGCGGACCGTGGAGACGCCCTCCTCGAGGACCAGACAGGCCTCGCGCAGCGCCTTGAGCTGCCAGAGCTCGGCCAGGTTCTCCGGCGGCTCGGCGTCGCCCTCGATGTTCGGCTCGCCGTTGGTGTAGAAGCCCTCGCCCCCGGTCTTGGCGCCGAGCTTGCCCTCCTCCACCAGGCGCTTCATGCCCTGGTGGACGTAGAAGCGGTCGCCGTAGGACTCGGTCAGGTGCTCCGCGACGTGGTAGACGGTGTCCAGGCCGAGCAGGTCGATCAGCATGAACGGCCCCATGGGCGCGACGTTGGCCGCGCCCACCCCCTCGTCGATCTTCTTGATCGAGAGGCCGCCCTCCTCCTGCGCGCGCCAGATCTCGCAGACCGCGCTGTTGAGGATGCGGTTGACCACGAAGCCCGGCACCTCGGCGCAGGTGATCGGCTGCTTGCGGATCGTCTGCGCGAAGTTGAGCGCGGCCTGCACCGTGTCGGGAACGGTGTCCTCGCCCTCGACGATCTCGATCAGCGGCATGACCGCCGCCGGGTAGAAGTAGTGGAAGCCGACGACCTTGTCGGGGCGCAGCGTCGCCTCGCCGATCTCCGTGATGGACAGCGACGAGGTGTTGGAGGCCAGGATCGCGTGCCCGGGCGTCGCGGCGTCGAGCTCGGCGAACACGCGCTGCTTGAGCGCCATGTTCTCCGGCACCGCCTCGATCACCAGGTCGACGTCGCCGAAGCCCTCGTAGGTGGTCGTGGCGGTGATGCGCCCGAGGAGCTCGTCGACCTGCGCATCGGCCTGCTCCTGGGTGATCTTCTCCTTCTTGACCAGCCGCGAGAGCTGGCCGGCCGTGACGTTCCGGGCCTCGGTGAGGCCGGCGTCGACGAGCTCCTGCTTGATGTCCTTCAGAACCACCTGGATCCCGGCCGCGGCGATGGTCTGGGCGATCTGGCCGCCCATGGTGCCCGCGCCGACGACGGCCGCCTTGAACACGAACATACGAGTGCCTCTCAGTTCCTTCGTGACGTGGGGAGGCGGCGCGTGAACCCTGCGCGCCGCTCGGGGCGCGGAACCCTATCGGCTATGCGGATAGCTCGCGGTCGCCTTCGAGCTCGCGGGCGAAGCGGACGAGCGTGCGACGAAGGGAGTCTGTGAGCGCGCGGCGCACGAAGAGCACGTCCACCACCCTCCCCGCCGGCCCCTTGGACTTCAGCTCGTACTGCAGCTCCAGCGCGACCTCGATCGCGTCGCCTTCGGCGAGCGTGAAGGAGACGCGCTGGGTCCCTCGCAGCTTGGGATCCTCGACCTGCACGGTCTGGCCCACCCGCGGCTCGTGCTCGATCACCTGCTCGACCACCCGGCCGCGGCCGGCGCGCCCCGAGTCCCAGACGACTCGCGCCCCGACGTGGGGCCACTCGCCCTCCACCCGCGCGACATGCGCGAAGCCCTCGACGAAGGAGGCCCACCGGCGATGGTCGTACCACAGCGCCTCGGCCTCGGCGATCGGACCGACGGTCTCAACGCGGGCGTTAGCGCGGCCCATCAGGCGCGCAGCTCCGCCTGGATGCGCTGGATTCCGTGGCTGATCGCGTCGAGCCGCGGGCCGACCTCGAGCGCGAGGCGCTCTCGCTCTCGCTCGCCCTGGGCGGTGATGCGGTAGAAGCGGCGGCTGCGGCGCTCGGGGTGCTCCCACTCCCCCACGATCATCCCCCGACCCTCCAGCGCGCGCAGCAGCGGATACATGGTGTTGGGGTTGACCGCGACCGTTCCCGCGGTGAGGTGCGCGATGCGCTCCATGAGCTGGTTCCCGTAGGTCGGCCCCTTGGCGCACAGGTGCAGCACGAGCAGCGGCAGCAGCCCGCCGCGTCGCAGGTCGCCGATCAGCGGGTCGGTGCCCCCCGGGCCCGACCCGCGCTGAGGCGGCGCGCCGGCGGCCGCTGCGGCGTCGTCGAGCGACGCCGTGCCGGTCACCGCCGCCGTCGTGCGCTTGGTCGACTCCGCCATGCCCGCCGATTATCGGCGACCGCGGCCCGGAGACGACCCGGTGGACGGGGGGCCGTCGCTGAGCGCGGCCCCCCGGCTGGCGTTGTGATGCGCGGGTCTCCCTACGCTGCGGCGCCGGCCGGCTCCTTCACCGGCTCCTCGATGTGGCGCGGCAGCAGCGTCTCGCGGGCGATGACCAGGCGCTGGATCTGCGAGGTGCCCTCGTAGAGCTGCATGATCTTCGCGTCGCGCATGAGCTTCTCGACCGGGTACTCCTTGATGAACCCGTAGCCGCCATAGACCTGCACGGCGTCGGTCGTGACCTCCATCGCGGTGTCGGCCGCGAAGCGCTTGGCGTGCGAGGAGTTGAGCGTGTTGCGCTTGCCCTGGTCGAGCTCGACCGCGCCGTTCCAGGTCATCAGGCGCGCGGCGTGCACCTTGGTCGCCATGTCGGCGATCATGAACTGAATCGCCTGGTGCATCGCGATCGGGACGCCGAACTGGACGCGCTCCTTGGAGTACTCGGTCGCGAACTCGAACGCCGCGCGGGCGATGCCCACCGCGAGCGCCGCCACGCCGGGCCGCGTGCGGTCGAGGGTCATCATCGCGAGCTTGAAGCCCTTGTTCTCCTCGCCGATCAGGTTCTCGGCGGGCACCTCGACGTCGTTGAAGCTGATGGTCGCGGTGTTGGAGGCCCGCTGACCCATCTTGTCTTCCTTCTTGTCCACCGTGACGCCCCAGTCGCGCTCCACGACGAACGCGGAGATGCCGCGGTGGCCGGCGTCCTTGTCGGTCTTGGCGTAGACCGTGTACCAGTCGGCGTAGCCGCCGTTGGTGATGAAGCACTTGGAGCCGTTGATGACGTACTTGTCGCCCTTCTTGACGGCAGTCGTACGCATCCCCGAGACATCAGAGCCGGCGTCGGGCTCGGTCAGGCAGAAGGAGGCGAGCTTGGCCTCCTCCGTGAGCATCCCGATGTACTTCTTCTTGAGCTCCTCCGAGCCCCCCACGAACAGCGGCGCCGAGGCGAGGCCGTTGCAGGTCAGGGTCGTGCCGATGCCCGAGCACCCCCAGCCGAACTCCTCCTCGATCAGTGCGCCTTCGAGGTAGCCCAGGCCGGGACCGCCGTACTCCTCGGGCGCGTGGGTATTCATGAGGCCGGTCTCCCAGGCCTTGTTGATGACGTCCTGGGGCCACGTGCCGTCCCGGTCGTACTCCCAGGCGACGGGGCGGATCTCCTTCTCGGCGAAGGTGTGCGCGAGCTCCCGGATGTCCTTCTGCTCGTCGGTGAGCGTGAAATCGACCACGGTGTGATGACTCCTTGGCGAAAGGGCGGCGCGGGCCGGTGTCTGACGGGGCTCGCGCGAACTAGATTGACTGGTCAGTCAACGACATTGTAGGAGGTCGGGGGCGAGCGCGCTCGCCCCGCTTCGGCGCTCAGCGGGTCAGGACCCAGACCACCAGGGAAATCGAGCCGATCAGCACGAGCGCGACGACGAGCACGAGGCCCAGTTGCTCCGGGAAGACCGCGGGCCGGCTAGGCGCCATGGTCCGGCGGCGGAGTCGCTTCCACATTGGGCCACAATGTACGGATCCAGGACGCTTTCCAGATCGTGATCTTCGTCGTCGTCTTCCTCGCCGCCGTCGGGGCGATCTTCACGTTCGTGAACTCGTCCAAGGCCTACAGCCAGATCGGGCGCGGCGGGTTGTCGCTCAACGAGGACCGCGAGGATCCGCGGCGGATGCGCCCGGCCTCGCGCCCCGCAGCGGTGGTGAGCGCCGAGCGCGACGCCGAGATCCGCCAGCTCCTGACCGCCCGCAACGAGCGCCGCGCGCGTCGCGGTCAGGAGCCTGTGGACGTGGAGGCCGAGCTCGAGCGCCTCACCGCGCCGGTGCCCGCCACCTCGGACCCGGGGCTTCGCGAGGAGGTCCGCTCGCTGGTCGTCGCGCGCAACGAGCGCCGCGCGCGCAAGGGCAAGGAGCCGCTGGATGTCGAGGCGGAAATCGACCGGCAGCTGCGCGAGCTGAGCGGGTAGGGTCCTCCGGATGGCCGACCCTCGCCGCTTCGAGCTCGACGAGCTGATCATCCGCCCGGGGACCTACTTCAATCCCCAGACCGAGGTCATCATCGTCGTCGACGACTCCCCTGACCTGGACTCCGAGGTCTTCAACATGGAGGAGTACGAGGGCGCCGACTGGGTCCTTGTCTCCGACGAGACGCCCCTCGACGAGCCGCTGCGCGACGAGCTGCTGGAGCGCTTCCAGGTCCGCTACCACCCCGGCACCGCCGCCTCGATCACCGACGACGGCGACGATCACGTCGACGAGCTGGAGGAAGACGACCAGGAGGTCGGCCGGGAGTAAGCGGGCGCGTTAGGGCCGCAGCGCCTCTCCGGAAGCACGACGCTCGCGCTCGGCGCGGGTGCCCTCGATGTCGGGATCGCGGCGGTCGGCGATCACCGACGCGAGCGTCCCGAGCGCGAAGGCGGCGACGACGATCGCGAGGCTGACCACCGGCCCGACCTTTACGACGTCCTCGGCCAGCAGCTTGATCGCGACGATTCCCAGGACCACTGCGATCGTCTCGTCGAGGTAGCGGAAGCGGCGGATCAGCCCTTCGACGAGCACGAACAGCGCCCGCAGCCCGAGCAGCGCGAAGGCGTTGGCCGTCCAGATGACGAGCTCGTCACGGGTTATCGCGAACGCGGCGGGGATCGAGTCGATCGCGAAGGCGATGTCGGCGAAGACGATCGCCGCGAGGCAGAGGAACAGCGGTGTGACATGCCGCCTGCCGTCCTCCTTGACCAGCCAGCGGCCCTCACGAAAGCCCGCGGTCACCGGATACAGGCGCCGTACGAGGCGCACGAACAGGTTGCGGTCGGGGTCGACGTTGTCGTCCACCCCTCGCAGGATCCGGTAGGCCAGCACCAGCAGGCCCGCGCCGAGCAGGTAGATCACCACGTGGAAGCGCTCGATCAGCGCGACGCCGCCCAGGATCGCGACCCCGCGCAGCACGAGCGCTATGACGATGCCCCAGAACAGCTGCGCGGCGCGCAGCTCCACCGGCACCGCGAAGTAGGTGAAGAGCAGCAGGAAGACGAAGAGGTTGTCCAGCGAGAGCGAGCGCTCGATCAGGTAGACCGTCGTGTAGTCGACCGCGGCGTCGCCGCCGTCGAGCACGAGCAGCGGCAGCGCCACCACGAGCGACACTGCGAGCCAGCCGGCGCTCCACAGGGCGGCCTCGCGGAAGCCGGGAGTGCGGCCGCGGGCGAAGAGCTTGAGGTCGACGAGCAGGAGCACGACGACGATCGCGGCCACGCCGGCCAGGGCGCCCGGGCCGGCAAAGGCGAGCGGCGGCATGCTCACGCGAAGTAGAAGGCCACCCCGACGACCGCGTAGACGGCGAGCAGCTGGAGCCCCTCGAACCACGTCGACTCGCCCTCGTTGGTGACGTGGTTGGCGATGAGGACTGCGAAGAACAGCGCGGTCAGCTCGAAGCCGTTGAGGACCAGGGCCATCGGGAAGTCGCCTATGAAGAAGGACGCGAGCACCAGCAGCGGGGCGACGAAGAGCGCGATCTGCGCGCTCGACCCGATCGCGATGTTGACCGCAAGGTCCATCTTGTCCTTGGCCGCCACGTAGACCGCGACCCAGTGCTCGGCCGCGTTGCCGACGATGGCCACCACGATCACGCCGATGAAGAACTCGCTCAGGCCGACCTTCTCGGCCGTCTCGGCGATCGAGCCGACGAGGATCTCGGACATCAGCCCGACGGCGGCGCCCGCGACGGCAAGGCAGAGGACCGATCTGCGAACGCTCCACGCCCCGCTCTCGTGCTGCTCGCCGTGGTCTGGATTGAACAGGTCGCGGTGGGTCTTGAGCGAGAAGAACAGCCCCGCCACGTATGAGAGCAACAGGACGCACGCGACGATCAGCGACAGCGTCTCGACCTGCGAGCCGTAGTTGACCGCCTCCGCCCCCGGCTTGGGCAGGCCGGTGCCGTCCACGAGCTCGTACACCGCGGGCATGGCCAGCGCGACGATGGCGAGTAGCAACATCGTCGACTGTGCGGATGCTGCGGTGCGGTCGAACCGCTGCATGCCGCTGCCGCGCCGGCTGCGCGTCCGCGGGCGGAAACCGCCGATGAGCATCGCGGCTCCCATGACGAGCAGGACGTTGCCGAGGATCGAGCCGACCAGCGAGGCCTTGACCACCTCCTGCAGGCCCTTCTGCAGCGCGAAGAAGGCGATGATCAGCTCGGGAGCGTTGCCGAAGGTCACGTTGAGCAGGCCCCCGATGCCCGGCCCGGAGCGCTCGGCGAGCTCCTCGGTCGCCTTGCCCATCAGTGCCGCGGTCGGGATCACTCCCGCGGCTGCGGCGAAGAAGATGACCGGCGCTGCGGCGTGGACGAGCTCGAGCACGACCGCCACCGGGATGAAGGGAACGAGCGTGTAGGGCCAGCCCTCGCCGCTCGTCAGGAAGCGAACCAGGCTCGGCCGCTGTCGCGCGGCGGTGCTCACGGACGGCGAAGGATACGGGCGCGGGTCAGCGGTTCAGCAGGTCGGCGCACTGCTGCGCCTTCTGTACGTCGCCGCCCGCCTTGGAGATGCAGTCGGTGTAGGACTGGGCCTTGGCGTCCTGGCCCTGCGTCGTGCCCGCGCTCTGTGTCGCCCCTGCGGTCTGGGCACTCGTGCCCGGGCTCGTGCCCGAGCTCCCCAGCTGCCCGACGCCGAGCTGCTTGAGCTTCGCCTGCAGCTGCGCGTAGCTCCCGGCGTTGGCCGGCTGGAGGATCCTCTGGGCCTTGTTGAGGTTGGAGAAGGTGACGGTGAAGCTGAGCGTGCCGCTCGCCCCCGCGGTGGACGCCTGGCCCGCCGGGGACTTCAGATCGAGGACCACGGCCATCTTGCGAAGCGTCTTGTCGTCCTTGCCCGACCACACGTCGACGGTCGCGCTCTTGATGGAGTCTGCGAGCTGGCGCTTCTGCTGTGCCGTGAGGGCGGCGGGCGCCGCCCGCTGGGCCTGGCCGTTCCCGGCGGCCTGCTGCAGCAGCCCACTGAGGTCGCCGACGAACTGCGAGATGTCGATCTTCGCGCTGACATGCCTGGTGTCGACCCCGGCGATCCGCTGGTCGCCCTCGAGCTTCGGATCCTTCAGCCACTTGGACGGGTTGATACCCAGCCCGCCCACCGACTTGTTGCCGTTGGCGGTGCCGGCGATGCCCTGCGGGAAGCCCTTGAGGAACTGCGCGAACACAGCGGGTGGCACGGCGTAAGCGGTGCCGCCGTAGCGGATGTAGCCCTTCCCGCCCGTGGAGACCGCGCCCATCGAGCGCTGCTGCCCTGCGGCCGAGATCAGCACGAGGAGATCGAACTCGGGCGGCTTGTTGGGCCCAAGGGTCTCGAAGGGCCCGGTGACCTTGAGCGAGATCGGAGTCTGGGACGCCTGTGAGGCCGACTTACCGCCGTTGGCGGCGATACCGAGCGAGATCCCGAGCTGGCCGCTGCGGATCTCCCTGTTCTTGCCGAAGGTCTCCTTGAGGACGTCCTGAGCGTCGTTGCCGCTGCCGCCGCAGCCGGCGAAGGCAGCGACCAGCGCGAGAAGGCCGAGCAGGGACGGGGCGAGGCGACGCGTCATCGAGGCCGGCCGAGGGTACCATCCGCGAGGTGCGCCTCACGCCGCTTGAATGACCGGCCCGCGGACGATTCTCTACACGGGCAAGGGAGGCGTCGGGAAGACCTCCGTGGCCGCATGCACCGCACGGCGCTGCGCAGCATCGGGGCTGCGCACGCTGGTGCTGTCCACCGACCCGGCTCACAGCCTCTCAGAGGCGCTGGAGACGCCGCTCGGCGCCGACCCCACCCCCGCCGGGGTGCAGGGCCTGTGGGGCCAGGAGGTGCAGGCACAGCAGGAGATGGAGCGCAACTGGAGCGCAGTCCAGGAGTGGCTCGGCCAGATGCTCGTCGACCAGGGGGCCAACCGCATAGTGGCCGAGGAGCTGACGGTGCCCCCGGGCCTGGACGAGCTGTTCTCGCTGCTCCAGATCAAGCGCCACCACGAGGCGGGGGACTTCGATGTGGTGGTGGTGGACTGCGCGCCGACCGGCGAGACGCTGCGGCTGCTCTCCTTCCCGGACGTCGCACGCTGGTGGCTGGAGAAGGTCTTCCCGCACGAGAGCCAGCTGCTCGCCGCCGCGCGCCCGCTCGCACGCACGCTGCTCGACGTGTCGCTTCCCGGGGAGGCGGTCCTGGCCGACGTGCGGCGCCTGGTCAGCAACCTGATCGCGATGAACGAGATCCTGCGCGACGGCTCGCGGGTCAGCGTCCGGCTGGTCATGACTCCCGACCGGATGGTCATCGGCGAGGCGATGCGGACCTTCACCTACCTCAACCTGTACGGCTACCTCACCGACGCCGTGGTGGTCAACCGCGTCTTTCCCGAGGCGGTGGAGGGCACCTACTTCGCCGCCTGGCGCCGGCGCCAGCAGGAGCAGCTCGAGCTGGTGCACTCGGCCTTCATGCCCGTGCCCGTGCTCCAGGCGCCGTACTTCGAGGAGGAGGTCCTGGGCGCAGAGATGCTCGATCGCCTGGGCGCGGTGCTGTTCGAGGACTTGGACGCGCACGATGTCCTTCACGACGGCCTGCCGCTCGAGCTCAAGGTGGACGAGGAGGGCGCCACCCTGCGGCTCGCGCTGCCCTTCGCCCAGCGCGGATCGATCTCGCTCAAGAAGATCGGCCTCGAGCTGCTGATCGGGGTCGACGGGCAGCGGCGGGCCATCATGCTGCCCCCGGCGCTGAGCGAGTACCGTCCAACGGCGGCGAGCTTCGAAGAGGGCGCGCTGCAGGTGAGCTTCGATGGACCAGCGCGAACAGCCCGCTCGGGCGACTGACGAGCCCCTCGAGGAGTTGCGCGGACGCATCCGCGCGACGGCCGAGGCGGCGCAACGCCTGGCCGAGGGCGCAGATCCGCAGGCCGGAAAGCGTCCGCCGGCGCGCGGTTGGGACGTGCCGTCCCAACCCGCCGGGCCGGAGCGGACCAGCGAGCTCGCCGAGCTCGTGATCCTGGTCGAGCGGACCGGATCGGTGCTCGTCGAGGTCACCCGTGGCCTCGTCCCGCTCGAGCTGCGCGGCCAGTTCGCCGAGGCGCTGCGCGACCTGCTCGTCGCGCTGCGCGCGTTGATCGACTGGTACCTCGACAGCCTCGACCGCCCGCGCGAGGGGCCGGTGGAGGTCGAGGAGATCCCGATCTCCTAGCGCCTTGCGCCGCGTACCATCCACCCGATGCCCATTCGGACCTCGCTGGCCCGCCTGACGAGCGCGTGGCGGGCGATGGCGGGCGAGCAGCGGCTCGCCGCCCTCTCCGCGGCCGGCCTGTTCCTGACGATGTTCCTCCCGTGGTACTCGGTCACCAACGGACGGACGGCCAAGACCAACGTGCTCAGCGCGTTCGGCGACTTCTCGTTCGTCGAGGTGGCGGTCCTGTTGGTTGCCGTGTCGGTCGGGTTCCTGCTCTTCGCCCGCGCCGAGAAGCGCGCCTTCCACCTGCCCGGCGGCGACGGGACGATCGTCATGATCGCGGGCGGCTGGGCGGCGTTCCTGATCTTCTACCGGCTGATCGACAAGCCCGGCGAGACGGCCGGCGTCGTGGTGGGCGTGCGCTGGGGGATCTTCCTCGCCCTGCTCGCCGCAGGGCTGCTCGCCTACGCCGGCTACCGAATCCGTGCCGCGCACCGGCCCGAGCCGCCGCTGCCGGGCGAAGCGGGCGAGGACCGCCGCGCCACCCGCGCCACCGAGCCGCTGGTGCGCCACGAGCGCCGGGATCCGCCACCCGCTCGTCGCGCCCCCCGGCCGCCCGCCCCCCCGCGCCCTCCGGGCGAGGCCCCCACGGCCGCGCTCCCGGGACGGCGCCCACCGCCTCGCGCCCCTGCGCCCGACGATCCCCCCGAGGCGCCGTTCTGAGCACTGGCCGGGGCGAACAGCGAACGGCGGGCGACGAGGGAGGAGGGAGGTTTGTGGCGCCCGCTCGAATCGTTCTGCGACGACTTATGCGGATCCAATCCGCTTAACTCGCCTCAGAACCGGGAGGGTCTCCCTAGGCGCCGGGAGACCCCTCTCCTCTCCCTCGTCGCCCGCCGTTCGTCCCGCCCCTCAGTCCTCGTACAGCGCGTACCCGTACGCGCCCCTGCGATAGGCCAGCCGCGCGATCGAGTGCATGCGCTCGTCGTCGTTTCGCTCGATGCGGTTGAGCTCGCCCTCGACGCGCTGCGCCGCGCGGGTGCAGAAGGTCTCGGCGATGAAGCGCTCCTGGCCCGAGGCTTCGACCCCTTGCTCCTCGAAGATCGAGGTCACCCGTGACAGCACGGCGATCTGGGCGTAGACGTCGCTGAGCGCGTTCGACAGGCGCCGGTGGTGCATCCCCTGGTCAACGATGCCCTTTCCGTGCTCGCGCAGCAGGCCCTCGGCCACGGAGCGCAGGCGCTTGACCTGTTCGGCCACCGGGCCGGCGAGGGGGGAGAGCTCGGGGTGGGCTCGGGTGACCCCGTCCGGGCGCACCTCGCGCTGGAGGCGACCGAGCAGGTAAGTCGTGTAGGCGCCGATGAGCTCCAGCGGCTGTGAGAGGTCGGCCGTGCCGAGGAGCTCGAGCTCCTCGCCCAGCGGCTTGAGCGCCGACAACGCGGCGAAAGAGCGCAGCACGTCGTTGGCCCCCTCGAAGATCGGGAAGATCCGGATGTCTCGCATGATCTGCTCATAGGGCTCTGAGCGCATGTAGCCCGCGCCGCCCTTGAGCTGCATGGCGCGGTTGGCCTGGTACCAGACGAACTCGGTCCCGGCGACCTTCGTCATCGCCGATTCGACCGAGTAGTCGGTGACCCCCGCGTCGACCAGCCCGGTCGTGAGGTAGGCCATCGACTCGACCCCGAACAGGTAGGTGACCATCCAGCCGATCTTGTCCTCGACCATGTCGAAGTTGGCCAGCGGGCGGTCGAACTGGCGGCGCTCGGAGACGTGCTCGATCGCGAGGTCGATCAGCCGCTTGGCCAGCCCCACCGAGCCCGTGCCCAGCGACATCCGCCCGTTGTTGAGGATCTGCATCGCGATGTGGAAGCCCTCGCCCGGCTCGCCGAGGACGTTCTCGGGCGGCACGCGGACGTCGTTGAAGTACAGGGGGCAGAGGTTGTTTCCGCGCAGCCCCATGGTCTGGTAGGGCTCGCCGGCCTCGAAGCCCTCCATCCCCTTCTCGAGGATCAAGGCGATATGGCTGTCCTTCCCTTCGACCTCCGCGCGAGCGAAGGTCACGAACACCGAGCCGCGCCCGCCGTTGCCGATCCAGCGCTTCTCGCCGTTGAGGACCCATGAGCCGTCGGGCTGGCGCACGGCGCGCGAGCGCAGCGCGTAGGCGTCCGAGCCCGCCTCGGGCTCGGTCAGCGCGAAGCCGGCGAGCTTGCGACCGCTTGCCAGATCGGGGAGCAGGCGCGCCTTCTGCTCCTCGGTCCCGTGCATGACGATCCCCTTCATGCCGATCGACTGGTGGACGCCCATTGCGACGGTCAGTGACCCGTCGACCTGCCCGAGGGCCTCGAACACGCGCACGTAACCGGTCTGCGAGAGGCCCTGGCCGCCGTAGCGCTCGGGCACGTACAGGCCCATCAGCCCAAGCTCGCCGAGGTCGGTGAACACGTGGTCGGGGATCCAGCGCTCGTCGTCGATGCGCCGCGAGTCGATGTTCTGGGCCGCGTAGTCGCGGAAGCGGCCGATCAGCGCGCGGACCCTCTTCGCCTCCTCCTCGCCGGGGATCGGATAGGGGAAGACCATGTCCTCGTGTATCTCCCCGAGGGCGAGCGCCTTGGCGAAGCTCGTGACGGTCTCCTCGCGCTGCGGTGCAGACGTGGTGGCGTCGGCCATGGCCCGTGCAGTGTTCCATGCGAGCGTCGCCGTGTCGCCGACGCCGCGCGATGATCCTGGTGTGAGCGCGGGCCCAGCCTTCAAGCCGGTATCGATCGTCGGGATCGAGCGCGATCAGCAGCCGCGCCGCGGCAGGCTGCTCGCGGCGCTGATCATCGGGCTGGTCGTTGTCGTGTTCGGCTTCGCCACCGTGTTCCTCATCCGCTATCACCCGTTCGAGGCCGCGTCGGCGGTCTCGCCGGGGCGCTTCACCGTGAAGCCGAAGCGAGATAGGGCGCCGAGCCAGCCGCTGCGCTTTCGATTCCTCCCCGGCCGCGGCACCACCGTGGGCGTGCTCCTGCGCAATCGCGGCGAGCTGAGCGTCAAGCTCGAGGACGTCCGGCTCGAGGGCGAGGGCGTCGGCGGAATCCTTCGCCAGACCAAGGCCAGGCTGCCCCTGGGCGAGCGCAGCCGGACCGTCGCCCTTGACCAGACCCGGACCTTCGCGAGCGTCGGGCTCAGCCCCGGGGAGACGCAATGGGTGGTGCTCGTCCTGCGCTTCGGGCGGCGCTGCCCGGCCGGCCAGCGCGGCACCGTCGGCGCGCTGCGAGTGCGCTACTCGGTGTTCGAGCTGGGCAAGCACATGCGCGTCCCGCTGCGCGAGGGCCTCGAGGTTCCCTGCCCGCGCTCGAAGCGGCGCGGCACGAGGCGGGGCTAGTACTTCCGACCGTGAGAACGGACTTGCGGGAGGGAGTACTAAGACTTCAGGACGTTGGTCGCCACCGGCAGCAGGAAGGTCGCGAGGAAGATCATGGCGATACCGACGATGACGAGGGTCCGGGAGCGGACGATGTGGCCCGCCACGCCGATGATGAAGCCGAGCACCATGATCCCCACGAAGGTGCGCGGGTCCTGACCCCAGTCCGGGTTGGGATTGGGGTAGAAGCGGATCAGGAAGGGCACCATCGGGCGCGACCTATCATGTCGTACTTCCATGGCCGCCCCTCCAGCCTCTCCCGAGGACGTCGCCGCCGGTCTGCGCGAGGTCGGCTACCTGGCCGGCGAGTCAGCCGCTCTGGTCTCCTACCTGGCGATCAGGCTGGACAAGCCGGTGCTCGTCGAGGGGCCGGCCGGCGTGGGCAAGACCGAGCTCGCCAAGGCGCTGGCCCGTCATCTCGGCCGCGAGCTGGTGCGCCTTCAGTGCTACGAGGGGCTCGACGAGGCCAAGGCGCTGTACGAGTGGAACTACCGCAAGCAGCTGCTGCGCATCCAGACTGAAGCGCGGGGAACGGGCTGGGAGGACGTCCAGGAGGACATCTTCTCGCAGGAGTTCCTGCTCCCCCGCCCTCTCATGACCGCGATCGCGTCCGAGCGCCCGGTAGTGCTCCTGATCGACGAAGTCGACAAGACCGACCAGGAGTTCGAGGCGATGCTGCTCGAGCTGCTCTCCGACTTTCAGATCTCGATCCCCGAGCTGGGCCAGGTCACCGCGCGCACCCAACCCGTCGTACTGCTCACCTCGAACAACACGCGCGAGCTGACCGAGGCGCTCAAGCGCCGCTGCCTGTACCTGTGGCTCGATTACCCCGAGCTCGAGCACGAGCTCGAGATCGTGCGGCTGCACTCGCCCGAGCTCGACGAGACCGTCGCGCGGCGACTGGTCGAGGTGGTGCACATGGTGCGTGAGCTCGACCTAAAGAAGCCGCCGTCGATCGCAGAGTCGATCGACTGGGCGCGAGCGCTGCTCCTGCTCGGGGCAGATGACATCGACGCCGACGTGCTGCGCTCGACGATGAGCATCATCGTCAAGCACCGCACCGACCTCGACGTGGTGGCGGAGCGCGTCGGAGTGCGCCTTGGCGGCCCCGCCCAGGCGCTGCGCGCGGGCGGCGGCGGCAGCGCAGGGGCATAAGCCCTTGGAGGGCTCGGGAGGGCTGCCCGAACGGCTGCTGAGCTTCGGCGAGGAGCTGCGCGGCGAAGGGGTCGCCGTCGGCACCTCAGAGCTGCTCGACGCCTTCTCCGCCCTCGGCGAGGTGCCGTGGACGAGGCGTGACGACGTCCGTGAGGCGCTGGCCGCCACGCTCGCCAAGTCGCCCGAGGACCGGCGCGTCTTCGAGCTCGTCTTCGACCGCTTCTTCTTCCGCGCGCCCGAGGCGGAGGCGGTGCGCCGCGACGAGCCCGGCGAGCCGGCGGAAGGGCAGGGCGCCGACGTGTCAGACGGCGCCGCGCAGGTCGACCTCGCCCAGCTGCGCGAGCGCATCGCCGCCGCCATCCGCCAAGGGGACGAGGGCGCGATGCGCGACCTCGCGCGGCTGGCCATTGCCGCCTTCGGGCGCCAGGGCGAGGGCTCGGGGGTGATCGGGGTGGACGTGCAGCGCATCCGGCGCGCGCTCGGGCTGCGCTCGGAGGTAACGCGCAGCAGCGAGAACGAGGGCCTCGCGCGCGGGGAGATCGAGGGCCTGCCGCGCGAGGGGTTGCGTCGCTTCGAGAGCTTCCTGCGCCGTGAGCTCGAGCGCGACCAGATCGAGCGCACCAAGCGCCTCCCCCCCGCGCGGCCCCTGAACGAGCTCGATCGCGCGCTGCCCTCGGGGCCGCTGCAGGACCTCGCGGCCGTGCACCGGGTGGTCGCCCAGCTCAAGCGCCGGCTGGCCACCCAGGGCCGCGAGCTGCGCGGCCGCAAGCGCCACGCGCACGTCGACGTGCGGCGAACCATGCGCGCCTCGCTGGAGACCGGCGGCGTGCCGGTGTCGCTGCGCTACCGGCCTCAGCGCCCGCGGCGCCCGGAGATCTATGTCCTGTGCGACGTGTCCACCAGCGTCACCTCGGCGTCGGTCTTCTTTCTCTCGGTCCTGCATGCCCTGCACGACTCCTTCCGCAAGCTGCGCTCGTTCGTGTTCATCGAGCGCATCTCCGAGGTCACCGACGTCTTCGAGCGCGAGCGCTCCTTCAAGGCGGTCTCCGAGGCCATCGGCCGCGACGCCGGCGTGGCCGATATCTCCGGCTACACCGATTACGGCAGGGTGTGGCTCGACTTCCTCGCCCAGGTCGAGGACGACCTGCACCCGCGCGCGACGGTGATCGTGATGGGCGACGCGCGGACCAATGGGCGCGACCCCAAGGACGAGGTCTTCGCCCAGGTTGCCGCGCGCGCGGGGCGCACGTACTGGCTGAACCCAGAGCCGCGCCTCTACTGGAACTACGGCGACTCGGTCATCTCCGCCTACGAGCGCCACTGCGAGGTCTTCGAGTGCTGGACCACCCGCCAGCTCGAGGACTTCGTCAAGACCCTCGCCCGCGCGGGTGCGTTCGCCTAGAAGCCCCTCCCCCGCGAAGGCTCTGGCCTGGGGCGCGCTAGGATTTACCCTGAACGAGACAACCAGGGGGGCTGGCGGGTGAGCCGGCTGAGATAGCGCCCCGGGACGCGGTCCACCCGGCGCTGACCCTTAGAACCTGTGGGGTAATTCCCGCGCAGGGAGGGACCGATGCGCAGCTTGGGCGAGGCTCCCGTCGAGGAGCCTCTTCGACGTCAAGGGGCCCGTGCCGTCGAGCGGGGCGTCCGGGTGCAGAGCGTCACGCGAGCCTTCACCGGCCGGCGCGCGAGCGTCGTGGCGCTCGAGGGGATGAGCCTGCGCGCGCAGCCGCACGAGGTCGTGGCGGTGGTCGGGCCCAGCGGCTGTGGCAAGTCGACGCTGCTCGAGCTGGTGTGCGGGCTCCAGCGCCCCGACGCCGGCCGGGTCGAGGCCGACCCCGCGGTGCTGATGCCCCAGCGCGACCTGCTCCTCCCCTGGCTGCCCGCGCTCGACAACGCCGCGCTCCCGCTGCGGGCGCGCGGAACGGCCCGCCGTGAGGCGCGCGAGCTCGCCCGCCCGCACTTCGTGCGAGCCGGCCTGGACGGCTTCGAGCGATCGCTGCCCCACGAGCTCTCCGGCGGGATGCGCCAGCGGGTCGCGTTCGTGCGCACCCTGCTCGCGGGCAAGCCGGTGCTAGCCCTCGACGAGCCCTTCGGCGCGCTGGACGCGCTCACCCGCGAGCGGATGCAGGACTGGCTGGCGGGGGCGCTCGAGCGGGAGCCACGGACCGTGGTGCTGGTCACCCACGACGTCGAGGAGGCGGTTCTGCTCGCCGACCGCGTCGTCGTGATGTCCTCGCGTCCCGGCCGGGCGGTGGCGAGCTTCGAGGTGGGTGGGCGACGGCCGCGAGACAGGACCGACAGCGAGGTCGTCGAGCTGCGGCGTGCGGCGACGCAGGCGCTGCGGTGATGGTTCGCGCCCGCGCGCTGCTCGCGCCCGTCCTCATCGCGCTCGCCCTGCTCGCAGCCTGGGAGCTCTACGCGCGCGTGGGGGGCGTCGAGGACCTGATCCTCCCCGCCCCGACCGAGGTCGCCCGCGCGCTGTGGGAAGACCGCTCGCTGCTGTGGGACAACCTCCGCGTGACCGCCGGCGAGGTGCTGCTCGGCCTCTGCGTGGCCGCGCTCGCAGGCGGGGCGCTCGCGATCGCGCTGCACCTCTCGAGCGCGGTCCGGCGCGCGGTCTACCCGCTGCTCGTCGCCTCCCAGACGGTCCCGATCGTCATCGTCGCCCCGCTGCTCGTCGTGTGGTTCGGCTATGACCTCGCGCCAAAGCTCGCGATCGTGGCGCTGATCTGCTTCTTCCCGATCGTCGTCACGATGCTCGACGGGCTCGCCGGCGTGGACCCCGAGCTGCACAAGCTGATGCGGACGCTCGACGCGTCGCGGCTGCGCATCCTGCGGCTCGTCGAGCTTCCCGCCGCGCTTCCCTCGCTGTTCTCCGGCGCACGCATCGCCGTCGCCGTCGGGGTGATCGGGGCGGTGCTGGCCGAGCAGGCCGGCTCGAGCGAGGGCCTCGGGCACCTGCTGCTCCAGGCGACCCCGCAGCTCGAGACCGCGCGCGCCTACGCGGCGGTCGTCGCACTCTCGGCGTTCGCCGTGATTCTCTTCACGCTGCTGACCGTGGTCGAGCGCGCCACGCTGCCCTGGGCGCACCGAGCCCGGGACCGAGGCGAGCCGAGTTGACCCGCCGCCCCCGCCCGGCCACCGCGCTGGCGCTCCTCGCCCTGTTGGCGCTTCTCGCCGCCGGCTGCGGCGAGAAGCGCGACGACACCTCGCGGCCCGCCGGCAGGGCCTTTGACGTCGTGCTCGACTACTTCCCCAACGCCGACCACGTTGGCCTCTACGCGGCGATCGACCAGGGCCAGTTCCGTGCAGTGGGGCTCGACGTGCGGCCGCGCACCCCACCCGATCCCTCGGCGCCGCTCAAGCTCCTGCTGGCCGGCAAGGCCGACGTCGCGATCTCCTACGAGCCCGAGTTGCTGCTCGCGCGCGACAAGGGCGCCCAGCTCGTCTCCGTCGGGGCGATCGCCCAGACTCCGCTGACCTCGCTGATGGCCGCCGGCTCGCCCAGGCTCACGTCCCCCGCCCAGCTGCGCGGCAAGTCGGTGGGTACCGCGGGAATCCCCTACCAGGCCGCCTACCTCGACACGATCCTCAAGCGCGCCGGCGTGCCGCCGGCCAGCGTCAAGAAGATCGACGTCGGCTTCAACCTGGTGCCGGCCATGCTCTCGGGGCGGGTTGCGGCGACGCTGGGAGCGTTCTGGAACTACGAGGGCGTCCAGCTCGCACGCGAGGGAAAGACGCCGAGCATCCTGCGCATGGAGCGCCTGGGCGTCCCGACCTACAACGAGCTGATCGTGGTCGCGCGCCGCAAGGACCTGCGCTCGCGCGGCCCCGAGATGCGGCGCTTCCTCGCCGCCCTGGGGCGCGGCTACCAGCTCGCCCGCGACGACCCCGGCAAGGCCGTCGACGCCCTGGTCAAGGCCAACCGCGACCTCGACCGCGGCCTGCAGCTCGCAAGCGTGAGGGCGACCCTCCCAGCCTTCTTCCCGACCGACCGCGGCAAGCCCTTCGGTTGGCAGGACAAGCGCGCCTGGGACGCCTACGGCGACTGGATGCTGCGCAACCGTCTCCTGCGCCGACCGCCCGACGCCTCACGCGCGCTCACCAACGAGTTCCTGCCGGGCGAAGGCGCGTAGGTCAGCGCAGCCGCGACGCGTCGAGATGCTCGAGCAGCCCCACCGCCCGCGGCGCTCGACCGTCCTCGAGCACCACTGCGCCGCCGGGCCAGTACGGATGCGGCGGCGCAGCACGATGGACGAGCAGCGGCTCGTACACCCACGAGCCGGTGTTGACGATCCTCGGGCGCCCTCCGGGGCCCTGCCAGCTCCGTGGATCGTCGCCGGCGAGCGGCCCGGAGCGGTGGACGTGCCCGAACACGACCCAGTCGGCGTCGACCCGCAGCCGATGGACCACCCGCGCGAGCGCGGGGATGCTTGCGCGTCGCATCTGGACACCGAGCAGCAGCGCGGGGAGCGGCGCCATGCGGCGGCTGACCAGCCGGTACGGACTGAGCGGCATCGTGGCGGCGCGACCCAGCTCCATCGCGTCATCCACCAAAGCGGCGAGCGGACGCGGGAGCCAGCGCGTCAGCCGCGCCTCGAGGCCCGTGACCGAGGCGCCTCCCGCGCTCTCGTAGGCCACCGGCGCGGCGCCGTCGCGGGGCAGGCGCCCCAGAAGGCCGCGCGCGATCCCGAAGGCGGACTCGGGGAGGAGGTGGCGATCGAGATAGTGGCCGTGCGTCGCCCACACGCCCTCCGCCAGCCACACGCCCGGGTAGTGGACGCGCACCCGCGCCGGCCTCAGCCACGACACAATGGCGTCGAGCGGCGGCGTGGCGTCGGGAGGTACGCGCGCGTCGACGGCCACCGGGACGCCGTGGGTCCTCAGCCACGGGCGCACGAGCTCGGCGTCATGGTTGCCGGGCACGAGAATCACCTCGCGCTTTGATCCCAGCCGCGCACCGACCGCCCGCAGCACCGGCTCGGCGACCGCCATCGCCTGCGCCGGCCGCCCCTCCGCCAGCTCGACCACGTCGCCGAGGAGCACCAGCCGATCGACGCCCTCGAGCGCCGCCAGCAGCGCTTCGAGCGCCTCTGGGCGCCGCAGGGCGTCGCGACCCAGGCGGCCACCGAGATGGAAGTCCGAGATGAGGAGCGTGCGCACGGGCAGCGACGTCGTCGCTACATCGGCGCCGGCGCGCCGGGCCACATCACGTTGAGGGCGTGACGGGCCGCGAGACCTGCCCACGGGGCGTAGGGCGCGAAGAAGGCGCGAACCTCGTCCTCGTCCACGCGCGCCCGAGGATTGCCGCCGGTGCGTATGCGGCCCACGAGCTTGCGCAGTCCGAGGTCTCCGGCGGGCACCTGGTCCAGCCGGCCCTGCCCTCGCAGGGCGAGCATCTCCACCGTCCAGGAGCCGATCCCCGGGATGGCGCGTAGGCGCCGCCAGGCGCGCTCGTGGTCGGGAGCGTGCAGGTCCGCGCGCCCGGCCGTCACCTCACGGGCTGCCTTGCCCAGGGCGAGCGCCCGGGACGCTGTCAGGCCGCAGGCCTGCAGCTCGGCCGGCGCGGCGCGGGCGACCGCCGCCGGGTCGGGAACGTCGCGCAAGCCGGTCTCGGGACACCGGCGGCCCCAGCGCCGGACGATCTCCCGCTGAATGGCGGCAGCGCGGTCGATGTCGATGAGCTGCTCGCACACCGCCCAGGCCAGTGCTTCGAAGGGCTCGGGCCGGCGCTCGGGACGCAGGTGCGGGGCACGGCGAACCGAGGCGCCGATCAGCGCATCGCGGCGAAAGCGCTCGTGGAAGGGTCGCAGGTCGTCGTCGATGCCGAGTGCGAAGCGCCAGCGCTCCAGCGCGTACTCCACCGCCTCACGGTCCTCGCCCCGCCCCTCCAGGACGACGAGGTCGCGGGCGGGCTGGGCGGCGCGGAGCACGACCGGGCGCCCGCCGACGCAGAGCAGGCGCGCGAGGACGCCACTGCGGCAGCGCAGCACACCGTCGATGCCCGACATCCGCGGCAGGCGCAGAGGCCACCGCGGCCGCGCCTCCACGCGGCGCTCGACCGTCACCCCCGGTCGAGGAGGGTGACGTCGACCAGGAACGTCCGCGTCGTGCCGGCCCGGCGCGCGCGGCGGTGCAGGCGCGCGACCGCTCGGGTGCGGCGGTTGCGGACCGCCATCACTGCGACCGTGCCGGCCGCGAAGCTCGTGGCCGCCACGGCAGCGGTCTGCACCGCCGGGGAGGCGGCGAGCCGCGCCAGCGCGGCTCCCGGCGGCGGCTCGCGCTCGATGACGCGGACCTCCGCCAGCGTCGCCGGGAGGGTCTCCGGAGCTGCTTCGGGCATCTGGCCGCAGGGTACACCTTCGGCCGGTTGCGGCCGGCAGGCCGGACGGCGGGTCAGGCGGGCGCGGCGCGCCGGGGGCGGGCCGGCTCGGCGCCGGGCTCCCAGCGGCGCTCGTACATGCGCAGGCGCTTGACGATGCGCCCGTTCATGGCCTCCATCCCGCGGTTCATGGCCCGGTTGGTCTCGAGGATCCAGCCGGCCTCGCCCTTCATCACGCCCACGCGCGCGCCGGTGTCGAAGTGCTCAACGTAGAGACCGGCGGCCGCCCCGGTGTGCTGGTACTCGGGCTTGACGCCGAGGAAGCCGATGCGCACGCGGTCGATGTAGCGCCGGCGGTTGGCGAACCGCCACCAGCCCAGCGGCAGGAGCCGGCCGTTCATGACCTTCAGCACCTGATTGACGTCGGGAACCGAGATGGCCATCGCCACCGGCTCGCCCGCGGTGGTCTCGGCGACCATGAAGAAGTTGCGGTCGAAAACCAGCTGAAGCTCTTGGGCGTAGCCGTCGAGGTCGGCCTTGGAGTAGGGCACGAAGCCCCAGTTGCGCCGCCACGCCTCGTTGTAGATCTCCGCGAACACGTCGAGGTCGCGCCGCAACCCCCGGCGCGACATGCGCCGGATGGTGATGCCGTGCTTTGGCCCTAGGTCGTTGGCCAGCTCGGTGAGCGCGGGGAGCATCTGGAGGCGGTCGTCCATGACGAGGTCCCACATGTAGGTGTCGACCACCTTCTCGAGCGCCGCGCCCTCGCACAGCCCGCGGTAGTACGGCGGGTGCCAGGGCTGTCCCACGATCGGGTCGAGGTCGTTCCCCTCCACGAGGATCCCGCTCTCGTCGTTCATGCGGAAGCTCATCGGCCCGACCATCCGATCGCGGCCGCGCGCTTGCAGCCACGCCTGGGCGGCGTCGAAGAGGGCGGCCGCGACGTCGGGGTCGTCCTCGAGCTCGAGAAAGCCGAACAGGCCCCAGCGGTTGTCGTGGTAGGCGTTGAGGGCGTGATCGATGTGGGCGCTGATGCGCCCCACGGTCCGGCCGTCACGGCGCGCCAGGAAGAGCTGCACCTCACCCTCGCGGTAGAAGGGGTTGAGGGAGGGTCTGAAGAGGAGCCGCAACTGCAGGCGCAGCGGGGGAACCCAGTGCGGGGAGCTAGAGTGCAGCCGGTAAGGCAGCTCGATGAACTCGCGCAGATCTCCGCGCGAGCTGACCGGGCGGATCGCCACTCCCTGCGACACGGCGGCGCACCCTACATGCGGACCATCCCCGACGTCTTCGCCAAGACCCGCGACCACGAGCGGGCAGAGATCCTCACCGCCGCGCGCGAGGCGGGGATCGTCCCGTACTTCCGCACGGTCGAGTCCGCGGCCGGCCCGGTGGTGGAGATGGAGGGCGCGCAGCGCATCCAGCTGGGCTCGAACAACTACCTCGGGCTCACCGGCGACGAGCGCGTCAAGGCCGCGGCGCGCGACGCGCTGGAGCGCTACGGCACCGGCCTGACCGGCTCGAGGCTGCTCAACGGCACCCTCGACCTGCACCTCGAGCTCGAGGCCGAGCTCGCCGCGTGGATGGGCACCGAGGACGCGATCGTCTTCACCACCGGCCACCAGGCCAACCTCGGGGCGATCGGCACGCTGCTCGGTCCCGGAGACACGGTGGTCGTCGACTCCGGTGACCACGCCTCGATCCTCGACGGGGCGGTCCTCTCGCGGGCGAAGCTCCGCCCCTTCCGTCACAACCGCCTTGACCGCCTCGAGCACACCCTGAAGCGGGCGGCGCAGGACGGAGGCGGCGTGCTGGTGGTCGTCGACGGTGTCTTCTCCATGGAGGGCGACATCGCGCCGCTGCCGGAGATCGCCGAGCTCGCCGCGCGTCACGGCGCCCGGCTCATGGTCGACGAGGCCCACGCCGTCGGGGTGCTGGGCGCGCGCGGTGCGGGAACCGCCGAGCTGCTGGAGGTCGAGGATCGCGTGGACCTGCGGATGGGCACCTTCTCCAAGAGCCTTGCCTCCTGCGGCGGCTTCGTCGCCGGGCCGCGCGACGTGATCGAGTACCTCCGCTTCCAGTCGCGGCCGTTCCTGTTCACCGCCGCAGCGGTGCCCGCGGCCATCGGCGCCGCACTGGCCGCCGTGCGGATCTGTCGCAGCGACGAGGGAAGCGAGCTCTTCGCGCAGGTGCTTCGGGCAGCGGAGCACCTGCACCGCGGGCTGCGCGAGCTCGGCTTCCAGGTCTCCGAGCCCCAGGCTTTGCCCGGCCGTGCGCGGCTGATGACGCCGATCGTGCCGGTGGTGATCGGCGACGACTGGAAGGCGGCGCTGCTGTGGCGAGCCCTCTATGACGCCGGCGTCTACGTCAACGTCGCGCTGCACCCCGCCGTCCCCCCGGCCGGCGCGCTGCTGCGCACCTCGGTGATGGCCACGCACGACGCATCGCTCCTGGATCGCGCCCTTGATGTCTTCGCTGCGATCAAGCGCGACTTCGAAGCCGAGCACGGGCCGCTGCCCGGACCCGCCTAGCGGGCCCGCTCGAGTCTGTCCAGATCCGCACAAATATCTGGAGCGAGAAAAAGGCCGCTCCGTGCGGGCGGACTCGACCCATGGCGGTTGACCCGTCGCGCGCGCCTCCCGTACGTTCCCGCGAACGGCGCTGAGGGCGTCGGCGAGGAGGGTCTTCAGCGCAAGGGTCGAGCGCATCGGGTCCGAGGGGAACCTGGACCGAAACCTCCGCGCCGCGTCACTCAGGGGCCACCAACACAACCGGACACTGCCGCGACGAGCGAGCCGCCGGCGCGCAGCAGGGAGGTCAGATGACAGGGATCGCGACGTTTGCCCCTGGCCGACAGGCCATGCCGCAGCGCCTAGAGGCCTTGGAGCGGGCCAATCGGGTCCGTTTGGCCCGAGCAAAGCTCAAGCGGCGCGTGGCCGCGGGCCAGCTCGCCGCGGCGGAGGTGATCATCGCGACGCCTTGGGAGGCGATCAGCATGCCGGTCTGCGAGCTGCTCACGAGCCAGCGCCGCTGGGGAGTGGAGCGCAGCCGTCGCTGCCTGAGTCTCCTGCACATCCCGGAGAACAAGCACATCGGGACGATGACCGAGCGCCAGTGCCGGGCGCTGGCCTCCGCCCTCGACGGCAGCGGGCCGGGCTAGGGGCCTGCAGCCCCGGAAGGGGGGCCCGGCGCGTCCGCCCCGGCGAAGCCGGGCCCCCGGGTGGCGATCTCGACGATGTGGCCGTCGGGGTCGCGCAGGTAGATCGAGTGGAAGCTTCCGCGGTCGAACACGTCGGTGCTCTCGACGCCGTGAGAGCGCAGGTAGTCCCGCCACGCCTCGAGCTCCTCGGCCGACTCCACCGCGAAGGCGAGGTGATGAGTGGAGCCGGTCCCCACCGCTCCCGGCGGCATCGTCGGGTACTCGAGGAAGGAGATCAGCGTGCCCGGGGCGCCGCCGGCGTCGCCGAACCAGTAGTGGCGCGAGTCAGGGTCGTCGTCGTTGGTCCCGGCGTGTACGAGCGCGAGGCCGAGAAGGTCGCGGTAGAACGCCGTCGTGCGGTCCAGGTCGCGGCAGATCAGCGTCAGGTGGTGCAGGCCGGTCAGCGCCATGCGGCGCTGCGGCGCCTGCGCCGGCGGCAGGCTCAACGGAAGCCACCGCGCCAGCCCAGTCCACCCGAGCGCCGCTTGAACAGCTCGCGGAAGCCCGCGACCGCCACCCCGAACAGCGCGGCGGCGGCGACGATCACGGCCGGCCGCGATAGCCCGGCCACGAACAGCCCGCCACCGCAGGCAACCGCGACCACCCCCGCAAGCAGGACGCTGTGCGAGCGGAAGCCGCTGAGATGCTCGCGCAGTGTGAACTCGAGCGTCGCCGCGCTGCCTAGCACCATCGCCCCGATCAGCAGGATCAGCCCGCGCTGGCCCCCGGTGAAGAACCCTGCGACGCCCATTATCAGGGCGAGCAGGATGCACAGCTCGGCCAGCGGGAAGGGATGCCACGGCGGCTTCGGCGGCTCCCCCGGCCGGCGGCGCGTCGGCGCGGCGGCGGGTCGTTCAGGCTGTGTGGCGGCGGAGGAGGCGGCGATGCGCTCCTCGACGGAGGCACGGCGCTTGCGGCTGCGACGACCCACGGTCAGCGGAGCCTACTGGGGCCCCGCGGTGGCTAATGGGCAGCCGGAGCTGATCTTGACTCGCCACCAGCCCATCAGCATGCCGATGGGCCCGAGGCGGGGGCGGACGTGCCAGTGGCGGCAGCCCGGCTCGCCGATGTCCTCGTTGGAGACCCTGACCCACTTGTAGCGGGCGGGGTCGCGCAGCATCTCCTCGATCAGCAGCCGGTGGCGGTCCTCGACCTCGGCGCGGTCGTCGAGCGTGCGCCGGGCCTCCTGCACCCGATGGGCGAGGTCGTCGCGCAGCCGCTCGAGGTCGCCGAGCGAGAGCATGCGCGGGCCGCCGCGGCCGCTGACCAGGAACTCTATGCCCTTGCGCGGGTATGCGGCCACGAAGGACGCGGAGAGCTCGGCCTCGAGCTTCGCGACCTGGTCGCGGAGCGTGCGCCTCGCGGCCGCCTCGTCGACCTCGACGAGGGGGATGACCGGCGTCAGCACCGGCCGCTGGACGGTTTCGTCTATAGCTGCCACTTCCACCTCCTCAGAAGTGCGGCGATTCTACCAGCGGCCCGAGCGGCGTTGGGCTTGTTCACGTGCCAAGCAGGGTCTCCGCGCAGGAGTACAGCGCCTCCTCGACATGGATGGCCGGCACGCCCGCCACGGCGACCGTGAAGAGCACCATCCGCTCCGTCTTGCGGTCCACCCCGTGGCCATTCGCGAGGTCGCCGAAGAGCACGGCCAGCGGCGTGCGCGCATCGGCCACGACCAGTCGCCCCGCGGGCAGGCGCAGCGGCTGGGCCGCCGCGCGCCCGAGCGGCTCGCCGGCGGTCGCCGTGCGGATACCGAGCTCGCCCTGCACCGGTCCGGCGTCGAGCGCCCACAGGGGAACGCCGGTCTCGACGAGCGCTATGGTCAGCGCGTCATCGAGCAGGTTGTCCGAGCGCCATCCGCCGCGGATCAGGCGGTCGACCGCGGCGGCCTCTATCGGCGTACGGCTGACGTCGGGATCGAGGCCGATCTGGCGGAAGAACACCCGGTAGGCCCAGGGAACCGGGCTGCGCCGCAGGGCGACCGCCTGCGCGCCCCGGAAGCGGTCTGAGAGCTCGCGCAGGCGCCGGCGCACCTCCGGTGGGCTGCGGCTCGGGCGGGCGTCCACGGGCAGGACGAGCAGGCGCAGCTCGGGGTACTCGGCGCGAACGTCGTCGGCGACCCAACCCGGCCGCGGCTCGAGCTCGGGCCCGCTCATCGTGCGGGCGGCCTCCACCCGCGCGCCCGCGACCCGGCCACCAGCGCGCCCACGCGAGCGCGCAGCGCAGGCTCGCCGAGGAGGCCGATGGTGGTGCGCATGACTATCCCTCCGGGGTAGGCGAAGGTGATGGTCGGACACACCGACACCCCGTAGACGGTGGCCACCAGCCCGTCACGGTCATAGCCGACGGGGAAGCGCCAGCCCCGGCCCACGATGTCCCGGCGAAGCTTCTCGCGGTCGCCGCGGATCGCCACCGCGGCCACCTGCACCCCGCGTGCCCCCCGGCTCGCGCGCACGCGCTCGAGCAGGTCGAGCTGGCGCTCGCACTTGCCGCCGCGGGCGGCGAGGAAGGCCAGCACG
>JBBQNQ010000019.1:0-44496 GCA_038330095.1 Solirubrobacterales bacterium
CCTCACCAACAAGCTAATGGGCCGCGGGCCCATCCCGATGCGGAGGCCGAAGCTTCCTTTCCCCCGAAGGGCACATCCGGTATTAGCCCGGGTTTCCCCGGGTTGTCCCAGTCATCGGGGCAGGTAACCCACGTGTTACTCACCCGTTCGCGGCTCTGCCCCAGGCCGAAGCCTGGTTCGTCGCTCCACTTGCATGTGTTAAGCACGCCGCCAGCGTTCGTCCTGAGCCAGGATCAAACTCTCCGTGAAGAACTACATACAGAGAGCTGTCATGCACCATGTCGGGCGCCGTGTACACCAGGGCGCCCGGATGCTTGACGGGAAATACTTCTTCCGCCTTCCCGGCATGCGCCGGGTCGGCAGGTTCAGGTGCTGGACGCACGCCCGGCGGTGTGAGCCGGGTGTGCGCATGCTGTCGAGTTTTCAAAGACCGCCGCGCCTCTTCTGGGAGGGGCTCTCCCTCTGGGCGCTTCCGGGCGTTTGGGCCACCCGGAGGCAGGACCGGCCATTATAGCGCCGACAGGGCGCGGTAGATAGGCCCCCGCGACCCTCGCTGACGGCCGGCGGCGGAGTGTAGCGGGATGAGGGGATGGGCCCTGGTCCAACCTCGCTTACGTTCTGCGACGACTTATGCGGATCGGAGCCTACGACACCACGTGCACGGTGATCACCCTCTCACGCTCCCGGTCGTCGAAGTCCAGGAGCACCACCTGCTGCCAGGTTCCGAGCACCAGGCGGCCGTCGACGACCGGGATGGTCTCCGAGGGGCCCACGATCGCCGCGCGCATGTGCGCGTGCGCGTTGGTGTCGTGGTTGAGGCGGTTGTGGGCGTAGTCGCCGGAGGTCGGTATGAGGCGCTCGAGGGCTTCGGAGAGGTCGCGGACGCCCCCGGGCTCGAACTCCATGGTCGTCACCGCCGCCGTAGAGCCGGTGACGAAGACCGTCGCAACGGCGCGGTCGACGCGAGCCGCGCGCACGACGCTCGCCACGCCGTCGGTGAGGTCGGTGATCTCCCCGCCCCCGCGCGTGCGCACGCGCAGGAGCCCGCCGTGGAGGGGCACTCAGCCCCCCGCCCGGCGCAGCCGCGCCCAGCGGCGCCTGCCGACCTGAAGCAGCGCGCCGTCCAGCCGGTCGGCGGCCGTGTCGAAGGCGTCCACGGGCACCGGCTCGCCGTCCAGCCGTACGCCGCCCTGGGCGATCAGCCGACGCGCCTCCGCCCGTGACATCCCGAACGCCTCCGCCATCACCGCGGGGAGGTGGACGATGTCGCCGTCGGCGCCGAAGGTCGCCTCCGGCACCTCGTCGGGCGGGCGGTGCTCGACGAAGCGCCGGTCGAAGTCGGCCTCGGCGCGCTGCGCGGCCGACGGGTCCCACAGCTCGTCGACCAGGCGGCGGGCGAGGGCTCGCTTGGCGTCGCGCGCGCCCGCCCCGGCGGGAGCCGGCTCGCCCGCGAGGAGCTCGTACCAGCCCTCCAGCGCCTCGTCGGGCAGGCGCATGGTCTTGCCGTAGACCTCCTCCGGGGGCTCGGTCACCCCGATGTGGTTGCCCAGCGACTTGGACATCTTGCGCTGCCCGTCGGTCCCGGGAAGGATCGGCATGGTGAGCACGGCCTGCTCGGGCTGCCCGTACGCGCGCTGCACATCGCGGCCGAGCAGCAGGTTGAACTTCTGGTCGGTTCCCCCGAGCTCCACGTCGGCCCGCACGGCGACCGAGTCATAGCCCTGCATGAGCGGGTAGAGCAGCTCGAGCACGGTGATCGGCTCGCCGGCCGCGTAGCGCTTGGCGAAGTCGTCGCGCTCGAGCAGCTGGGCCACGGTCGCCACGCGTGCGAGGCGGAACAGATCCTCCATCGCCATGTCCAACCACTCGCCGTTGCGCCGCACCTCCACCCGGGAGCGGTCGAGCACTTTGAAGGCCTGCTGCTGGTAGGTCTCGGCGTTGCGGTCGATCTCCTCGGGGTCGAGCACGGGACGGGTGGCCGTGCGCCCGCTGGGATCCCCGACGCGCGCGGTGTAGTCGCCGATGATCAGCACCACGAGGTGGCCAAGGTCCTGGAACTCCCGCAGCTTGCGCAGAACCACCGTATGGCCGAGGTGGATGTCGGCGCTCGTGGGGTCGATGCCCAGCTTCACCCGCAGCGAGCGGCCTTCCGAGTCAGCCCGCGCCAGCTTGGCCTCCAACCCGCCCTCGGGCAAGCTGTCCACCGCGTTGCGAGCGAGCCACGCGGCCGCCGCGGCAGGACCGGATCCGAGCGGCGCCCGAGCGGATTCCATCGGGGCCAATGCTAGTCTGGCCTCGCTAGGCGGGAGCGCGCTTCGCCCGCGACCGCCCCGGGCGCCGTCCGCACACGGTCGCCGGGCCCGTCCGCCGTGGCGCCCCCCGTAGGCGCACCAGCCCAGCTTGTGAGCGACGAGTCCAACATCGTGTACCTGCGCAGCCCGAGCGGCGGCGCGACCGTCGAGCCTCCGGGCCCCGCGCTTGGAGGCGGGGACGTACCCGGATCCCCACCGCGACGCCCGAAGGTCCGCAAGCTCCGCCTCGCGCTGATCCTCCTCGGTCTCTCGCTGCTGGCCGTGGTCTCGCTCGTCTTCGGAATGATGATGGCGGTCGCCGCCGACCTGCCCAACCTCGAGAACCGCCAGATCTACAACGGGGCGCGCAACTCGGTCATCTACGACGTCACCGGGAAGCGCCGCATCGGGCTGATCACCGGTCGCCAGAACCAGGTTCTCGTCGGCTACGACCAGATCAGCCCGGCGATGCGCAGCGCCATCATCGCCATCGAGGACAAGCGCTTCTACGAGAACCGCGGGATCGACTTCCGCGGGATCGGACGCGCGCTCTTCCAGGACGTGCTCAACAAGAACGCGGGCCAGGGCGGCTCGACGATCGCCCAGCAGTTCGTCAAGAACGCGCTGCAGGCCCAGCAGCAGCGAACGATCTTCCAGAAGCTCCGCGAGGCGGCGCTCGCCTACCACCTGACGCGCAAGTGGTCCAAGCGCAAGATCCTCACCCAGTACCTCAACTCGATCTACTTCGGCAACGGCGCCTACGGCATCGAGTCGGCGGCGCGCACGTACTTCGGGACGGTCGGAGGCCAGAAGGTCTGTGGCGCCGCAGGACTGCCCAACTGCGCGGCGCGTCTCACCCCGCCGCAGGCCGCGCTGCTCGCGGGGGTCGTCGCCTCGCCGTCGGCCTATGACCCGGCGGTCAACCCGGTCGCAGCCAAGGCGCGCCGCGACCTCGTGCTTCGCAACATGCTCGACCAGGGCGCGCTCACACGCCCGCTCTACAGCCAGTCGGTCAGCGAGGCGCTTCCGTCCAAGAACGACATCCAGCCCCCGCGCGAGGACTCCCCGGCGCCCTACTTCACGACCTGGGTCAAGCAGCAGCTCGTCGACCGCTTCGGCGCCCAGCGGGCGTTCACAGGTGGGCTGCAGATCCAGACCACGCTCGACCTAGATCTCCAGCAGGCGGCCCAGCGCGCGGTGACCGAGAACCTGAACAAGGTCGGGCCGAACGCCGCGCTGGTGGCCATCGACAACCGCACGGGCGGGGTCGCGGCGATGGTCGGGGGCATCGGCGACTACGCCAAGCAGCCGTTCAACCTCGCCACCCAGGGGCAGCGCCAGCCGGGGTCGGCGTTCAAGCCCTTCGTGCTTGCCCAGGCGCTCAAGCAGGGGATCAGCCCTGACTCGGTTTGGGAGTCCAGGCAGAAGGTCTTTCGCACCCGCAGCGGCAAGCAGTTCTTCTCGGTCAACAACTACAACAACGAGTACAACGGCTCAGTCTCCCTGCGCGACGCCACAGCACAGTCAGACAACTCGGTGTTCGCCGAGATCGGGCTGAAGGTCGGCCCGCGCAAGGTCGCCCGCATGGCCCGCCGGATGGGGATCCGCACGCGGGTCTCCAGCAACCCCGCGGTCACCCTGGGCGGTCTCAAGCAGGGCGTCACGCCGCTGGACATGGCCCACGCCTACCAGACCTTCGCGCGCCGGGGCCTGCGGGTGTGGGGAACGCTGGGAACGTCCAAGCGCGGCCCGGTCGGGATCATGTCGGTGCGCGACAAGGACAACAGGAAGATCGCCTCCAACGTCCAGAAGGAGACACGGGTGCTCCCGGTCGACGTGTCCGACACCGCGACCCAGCTGCTCGAGGGCGTGATCCGCAGCGGCACCGGCACGTCGGCGGACCTGGGCGACGGGAGCTTCGAAGCCGGGAAGACCGGCACGACGGAGAACTACGGCGACGCCTGGTTCGTCGGCTTCAACGAGTTCTACACCGTGGCCGTATGGGTGGGCTACTCCAACCGCCTGCAGCCCATGCTCACCGAGTACGGCGGCTCTGCCGTGGCCGGCGGAACCTATCCCGCGGAGATCTGGCGACAGTTCATGGAGGAGGCTATGGGCATCCTCCAGCAGCGCGGTGTGACCGACAAGCTCGCCCGCGACAAGCCGGACCGCCCGCTGCCCAACGGCATCCCGGCCAGCAGCTACACCCCGGACACGAGCACCGGCTCGTCGGGTGACGGGACCGGCCAAGGCACGGGCGACAGCACCGGATCGGACACGGGCAGCGGGGACACGAGCGGCAGCTCGGGCGACACGAGCACCGACAGCTCGGGCGACACGTCCGGCGGCACGACCACCGACAGCTCGGGTGACAGCGGGACCGGAGGCGGCGGCACCGGCAGCGGGGACACGACCGGCAGCTCGGGCGACACGAGCACGGACAGCAGCGGGGGCACGGACAGCGGAGGGACCGGGACCGGCCAGCCATAGCGCGCGCCGGTCCGGCGCGAGTCGCGTGCGGCCCGCGAGCCGCTACGCCGCGCCGGCGCCGACCGGCGGGCGGGGGCGTGAGACGAAGCGGCTGGCCGCCTCGCAGAAGCGCCAGCGCAGGTCCGCCGCCTTGGTGATGCCGATGCGGGTACCGGCCACGATCGGGGGCCGCATGCCTCCGGGGGCCGGCGGGGACAGGTGGATCGGCCCCGTGTGCAGGTCGGTTCCGTTGAGCTCGAGGTCGATGCCCACAGCTTGGGTGAGCTTGCCGGGGCCCGAGCACAGGTCCTCCAGGCGCTGCACGCCGCGCCGGGCACGCATCCGCTCCACACCCTCGAGCGGTTCCAGCGCGCGGATCAGCACCGCGGCGCCCACCCCCTCGGGCTCGGCGACCACGTTGAGCAGCGCGTGGATGCCGTAGGAGCGGTACACGTAGGCGAGCCCCGGGCGCCTGAACAGGACCTCGGTGCGCGCCGTGCGGCCGACGTGGGCATGGCACGCCGGCTCGGAGTCGTGGTAGGCCTCGGTCTCGACGATCCGCCCGGCCTCGGTGCCGTGGCGAACGGTCCAGCCGACCAGTTCTCGCGCCAGGGCCACCACGGGCAGGGTGAACGGATCGGGTCGCGTCGCGTCGGCGCGGTCGGTGGCGCCCAGCACGCTCACGCTGTTCCCAGCGCCTCGCGCGCCCGCTCGAGCTGCTCGCTCACCCGCGCCAGCGCGGTGCCGCCCTCGGAGGCCTTCGACTCCAGCCAGCGACCCTGGGCCAGCACCTCCGAGAGCCCGTCCTCGAGCGCCGGGTGGCGTTCGCGCAGTTGCTCGGGCTCTAGCTCTGAGAGCCTCACCCCGCGCTCGAGCGCGTCGCGCACCAGACCGGCGACGATGCCGTGGGCCTCGCGGAAGGGCACCCCGCGGCGGACCAGCAGGTCGGCGACGTCGGTCGCGGCGAGAAGCTCGTCGGATGCCGCAGCGGCGAGCCGCTCTCGATCGAAGGAGAGCGTGGACAGCATCCCGCGAGCGGCGGCCAGGCACAGGTCGAGCGTGTCGACGGCGTCGAAGAGGTGCTCCTTGTCCTCCTGCAGGTCCTTGTTGTAGGTCAGCGGTAGGCCGTGCAGCACCCCATGGAGCGCCACGAGGTGGCCCGCGACCCGCGGCGCCTTGGCGCGCAGCAGCTCGGCGGCGTCGGGGTTCTTCTTCTGGGGCATGATCGAGGAGCCCGACGCCCACGCATCGGACACCCGGCAGAAGCCGAACTCCTCGCTGGACCACAGCACGATCTCGGCCCCCAGTCGAGACAGGTGAGTAGCGCAGGTCGCCGCCGCCGCGAGGTAGTCGAGCACGAAGTCGCGGTTGGAGACGGCGTCGATCGAGTTCTCGGCGACGCCCTCGAAGCCCAGCTCGCGAGCGACCATCCCGCGGTCGGTGGCGAAGTTCACGCCGGCGAGGGCGCCGGCTCCGAGGGGCAGGCGCTCGGCGCCGGCGATGGCGGCGGCGAAGCGGCGGCGGTCGCGCTCGAGCATCCAGAAGTAGGCGAGCAGATGATGGGAGAGGTAGACCGGCTGGGCACGCTGCAGGTGGGTGTAGCCCGGCATCGGCCAGTCGAGGTGGCGCTCGGCGAGCTCGACTAGCGCCGTCATCACCCCGGTGACGGCCTCGCCGGTGCTGGCGGCGTGCGCGCGGACGTAGAGCGCGACGTCGGTGGCCACCTGGTCGTTGCGCGAGCGGGCCGTGTGCAGCTTGCCGCCCACCGGCCCGACGATCTCCGTCAGCCGGCGCTCGACCGCCATGTGGATGTCCTCGTCGTCGGGCGCGAAGGCGAAGCGCCCGTCATCGAGCTCGCGGCCGACCTCCTCCAGCCCGCGGTGCAGCTCGTCGCGCTCGGCCTCGGTGATGATGCCCTGGGCCGCCAGCATCGCGGCGTGCGCGCGCGACTGCGCGAGGTCGTAGGGCGCCAGCCGCCAATCGAAGGAGATCGAGGCGTTCAGCCGCTGGAAGACCTCGGCCTGCGGCTCGGAGAAGCGCGACATCATCCCTATGCGCGCGATCGCTGGCCGGTCACGATCGAGGCGAGGGCCTCGCCGACCCGCGCGACCTGGCCCTCGGTCATCTGCGGGAAGAAGGGCAGCGCGAGCGAACGGGCGGCAACGTCCTCGCACACCGGGAACTCGCCCTCGCGGTGGCCGAAGCGCTCGCGGTAGAACGACAGCAGGTGGATGGCGGGCAGGTAGGGCTTGGAGTCGATGCCCCGCTCGCGCAGCGCGACCACGGTCCCGTCGCGGTCGATCCCCGGTGGGAGCTGGACGACGAAGACGAACCACCCGCGGCGCTCGCCACCCTCGTCCTCGCACGGCAGGGTCAGGCCCTCGAGCCCGCCGAGCGCCTCGCGGTAGAGCGCCGCCACCCGCGCGCGCCCCGCGAGCAGCTCGTCCAGGTGCTCGAGCTGCGCCAGGCCGAGCGCGCAGGCGAGGTCTGAGAGGCGGTAGTTGAAGCCCAGGCGGTCGTGGTCGAGCCAGCCCATGTCGGCGGCCCGGCCCTGGTTGCGCTCCGAGTCCACCCTCGCCTTCACCGCGGCATCCGAGGTGACGACCATCCCGCCCTCGCCCGTCGTCATCTGCTTGTTGGCGTAGAACGCGAACACCGCCGTGTGACCGCGCGCGCCCACCGGCGTGCCGTCGGCGTGTACCGCGCCCAGCGCCTCGCACGCGTCCTCGACGATCGGCAGGCCCAGCCGCTCCAGCGCCGGCAGGTCGGCGGGGTAGCCGAAGATGTGCACGGGTAGCAGGGCCGAGGTGCGCTCGCCCACCGCCGCCTCGGCCGCCTCGGGGTCGAGGTTGAGCGTCCGCGGGTCGATGTCCACGAACACCGGCCGCGCGCGCTCGTGGAGGATCACGTTGGCCGAGGCAACGAACGAGAACGGGCTGGTCACGACCTCGTCGCCGTCCGTCACCCCGACCGCCCTCAGCGCGAGGTGCAGGCCGGCGGTGCCGCTGGACACCGCGCTGGCGTGGCGAACGCCCAGCCAGGCGGCGAAGGCATGCTCGAACTCCCCGAGCCGCGGGCCGAGCGAGAGGCGGCGGGAGCGCAGCACCTCGAGAACGAGCTCCTCCTCCCTCCCCCCTATGACGGGCTGGGCGAGGGGAATGGGCTCGAGGGTCACGCCCTCGACGCGGCGCGGTCGCCCTGCATCGCGTACTCCAGGGAGTCGACCAGCGCTTCCCACGACGCCTCGATGACGTTCTCCGACACGCCGATCGAGCCCCAGACGTCCTGGCCGTCGGAGGCGTCGAGCAGCACGCGCGTCACCGCGCCCGAGCCCTTCGCCTCATCCAGGATGCGGACCTTGAAGTTCACGAGGTCGATGTCGTCGAGGTGGGGGTGGATCTCGGTGATCGCGGCCCGCAGCGCGCGGTCGAGGGCGTTCACCGGCCCGTTGCCCTCGGCGGTGCGCACGAAGCGCTCGCCGTCGACCCAGATCTTGATCGTCGCCTCGGTCTCCACGCGGCCGTCGGCGCGCTTCTCGACGATCGCCCGCCAGGACTCCAGGCGGAAGAGCGGTTCGTAGGAGCCCGCCTCCTTGCGCAGCAACAGCTCGAAGGAGCCCTGGGCCGCCTCGAAGTGGTAGCCCGCGTGCTCGAGCTCCTTGACGCGGTCGATCACCCGCCGCGCGCCTTCGTCGTCGAGCGCCACGCCCGCCTCGGCCGCGCGCGTCTCGACCGTCCCCTTGCCCGACAGCTCTGAGACCAGCACATCGCGGCGGTTGCCCACCAGTGCCGGGTCGAGGTGCTCGAAGGTCGCGGGGTCGGCGTTGACTCCCGCCACGTGCATGCCGCCCTTGTGGGCGAAGGCGTTCTTGCCGACGTAGGGCTGGTCGGGGTCGGGCGTGAAGTTGAGCAGCTCGTCGGCGAAGTGAGCCACCTCGGTAAGCCGCGCCAGCTGGTCGTCGCTCACGCAGCGGTGGCCGAGCTTGATCTGGAGGCTGGGAACGATCGAGACCAGGTTGGCGTTGCCGCAGCGCTCGCCGTAGCCGTTGAGCGTTCCCTGGACGTGGGTCGCGCCGCAGCTGACCGCCTCCAGGGTGTTGGCCACTCCGCAGCCCGCGTCGTCGTGGCAGTGGATGCCGATCCGCGCGCCCAGCCCCGACAGGCCCTCCATCGCCTCGCCGACCTGCGGCGGTAGCGAGCCGCCGTTGGTGTCGCAGAGGACGACGGTCTCGGCCCCGGCATCGGCCGCAGCGGAAAGGCACCGCAGCGCGTACTTGCGGTCTGAGCGCCAACCGTCGAAGAAGTGCTCGGCGTCGTAGACGACCCGCTTTCCCTGGGCGACGAGGAAGGCCACCGACTCGGCGATCATGCGCAGGTTCTCCTCGGGATCCACGCGCACGACCTTCTCGAGATGAAGGCTCCAGGTCTTGCCCACCAGCGTGCACACCGGCACGAAGGAGTCAGCGAGCACGCGCAGGCCCGGGTCGCTCTCGGCGGTCACGTCGCGGCGCCGGGTCATCCCGAAGGCGGCGATCTCGGCGTGCTCGAAGCGCTCGCCGGCCAGCACCTCGAAGAGCTCGAGCTCCTTGGGGTTCGAGCCCAGGAAGCCGGCCTCGATCAGATCGATGCCGAGCTCGTCGAGCGCGTGGGCGAGGCGCAGCTTCTCCCCGGCCGACAGGGACATCCCCTCCCCCTGCATGCCGTCGCGCAGAGTCGTGTCGTAGAGCTGGATGGCGGCGCTCACGCGGTGCGCGTCGCGACCGGTACGACGTCCAGCCACTCGCGGTAGCGCGGCTCGCGGCCGTAGATCGCGTCGTCGAACATGGCCTGCACCTCGCGGGTGACCGGCCCAGGCTCCCCGGCCCCGATCGGATGGTCGTCGACCTCGCGGATCGGGACGATCTCGGCGGCGGTCCCCGAGCAGAAGACCTCGTCGGCGAGGTAGAGCTCGGCCCTGGCGAGGTCGCGCTCGACGACCGGGTGGCCGAGGTCGCGAGCGATCTGCATCACCGACTTGCGGGTGATCCCGTCGAGGATGCTCGCCGTTTGCGGAGGGGTGTAGACCGTTCCCTCGCTCACCACGTAGAGGTTCTCGCCCGAGCCCTCGCAGACGTGGCCCTTGTCGTCGAGCAGGATCGCCTCCTCATAGCCGGCCTTCAGGCTCTCGATCTTGGCCAGCACGCTGTTGAGGTACTGCCCGCTCGCCTTGGCGTGCGGGATCAGCGAGTCCGGGCTGATCCGCCGCCACGAGGAGACCTTCGCGCGGACGCCCGCGGTCTTTCCCTCGTCGCCCAGGTAGGCGCCCCACGGCCACACGGCGATGCACACGTCGACCGGCGCCTCGAGCGGGTTGAGACCCATCTGCCCGTAGCCGCGGAAGACCAGCGGGCGGATGTAGCACGAGCGAAGCTCGTTGCGGCCGATGAGCTCGTGCGTGGCCGCACGCAGCTCCTCGAGCTCGTAGGGCACCGGCATGTAGTACAGCTCGGCCGACTTGTAGAGGCGCTCGAGATGCTCGCGGTGGCGGAAGACCGCCGGCCCGTCCTCGGTCTCATAGCAGCGGATGCCCTCGAACACCCCGGTGCCGTAGTGCAGGCCGTGCGTGAGTACGTGGACCTTGGCGTCGTCCCAGGCGACGAGCTCTCCGTTCATCCAGATGAGGTCGACAGGCTCCACGTCATGGCTCCTTAGAGGTGGGAAAGGACGGCACTGGTGGCCTCGGCGGTGGTCGCCGCTCCGCCCAGGTCCGCAGTGCGCAGACCGCCGTCCAGCGCACGGTCGACCGCCGATTCTAGAGCGGCAGCCTCGTCGGGTCGACCCAGACCGTGGCGGAGCATCAACGCGGCCGAAAGGAACATCGCGAGCGGGTTGGCGATTCGGAGGCCGGCGATGTCCGGCGCCGACCCGTGCACGGGCTCGAAGACACCCGGCCCCGAGTCGCCCAGCGACGCCGAGGGCAGCAGCCCGATCGAGCCCGTGAGCATCGCCGCCTCATCGCTGAGGATGTCCCCGAACATGTTCTCCGTGAGGATGACGTCGAAGTGGCGCGGGGCGGCGATCAGCTGCATTGCGGCGTTGTCCACCAGCACGTGCTCGAGCTCGACGTGCGGGAACTCCTCGTCGTGGACGCGGTGGACGACCTCCCGCCACAGGCGCGAGGTCTCCAGCACGTTGGCCTTGTCGACGCTCGACACCCGCGAGCGCGCGGCACGAAATGCCGTCCGGGCGATTCGCTCGATCTCCTCGACGGTGTACGCGCAGACGTCGTGGGCGCGGCCGTCGGAGCGGCCCTTGTCGCCGAAGTAGATACCGCCGGTCAGCTCGCGGACGACGAGCAGGTTCGTGCCCTCGATGCGCTCGCGGCGCAGCGGGCTCGCGTCGTAGAGCGCCGGCAGCGGGCGGACCGGACGCAGGTTCGCGTAGAGGCCCAGGCCCTTGCGCAGGCCGAGCAGCCCCTGCTCCGGCCTGGGGGCGGACGGGTCGGTGGAGTCCCACATCGGTCCGCCGACGGCGGCCAGCAACACCGCGTCAGCCCGGCGGCAGGCGGCCAGCACGTCGTCGGTCAGCGGGGTGCCGTGAGCGTCGATCGAGGCGCCCCCGAACACCTGCTCCTCGAAGGAGAACTCGCCGAGTCGTCGGAGCACCTCCAGCGTCGGCGCCGTGATCTCGGGGCCGATCCCGTCGCCGGGGAGGGTGACGATGGTCGCGGGCATGCGTTAGCCCAGGCGCAGGAAGCCGCTCGACTGGAACTTCTCGGTCCCGCGTGCCAGCTCGAGTCCCTTGAATCCGTGCGCCCGCGCGTAGTCGAGCTCCTTGCCGACGTCGCCGACGCCGTTGCTCAGCGGCTTGCCGAGGAACCGCAGCGTGCTGATCACGCCGAGCGCCTGCCCCTTGGAGTTGAGCACGCCGCTTCCCGAGTCTCCGGGGATGCCGGGGGTCAGGGTGTAGACCACGTGGCTCCAGCCTCCCGGGGAGCTCCCGACGGTCGTGCCGACCTTGGGCTTGAAGAGGGCGATCCCGAGGCGCAGCTCCGAGTTGCCATAGCTGTAGACCCGCTGGTCGGCGGCCGTGCCACCGATGCCGGTCGGGCCCCCGAAGCTCGGTATCGACGGGTTGACAGTGGCTCTGTCGGCCGGGTCGAGCCGGACCAGCGCCAGGTCGTTGTAGGCGCAGGTCTCCTTGTCGCTCTCATTGGCCTTGCGCATCGCCGGCCACGAGCTGTAGGCCAGCGTCCCCGGCCTAGTGGCACCCTCGATCTTGACCCTGGTCCCGAGCGGGCGCGAGCCGGTCTTGCAGCCGTTGGTCCCGCTGGGCCCGCCGGTCGAGGCGCAGTGCGCCGCCTGGCCGAGGTAGACGTCGTCGCCCTTGTAGAAGACGAAGTTCGAGGTGCACTGGCCCCCGCCCTGAGTGTTGGTCTGCGCGCCGGGGCGGATCTTCGCCTCGTCCGTCGACGCCCACTTCGGAACGTTGCTCGAGTCGTCTCCGCTGCCGGGAAGTCCGCAGCCCGTCACCAGCAGTGCCAGCGCCACCAGCGCGATCGGGATCCCGCGGACGATCACAGCGCGGTGGTGACCGGACCCGTCCGCTCGAGCTCGCGCTCGTAGGCGGCGATCGCGTCGTCCTGGAGCAGCGACATCGCGATGTCGTCGAGGCCGTTGAGCAGGCGATGGCGGATCTCGGGGTCGATCTCGAAGGGCACCGCGCGCCCGGCGAAGCGAACCTCCAGCGCCTCGAGGTCGACCTCCCCCTCGCCGGCCCGCGCCAGCTCCCGGCACGCCTCTTCGGGCAGCTCCACCGGAAGCAAGCCGATCTTCGTGCAGTTGGAATGGAAGATGTCGGCGAAGCTGGGGGCGACGACCGCCTCGAAGCCGTAGTCCTCGAGCGCCCACGGCGCGTGCTCGCGCGATGAGCCGCAGCCGAAGTTGCGGCCCGCGACCAGGATCGGGTTCGAGGGCAGCTCGAACCCCGGCTCCTTTCGCCAGTCGTGAAAGAGGTACTCGCCGAATCCCGTGCGCTCCACCCGCTTGAGAAACTGCTTGGGGATTATCTGGTCGGTGTCGACGTCAGCCCGGTCCAGATGGGTGATCGGGCCGGAGACGATCTTCACGGCATCCATTTTCAGGCCTCCCACTCGCGTATGTCGACGAAGTGGCCCTCGACCGCCGCGGCGGCCGCCATCTCGGGCGAGACGAGGTGGCTGCGCGCGCCCTTGCCCTGGCGGCCCTCGAAGTTGCGATTGGAGGTCGAGGCCACGCGCTCGCCCGGCGCCGCGATGTCGGGGTTCATGCCGAGGCACATCGAGCACCCGGCGGTGCGCCAGTCAAAGCCGGCGGCGCGAAACACGTGGTCCAGGCCCTCGGCCTCGGCCTGCTCGAGCACCTGCCGCGAGCCCGGGACGACCATCGCCTGGACGCCCTTAGCGACTCGCTTGCCGTCCACCACCCGCGCCGCGGCGCGTAGGTCGCCGATGCGGCTGTTGGTGCCCGAGCCGATGAACACGCGGTCCAGAGGGATGTCCTGGACGGGCGTGCCGGGCTCGAGCGCCATGTACCGCAGCGCGCGCTCGTCACCCTCGCCGCGCGGTTCGGGGACCCGCCCGGTGACCGCCACGACCATGCCCGGATTCGTGCCCCAGGTGACCTGCGGCGAGAGCGCGCCGGCGTCGACGACGATCTCCTTGTCGAAGGAGGCGCCGTCGTCGGTGTGGAGCGCGCGCCAGTCATCGACCGCCTGGTCGAAGGCGCGCCCCCGAGGGGCCGCAGGCCGGTCCTGCACCCAATCGAAGGTGGTGTCGTCGGGCGCGACCATTCCCGCGCGCCCGCCGCCCTCGATGGTCATGTTGCAGATCGTCATGCGGCCTTCCATGGAGAGCGCCGTGATGGCGGGGCCCGCGTACTCGACGACGTGGCCGACGGCGCCGTCGACGCCCATCTGGCCGATCGTGCCGAGGATCAGGTCCTTGGCCGTCACCCCGAAGCCCGGCTCGCCGTCGTAGCGGACGCGCATGGAGCGCGGCTTGTGCTGCACGAGGCACTGAGTGGCCAGCACGTGCTCGACCTCGCTGGTCCCGATGCCGAAGGCCAGTGCTCCGAAGGCGCCGTGGGTGGCGGTGTGCGAGTCGCCGCAGACGATGGTCATCCCGGGCTGGGTGACCCCGAGCTCTGGTCCGATGACGTGCACGATGCCCTGGCGCGAGGAGCCCAGCGAGTACACGGGGACGCCGAACTCGGCGCAGTTGCGCTCGAGCGTCTCGACCTGCACCCGTGAGAGCTCGTCGCGGATGCGCGAAGCGACCGGGGTCCCGTCGGTCGGGACGTTGTGATCGGCCGTCGCGAGCGTGCGGTCGGGCCGGCGCAGCCGCCGGCCGGCGAGCCGCAGACCGTCGAACGCCTGCGGGCTGGTGACCTCGTGAACCAGGTGCAGGTCGACGTAGAGCAGCCCGGGCAGGACCTCGTGGGCGTCCCAGATCTTCTCGAAGAGGGTCTGTGGCATGGGGGTCAGCTCCTTCGCAGGCCGGCGGACACGACGGCCAGCAGGCTGGCCTGGCCGCGGCCGGGGTTCTCGAAGTGATGGGGCAGGTCGGCATCGAAGGTGACCGCGTCGCCCGCGGACAGCTGGTGGCGCTCGTCGTCGCAGACGAGAACCGCGCGGCCGGTCTCCACCACCGCGGTCTCGCGGCTGCCGGGCTCGTGCATCGGCGGGTCGCCGGGGCCGCCGGTCTTGGCCCCCGGGGCGAGGATGTGGCGCGAGACCTCGGCGCGCTGACCGGGCAGCGGCGGGGTCAGCACCTCGTAGCGATGGCCGCGCCGGCCACCCGTGCGGCCCTGGCCACCACGCACCACGGCGACGGTCCCGTCCTCGTCGAGCCGCAGGAGCTGGGACAGGCGCAGGTCGAGTCCCGACGCTATGCGCTCGGCGACGGCGAGCGTCGGGCTGGTCTCGCCTCGCTCGACCTGGGAGAGCATCGGTGGGCTGACCCCGCAGCGCTCGGCGAGGTCGCGCAACGAGAGGTCCATGCCCTCGCGCAGCGCACGTACACGGGGGCCGAGGTGCAGGGCGGTGTCGGAGTCCAGGGCGACGGCCATTCGCTGCGCTGTACGTTATCACGTACGATTGTTCGGGATCGGTCGCCCATTAGGCTCCCGCGCCGTGAGCCCCGCCCCCTTCCTCCTTCCCGACGCCCTCGTGCTCGGCGCGGGCGGCGTCGCCGGGGAGGCCTGGATCACCGGGGTGCTTGCCGGCCTGGAGGAGTCAGCCGGCCTTGACTTCCGTGACTGCGAGTACCTGGCCGGGACGTCGGCCGGTTCGATTGTGGCGGCGAACCTCGCTGCCGGCCGCAGCCCGCGGCGCCCAGGCACGAGCAGGCGCGAGGGCGAGCAGGCGCCGGCGGACGAGCGGGCCGAGCCGGGCGCCGTGCAGGCGCTGGCCCGCGCGACCGTGCGCTGGACGCTCGCCCTGGGCAATCCGGTGGCCATGCGCGCCGTTCCGCTCGTCGGCCCCGCCCAGGCACTCTCGCGCGCTGCGCTGCTGGCGGTGCTGCCGCGAGGGCAGGTTTCCCTCGACGGCATGCGCCGCGAGATCGACAGCCTGGGCGCGCGCTTCGATGGACGCCTGCGGGTGGCGGCCGTAGCGCGGCGAAACGGTCGGCGGGTGGTCTTCGGCGCGCCGGGCGCCCCGCGCGCGACCGTCGCCGAAGCGGTCGCCGCGTCGTGCGCCATCCCCGGCTACTTCCGGCCGATCGAGATCGGCGGGCGCGAGTACGTGGACGGGGGCACGTGGAGCCCGTCCAACCTCGACATCGCCCCCGTGGGCGCGGACGCGCGGGTGCTGTGCCTGAACCCGACGGCCGCACTGAGCGGCGGGACTACTCCCCTCGGCGCGCTCGGCGCCGCCGTGCGGGCGACGGCGGCGATCGAGGCGACGGCCTTGCGAACCCGCGGCGCGAAGGTCCGGATCCTCTCCCCGGACCGGGGCGCGGCGCAGGCCATCGGCGGCCGGTTCATGGATCCATCGCGCAGCGACCGCGCCCTGGCCGCGGGCTACGAGCAGGGCCTGGCGGCGGGCCGCGGCTAGGCGGGCTGCGCCGTCCCGGCGGCGATGTGGCGCTCGAGAAACGGGACCACCGCCGCCGCCAGCCCCTCGGGGTCGTCGAGCATCGGCCAGTGGCCCGACCCCGACAGCACGACGACCTGCGCCTCGGGGAAGGTCTCGCGCTGGCGGTGGGCCTGCTCGACCTTGAGGTAGGGGTCGTGGGCGCCCCACACGACGAGCACCGGGCTCAGCCCCTGCAACGGCGCCCGCGCCCCCGCGAAGCTTTCGGGGTCGGTGGCTCGATAGAGGCGAAGCACGGCGCGTTGGGTTCCGGGGTCCTTCATCGCCGCGAACATCCGTCGCAGGTCGCTCTCGGGAAGCGGCTTGGGCTGGCCGCGCCGCATCGAGAGCTTGAGCACCGGCCAGGTCGCCGACCTGAAGAAGAGCTCGCCGGCACCCCGCGTCCGCCACACCTTGGCGAAGGCATGCCAGCGGTAGTCCAGGAGCACGCCGGTGTCGATCACGGTGAGGCTGCCGACGCGGTCGCGATTCTGGGCAGCCCAGGTGAGGCCCCACCCTCCCCCGAAGTCGTGGAGCACGAGATGGGCGCGCGAGACCCCGAGCTGGTCGAGGGCGCCGCCGAGATGGCGCGCGTAGCCGTAGTTGGTGTACTCGAACGTCGCGGGCTTGTCGGCGTCGCCGAAGCCCGGCATGTCGAGCGCGACGGCCCGGCGACCCGAGTCGCCGACGCGCTGCACCAGGTCGGCCCAGTCGTGGGTCGAGCCCGGGTTGCCATGCACGAAGACCGCCGCCTCGGGCGCACCCGGCGCCCCCGCCTCGAGCACTGGCGAGCGGACCCCGGCGACGAAAACCTCGCCTGCCCGGGAAGCGCTCACGCAGCCAGCGCGCGAGCAGAGCGGGCGAGCAGGCCCGGCAACAACGCCTGGGGCCGGACGCTCCTGGTCCCGAGGCGCTCGAAGTCTTCCGCCACCCGTTCGTCGCGGGCGGCGGCGGCCATCATCAGCCTCTCCACGGGATTGAACGGGCGGCCGGTCGAGTAGTCCGAGGTCTGCCAGTGATGGGCTGCCAGCTCGCGGCGATGGCGCACGCGGTAGGCGTCGAGCGCGCGGGAGAGCTGGTCGTCGGATCCGTGCAGCGCCACGCCCGTTTCCTCGGCCAGCCACTCCGCGGACTGGACGGCCCAGCCGCAGCCGACACCCCACAGGGGATCTGACGCCTGGGCCGCGTCGCCCACGAAGGCCATCCCCCGGGCGGCCGCCGGCCGGCTTGCGTTGGGCATCTCGAGCTTGCCGATCCACTTGCCCACGCGCGTCGCCCGTTCCAGGGCCGGCGCGTCCGGCAGCTTCCGGAAGAGGGCAAGCGCAGCCGCCTCGGGGTCGGCGCGGTAGACGGGCAGCTGATCCTTGGTCGCCACCACCGTGACGCAGACGATCCCGTCCTCGTTCGGAAACAGGTAGGCGGCGTCGGGCTCCGCGAACCACAGCCGCGAGCGGCGGGGATCCCGAAGCTCGAGGCCCGTGTGGTAGGCGAAGTAGCAGATGCGGCCGTGCGGGCGGATCCGTGCCGGTACGCGTGCCAGCCGCGCAAGCTCGGAATCGCGACCGTCGGCGGCGACCACCAGCCGGGCGGACAGCGCCCGATCCTCACCGTCCCGCGCGCGTACGCGGACGCCCGTGATGCGCCCGTTGCCCTCGAGGCCGGTCGCAGTGAAGCCCGGCATGTACTCGACGCCGGGCGTCTCGACGGCCAGCCTTCGGACGAGCGGGTCAAGCGTCGAGCGGCGGACGTTCCAGCCGTGGAAGCCATTGTCGGGAGGACGGATCCACCCGTACCGAGTCCAGATGTCGACCTTGTTCGGGACCCCTCCGGCCTCCCGGATGAGCGGCGCGAGCCCGAGCCGCTCGATGGCGGGCGAGGCGCCGGCCTGGATGAAGTGGGTGCACGCGACCTTGTAGGCGTCCATCGACGGGCGCTTCTCGACCAGGGCCACGCGCGCGCCACGAAGCGCGAGGAACCTGGCCGCCGAGCACCCGGCCAGCGACCCGCCGACAACGACTGCGTCGTAGCGTTCGGCCATACCAACGACCCTAGCGACGGCGCTGACCGGCCGCTAGGGCGTTGGCTCGAGCTCGGCGGCCGGGGCCCGGTCGGGAACCGCCTCGCGGCCCCTGCGGGCGGCGTTGCCCAGCGCGCGAACGTAGGCGCGGGCCGCCGCCTCGATGATGTCCGTCGAGACGCCCGCGCCCGAGGCCGACACGCCCGCGAGCTCGAGCACGACCGACGTCTCGCCCAGCGCGTCCCGTCCGCCGGTAACCGCGTCGACGCGGAACTCGCGCAGGCGAGCATCGAGCCCCGTGGCCGAGTTGATGGCCCGGAAGATCGCGTCGACCGGACCGTCGCCCGTGAAGTCGCCGGTGACCTCCTCGCCCGTGGGGGTGCGGACCGCGACGGTCGCGTGCGGGGGCCGGCGCGAGGAGGCCTCGACGTCGAACCACAGCAGCTCGTAGGCCGCGACGTCCTCGCGCAGCTCGTCGGTGACGAGCGCCTCGAGGTCCATGGCCGTGACCTGCTTCTTCTTGTCCGCGATCTCCTTGAAGCGCTTGAAGGCCTGGTTGAGCGCCTGCCCGCGGACCTCGAAGCCCAGGCCCTCCAGCGCCTGCTGAAGCGCGTGGCGGCCGGAGTGCTTGCCGAGCACGATCGAGTTGGCGTCCAGGCCGATCGTCGTCGCGTCCATGATCTCGTAGGTGGTGCGCTCCTTGAGCACGCCGTCCTGGTGGATGCCCGACTCGTGCGCGAACGCGTTGCGGCCGACCACCGCCTTGTTGGGCTGCACCACGTAGCCCGTGAGCCGCGAGACCAGTCGGCTGGTGCGCGCGATCTCCCGTGTCTCGCAGGCCGTGTGCAGTCCGCCGATGTCCGCGCGGCGGGTGTGCAGGAGCATCACGATCTCCTCGAGCGACGCGTTCCCGGCGCGCTCCCCGATCCCGTTGACCGCGCACTCGACCTGCCGTGCGCCGGCCAGCACGCCCGCGAAGGAGTTGGCGACCGCCAGGCCGAGGTCGTCGTGGCAGTGCACGGAGACGACGACGTCGCGCATGCCCGGCACGAGCCCGTAGAGGCCCTCGAGGTATGCCGTGAACTCCTGGGGCGTCGTGTAGCCGACCGTGTCGGGGATGTTGATCGTCGTGGCCCCCTCTTCTATGGCGATCGCGCAGACCTCGGCCGTGTACTCGAGGTCGGCCCGGGTCGCGTCCATGGGCGAGAACTCGACGTCGTCGACGTACTGCTTGGCGTGGGCCACCGCGGCACGCGCCTGGCCCTTGACGTCCTCGCGGGTGGTCTGGAGCTGGTGGCGAATGTGGATGTCCGAGGTCGAGATGAAGGTGTGGATCCGCGGGCGCGCGGCATCCTTCACCGCGTTGAAAGCGGCATCGATGTCCTGGGTATGGGTGCGAGCCAGACCCGCCACCACCGGGCCCTCGACCTCGCGAGAGATCGCCTGCACGGCCTCGAAGTCCCCGGGTGAGGTGATGGGGAAGCCGGCCTCGATGACATCGACCCCGAGCCGCGCCAGCTGGTGGGCCAGCTCGAGCTTCTCGGCTGTGTTGAGCGAGATGCCCGGCGACTGCTCGCCGTCGCGCAGCGTGGTGTCGAAGATCAGTACTCGGTTGTCGTCCATCTGTCGCTACCCCTTTGTGTCTCGTCCTACGGCTTCTTCTCGGTCGGTTTGCGGCTTCGCGGCCGCCACGCGCTATTCCCCCCGAAGGGGGAGGAGAAGAAGGCGAAGGGCGAGCAGGTGCGACATCCGGATCCAGCGTACCAGGCCCTACGGGGTCAGAACCACCTTGCCGACGTTGCGCCGCTCGGCGAGCGCGCGGTGGGCGGCGGGCGCGTTGGCGAAGGGCACGGCCTCGGCGACCACGGGGCGAATCGTCCCGTCCTCCATCAGCTCGGTGAGCGGGCCGACCCACGGCTCGATCGTCCCCTGGGCGTCCCAGAGGCGAAGGGCGTTGAGGCCGATCACCGCCTTGGACTCCGACATCTGCTTGATCAGGCTGAAGCGCGGCATGCGCGCCGCGGCGCGGGCCGCGGTGACCAGGTTGCGCCGCTCGCCGGACATGACCGAGGACGCGCCGAAGCAGACCAGCCGGCCGCCGGCGCGCAGCAGCTTGTAGCTCGTCCGGAAGCTCTTGCCGCCGATGGCGTCCATCACCAGGTCCATCTCGGGCAGGCCGCGCTCCCAGCCGGCGGTCCTGTAGTCGACGGCGTGGTCGACGCCGTTCTCGCGGATCGCGTCGTGCTTGGACGGCGAGGCGGTTCCCCAGACCTCCGCGCCGTGGCGTTTGGCGATCTGCGTGGCGGCGATCCCCACTCCGCCCGCGGCCGCGTGGATCAGCACCCGCTCGCCGGCCTGCAGGGCGCCGTAGCGCAGCAGCCCCGCCCAGGCCGTCGCGTAGTTGACCGGGATCGCCGCGCCCTGCTCGAAGCTGAGCTCGTCGGGCAGGGAGATCACGTTTGCTCCGTTGACCTTGACCTGCTCCGCGTAGCCACCGAAGCGGGTCATGGCCATGACCCGGTCGCCGTCGCGGAAGCCCTCGACGCCCGGCCCGACGCCCGCCACCGTTCCTGCGACCTCGTAGCCCACCACCATCGGCGGCTTGGGCGCGTCGGGATACAGCCCGACGCGGGCCATGGTGTCGGCGAAGTTGACACCGGCCGCGGCGACGTCGACCAGCACCTCGCCTCCCAGCGGCCGCTCGGGGGCGGGGCGCTCCTCGACCTGGAGCACCTCGGGCGGTCCATGCTGGGTGATGACCACGGCTCGCATCTGCGGCAAGCCTAGAGCGCGACCGTGCGGCCCGCCGCGAAGCCCTCTGTCGCGACGATCTCCTCGACGACCTCGCGCGGTACCGGAGCGTCGGTCGTGACGGCCATGGTCGCCACGCGGCCGGGGCCCTGCGCCTGCTCGTCGGGCGCCCGCCCGACGTTCGCCGCGATGATGTTCACGCCGTGCTCGCCGAAGATCGTGCCCATGCGCCCGATCATCCCCGGGACGTCGGAGTACCGGAAGAAGGAGATGTAGGGGTCGAGCTGGACGTTGAAGCGCTGTCCCCAGACCTCGAGCAGATGCGGGCGGTTGCGGCGCCCGAGGCACGTTCCCACAACGCGAAGGCGCTCCTCCCCGGTGACCACGGTCACGCGAACGAGCTCGGTGAAGTCGCGCGCGAGGGGTTGCTTGGTCTCCGCGATCCGGATCCCGCGCTCCTCCGCAAGCGCCGACGCGTTGACCAGGTTGACCTCGTCCTCGATATGGCCGGCTAGCATCCCGTGAAGGACGGAGAGGGTGAGCAGCCGCGTGTCGCGCTCAGCCATCCTCCCCAGGTACTCGACTTCGACCGCGTCGATCGAGGACCCCTCGGCGAGGGACATGGCGATCCGGCCGAGGTCGCGGGCAAGCGGCAGGAAGGGGCCGAGCGCCTCCATGTCCTCGGGCGCGATCGCCGGGATGTTTACCGCGGTGGAGACCACCCCGCCGGTGAGCGCCGCGACGACCTGCTCGGCGGTCTGTATGCCCGCGCGGTCCTGGGCCTCGGTGGTCGAGGCGCCCAGGTGAGGGGTGACGACGACGTTGGGGTAGCCGAACAGCGGGTGCTCGGTGATCGGCTCCTGGGAGAATACGTCGAGCGCGGCGCCGCCGACCTTGCCCGAGTCGATCGCCGCCTTGAGGTCGTCGTCCACGACGAGCTCCCCGCGGGCGCAGTTGATGACCCGCACGCCGTCGCGCATCTGGGCGAACGCCTCGGCATTGAGCCACCCGCGGGTCTCGGGGGTGCGCGGCAGGTGGACGGTGATGAAGTCCGCCTGCGCGTAGAGGTCGGCGGAGCTCTCGGCCTTCTCGGCGCCGAGCTCGCGGAAGCGCTCGCTGGAGACGAAGGGATCGAAGGCAAGCACGCGCATCCCAAAGCCCTTGGCGCGATGGGCGACGAGCTGGCCGATGCGGCCGAAGCCCAGCACCCCGAGGGTCTTCTCGTAGAGCTCGGTGCCGCCGAACTTCGAGCGCTCCCACTTGCCGGCGCTGAGCGATGCGTGTGCCTGCGGCACGTTGCGGGCGAGCGCGAGCATCAGGGCCATCGTGTGCTCGGCCGCGGCGACGATGTTGGACTGCGGCGCGTTGGCGACGATGATCCCGCGCTTGGTCGCGGCGTCGACGTCGACGTTGTCGACCCCGATTCCCGCCCGGCCAATGACCCGTAGCCCGTCGGCGCGCCCGATCAGGTCGGCGGTCACCTGCGTGGCCGAGCGGATGAGCAGCGCGTCGTAGCCGCCGATGCGCTGATCGAGCTCTTCGTCGGACCAGTCCACGCCGAGGTCGACGTGAAAGCCGGCTTCGCGGAGCAGGTCCACCCCGGAGGGGGCGATCTTCTCCTTGACGAGGACGCGAACTTGGTCTTCGGCGCTCACGCGGCCGCGGGGACGCCCGCGTCGAGGAAGGCGCGCTGGGCCGCGCCGACGCCGGCGCCGAGCTCGACGTCCATCCCCAGCTCGGTGAGCACCATCTCCAGGGCCGCGAGCGTGGTGATGATGTCGTAGGCGCCGAAGTAGCCGCAGTGCGCGATCCGCAGGATGCGCCCCTTGAGCTGCTCCTGGCCGCCGTTGGCGGTGATGCCGTGGACGTCGCGAAGGAGCTTGGGAACCTTGCCGCCGTCGATCGTCTCGGGGAGCTCGACGGCGGTGACCACGGTCGCGCGCTCGTCGGGGTCGCCGTAGAGGTCGAGGCCGATGGCGCGGACGCCGGCACGCGTGGCGCGGGCGAGCACGTCGTGGCGGGCCAGGACGTCGTCGAGGCCTTCGTCCTCGATCAGCCCGAGGGCGACGTCGAGGCCGCGGACGAGCGTCACCGGCGGGGTGAACGGGCTGGAGCCCTTGCTCTGGCTCTTGCGCGTCTTGGTCCAATCGAAGTAGTAGCGCCCACCGGGCTGGGAGGCTGCATGCTCGAAGGCGCGCTCCGAGACGCTGGCGAAGGCCAGGCCGGGCGGGCACATCAGCGCCTTCTGCGAGCCGGCGACGACGACGTCGACGCCCCAATCGTCCTGGCGCAGCTCGGCGGCGCCGAGGCCGGAGACGGCGTCGATCGCGAGGATCACACCGCGGGCGCGCGCGACCTCGGCGATCGCCTGGACGTCGTGGACGACGCCGGTGGAGGTCTCCGAGAGCGTGGCGAACGCCACCTTCACGTCGGGGTTGTCCTCGAGCAGCCGGTCGATCTCGGCGGGGTCCAGGCGCGTGCCCCAGCCCGGCTCGTGCTTGACCGTGCGCGCGCCGTAGGCGTCGCAGAGCTCGATCCAGCGCTCCCCGAACTTGCCGGTCGCGCAGGCGAGCGCCGGCTGGCCGGGCGCAACGAGGTTGGCCACCGCGGACTCCATCGCGCCCGAGCCGCTGGAGGCGAACATGAGCACGTCGTTGGAGGTGCGAAAGACCTTCGGGAGCCGCTCGAGGACCCGCGCGTAGAGCGGGTCGAAGTCCGGCGAGCGGTGGTAGGTCACCGGCTCGGCCATCGCGTTCATGACGGCCGGCGGAACCGGCGTCGGCCCCGCGGTCATCAGGTACTGCTTGATGAAGGGATTGGGGGTCGCCATGGAGGGCCGTGAGGGTAGCGAAGGGTCCGCCGCGCGGACCAGGCGCCGGCGCTCGTCAGATCGCCAACACGAAGAGGAGCACCCAGCCGGTGAGCCCGAGCAGCCCCAGGATCACTCCGACGACGCCCAGGATCACCCCGGCCCTGGCGGCTCCCTCGCCGCGGGCGGTCTCCCCCGCCTCGATCCGCCGCCGTGCCTGGATCCCGTACACCCAGGCGAGGATCGAGCACGGGAGGTTGAAGAGGAAGAGCAAGCCGAACCCGAGCGCGAACCACAGGCCCAGCCCCACGATCCCGAGTACGAGGGCCGCGGTCGCCTTGCCGTTCTCGGGCTCGGCGGGCGCGTAGGTGGCCGGCGTCGGCCAGTTCGGCGTCGGCCAAGCCGGCGGCCCGGGCGCGCCGAGATAGCCGGCGGGTGGCACGGGCGAGGGGACCGCGGGCGTGGAGCCGGGGGCGCGCAGCCAGAGCGTGGGGTCGGGGGACGGCGGGGCCGTCTGCGGAGGCGGCGGGGCCGGAGGCCTCACCGCCCCGGTCGCCTCCGCGAACGGGCTCGGCGGGGCCCCGAAGTAGGGCGTCCAGGTCGCGTCGGGCCGCTCCGGCGCCGGCCCGCGCTCGTGCTCCTCGGTGGGCTGCTCGTCTGGCTCGCCCATGCTCAACCCCTGCGCTGGCGCTCCCACTCGCGCTGCAGCTCGTCGCGCAGGTGCTCGCTGAACAGGAACCCGAGAGCCCAGGCCACCACGGCCACCACGCCCATCACCGTGCCTACCACGCCGAGGACCATGCCGGCTTTGGCCATCCCCCGCTGGTGCGCGCCCTCCCCGCGGTCGGCCCGGCGCATGCCGCGAACCCCGAACACCCAGGCCAGCACCGAGCAGGGCAGGTTCAGCACGAACACGAGCCCGAAGCCCGACGCGACGAAGAGGACCAGCCCGGCGATGCCGAGCGTGAGGGCGGCGACGGCGTGGCCGTTCGTGGCCACGGGCGAGGCAACACCCGGGCCCAGGCGCGTCCCGGCCGGTGCGATGCGGTGTTCGCGCCACCAGGCGTCGCCCGCTGCGCCGTCACCGACGGGCGGTCCCGCGGCGTGCTCGTGGCCCGGGAACCCGGGGAGCGGGGGCGCAACGCCGGGGGCCGGCGGTCCGGGGGTGGGCTCATCGACGGTGTGCCAGCGACGCGCGGCGTCGGCGCCCGGGGCCACCGGCGGGAGCCAGCCCTGGGGGGCGGCCTCGTCCGGCTGGCGACCCTCCCCGCCCACCGCTCGGTCAGAACTCCGTGTCGATCCAGCTCATCATGCCGCGCAGCTCGCGCCCCTCGCGCTCGATCTGATGGTTGGACTGCTCCTCGCGCATGCGCTGGAAGTTCTCCTGCCCCGCGCGGTTCTCGGCTATCCACTCACGCGCGAACTCGCCGGACTGGATCTCGCCGAGGATGCGCTTCATCTCCTCGCGGGTCTCCTGGGAGATCACGCGACTGCCTCGAGTCAGGTCGCCGTACTCGGCGGTGTTGGAGATCGAGTAGCGCATCCCGGTGATGCCCTTCTCGTAGATCAGGTCGACGATCAGCTTGAGCTCGTGCAGGCACTCGAAGTACGCCAGGCGCGGGTCATAGCCCGCGTCGACGAGCGTCTCGTAGCCCGCGCGCACGAGCTCGGAGACCCCACCGCACAGGACTGCCTGCTCGCCGAAGAGGTCGGTTTCGGTCTCTTCGCGAAAGCTCGTCTCGATCACGCCACCGCGCGTGCAGCCGATCCCCTTGGCGTAGGCGAGCGCGAGCGCCTTGGCGTTGCCCGTGGAGTCCTGATGGACGGCCAGCAGCCCCGGAACGCCCTCGCCGTCGACGAACTGCCGGCGGACGAGGTGACCCGGTCCCTTGGGCGCGACCATCGCCACGTCGACCTCGGGCGGGGCGACGATCTGGTCGAAGTGGATCGAGAAGCCGTGGGCGAACATCAACAGGTTCCCAGCCGCGATCCCATCGGAGATCTCGCGCTCCCAGACCTCGGCCTGCTTCTCGTCCGGGAGCAGGACCATGACCACGTCGGCGCGGCTCGCGGCATCGGCGACGGACAGCACCTCGAGGCCCTGGTCACGGGCCTTGGCGGCGGACGCAGAACCCTCGCGAAGGCCCACCACGACGTCGACCCCGGAGTCACGCAGGTTGAGCGCGTGCGCGTGGCCCTGGGAGCCGAAGCCGAGGATCGCGACGGTCTTGCCGTCGAGCGCGGAGAGGTCCGCGTCGTCGTCGTAGAACATGGCGCGGGACGCTAGCAGCGGCGCCTACGCGCCGGCCACGGCCACCAGCGTGCGCGCTGGAAGCGCGATGCCGCCGTCCTCGCGAGCGTAGGCCGCGAGGCGCGCGCCCACTCCGGCGCGCACCGCGTGACGCGTCTCGTCGTCCAGCCGGGCGACCGCGTCGGCTAAGGGGATCGAGAGGTCGAGGGTCGTCGCCCAGTAGTCGTCCAGGGAGTCGAACGCGAACTCGAGCTCGACCGCCTCGATCTGCGCGCCGGTGAACCCGGCCTCCTCGAGCAGCGCCTGCACGCGGCCCTCGGGGGCGAGGGCGAACATCCCGGGCCCCGCCGGGTCGCGCGGCTCGGCCAGCCCTCGCTGGACCAGCTCCACCGTCGGGGCCGTCGCCCATGGGTTGTGCTCCGGCCCGTCCCAGACGGCGAGCGCGACGCTCCCGCCCGGCCGCAGCACGCGGCGCGTCTCGCGCAGGGCCGCTCCGGGGTCGGCGGCGAGCATGTACCCCCAGCGGCACAGGACGGCGTCTACGGACGCGGTCTCCAGGTCGATCCACTCGAGCTCGAGCACGCGAAGCTCGACGTTGGGTGCACCGATCTCCTCCACGCGGGCACGCCCGGCGTCGACCATCTCCTCCGTCCCGTCCGACAGGATCACCCGACCGGCGGGCGCCACCAGCTCGGCGGCGAGCAGCCCGGTGTCACCGGGGCCCGCGGCGAGCTCGAGCACCGTCTGCCCGGGCTGGGGCTGCACCGCGTCGATCAGCCACCGCGACACGGGCAGCGCGCGGCGCTGGAACTCCTCGCGCCGCTTCGCCCAGCCGGCAGCCGACCGCGACCACTGGTCGCGCTGGGCGGCGCGGTAGCTCTCGGGGTCCATCGGGGCGAAGCTAGCGCAGCGCGCCACGCAGGACCTTGCCCGAGGCGGTTCGCGGGAGGGCTTCGGCGAACTCGACCGCCTTGGGGACCTTGAAGCGGGCCAGGCGTCGGGCCGCGTGCGCACGCAGGTCCTCTCCGCTCACCTCGGCGCCCGGCTCGAGGACCACCGTCGCGGTCACCGTCTCGCCCCATTCGGGGTCCGCCCGCCCGTGGACGGCAACCTCGGCCACCGCCGGGTGGGCAAGGAGCACCTCCTCGACCTCCCAGGGCGTAACGTTCTCCCCGCCGGTGACGATGGTGTCGGCCTTGCGGCCGGTGACGATGAGCCGGCCGCGCTCGTCGAGCGCGCCGAGGTCGCCCGTCCGAAGCAGGCCGTCGGGGCCTGCTTCGCCGGGCGCGACGGTGGGCCCAGAGACCAGGATCTCGCCGTCGCTTGCGATCTCGACGCCGGTGCAGAACAGCGGCACGCCGTTCGTCGCCACCTGCGAGGCCGCCTCCGTGAGGCCGTAGGTCGCGGCCACCGGAAGGCCGGCCGCGCGGGCCCGCTCCGCAAGCGCCGGGTCCAGCCCGGCGCCGCCGATCAGCGCGTGGCGCAGAGTGGGGGACCGCCGCAGGCCCGCATCGAGCAGCCGCGTGACCATCGTCGGGACGAGCGAGACCAGAGTGATGCCGTCCTGCGCCAGCGCGCGCGCCACGCCCTCGGCGTCGAAGCGCGGGTGAAGCACTGCGGTCGTCCCGTAGATCGCGCTGCGGACGAGCACCGACAGGCCGCCGACATGGCTCAGCGGCAGCGGGCACAGCCAGCGCTCCTCGGCGTCCAGGCCCAGCGCGACGGCAGAGCCCATCGCGCTCCACAGCAGGTTGCCGTAGGTGAGCTCGACCGCCTTCGCCGCGCCCGCGGTGCCCGAGGTGTGGACGGCGAGCGCCGGGTGGAACAGGTCATGGCTCGCGCCGGCGCGAGCCTCCGCTGGCCCCACCTCGTCGATCGGCGCGTCGACGACCACCGCCGCCTTCGCCGCCTGCGCGCGCCGCTCGTCCTCGGCGAGGCGCAGGTCGACTGGCATCGCCACCGCGCCCATCCGCAGGCAGGCGTGCAACGCGACCACGAAATGCTCGTCGGCTTGGAGGAGCAGCGCGACGCGATCGCCCGCCCGCACACCCTGCGCTGCGAGCGCAGCCGCCGCGTACGCGGACCGGCGCTCGAGCTCCGCGTAGGAGAGCGAGCCGGACGGCGTCGCCAGCGCGATCCGCTGCGGGTGGGCGCGCGCCGCACGCGAGAGCCAGCAGGGGACGATCATGCGGATAACGTACGGCGGCGTGACAGTGGACTGGCGCAGCGCCGGCGAGTACTCCGACATCCGCTATGAGCTCTCCGGCGACGGCATCGCCAAGATCACGATCGACCGCCCGGAGGTCCGCAACGCCTTCCGGCCCCAGACGGTCGTCGAGCTCTCGCGCGCCTTCGAGGCGGCGCGCGAGGACCGCAACGTCGGGGTGATCGTCCTGACCGGCGAGGGCCCGCTCGCCTTCTGCTCGGGCGGCGACCAGCGCGTGCGCGGGGACGCGGGCTACCTCGAGGACCCCGGCTCCAGCGACCGCATCGGTCGCTTCCACGTCACCGACCTGCACGTCCAGATACGCCGGCTGCCCAAGCCGGTGGTCGCGATGGTCGCGGGCTACGCGATCGGGGGCGGGCACGTGCTCCACGTCGTCTGCGACCTGACCATCGCTGCGGACAACGCGCAGTTCGGGCAGACGGGGCCACGCGTCGGCTCGTTCGACGGCGGCTTCGGGGCGAGCGTCCTCTCCGACCTGGTGGGCCCCAAGAAGGCCAAGGAGATCTGGTTCCTGTGCCGCCGCTACGACGCGGCGCAGGCGCTCGAGATGGGGCTCGTCAACACGGTGGTCCCGCTCGAGCGCCTCGAGGAGGAGACGGTGCGGTGGTGCCGCGAGATGCTCGCACTCTCCCCGTTCGCGCTGCGGCTGCTCAAGGCGTCGTTCCACGCCTCCGAGGACGGCTACGCCGGCCTGCAGCAGCTCGCCCACGACACCAACCTCCTCTTCTACGGCTCCGGGGAGGCGCAGGAGGGCCGCGACGCCTACAAGGAGAAGCGAGCGCCCGACTTCGCCAAGTTCCCGAGGCGGCCATGAGCACGGAGGGAAGCGGCTTCGACCCCAAGCGCGCCCGCGAGCTGCTTGCACGCCAGCGTGGCGCCGGCGAGCGCCGCGGAGGCGCGAAGGACGACCGGGCGGAGGGCGGAGGGCGGCTGGGCGGCCGCGAGGAAAGTGGCGTCGAAGAGGAAGGCGCCGGCGAGAGCGGCGGCCGGCTGAGCGGCCTGCTCGCGCGCGGCCGGAGTGCGAGCGGCGGTGGCAGCGTGCGCGCCGAGCGGCCGGCTCGGGCGCGTGCGGCCGCCGACTCGGCCCGCGAGCTCGGCGGCAGCGCCCGCATCTGGCTCATGGCCGCCCGGCTGCGGACGCTGCCGGCGGCGGTGGCGCCCGTTCTCGTCGGCACCGCGCTGGCCGCCCACGACGGTGACGTGAACTGGCTGGCCTTCTTCGCCGCGCTGATCGGCGCGATCGCCATCCAGGTCGGGACCAACCTGTCAAACGACTACTCCGACGCTCGCCGCGGCGCCGACACCGACGACCGCCTCGGGCCCGTGCGGGTCACCGCCGGCGGACTCGTCCCGCCGCGCCAGGTGCTTATCGCGACGTGGGCATCGTTCGGTGTCGCCGTGCTCGTCGGGATCTACCTGATCGCGATCGCCGGCTGGGCGCTGCTGGTCATCGGCGCGGCGTCGATCCTCGCGGGCGTCCTGTACACGGGCGGCCCGCGGCCCTACGGCTACGAGGGGCTCGGCGAGCTGTTCGTGTTCCTGTTCTTCGGGATAGTCGCGGTGACGGGCTCCTACTACGTGCAGCGCGAGCACCTGCCGTGGGACGCGCTCGCGCTCGCGGTCCCGGTGGGGACGCTCGCGGCAGCGATCCTCGTGGTCAACAACGTCCGCGACATCGACACCGACCGGCGCGCGGGCAAGCGCACGCTCGTCGTCCGCCTGGGCCGCCACCGCGCGCGCAACCTGTACGCGGCGCTGGTCTACCCCGCATTCCTGATCCCGCCGCTGACCTGGCTCGCCGGCGGTCACGACCTCGGTGCGTGGCTGATGCTGCCGTGGCTCGCCCTTCCACTCGCGGTCCCGTTGGTCCGGCTGGTGCGCAACCGCACCGACGGCCCGTCGCTCAACGACGCGCTCGCGCGCACCGGCCTGCTGCAACTCGCCTTCTGCGTGCTGCTGGCCGCCGGCCTGCTGCTGAGCTAGATCTGACGCGTATGGAGCTCCTCGTCGAGCCGCGCGCGTTTCGCCTGCGCACGCCGCTCGAGACCGCATGGGGCACGCTGGAGCGCCGCGAGCTGCTCCACGTAGGGGTCCGCGACGCCGCCGGGTTGGTCGGCTGGGGCGAGGCGGCGCCGCTTGAGCCCTACGACGGCGTGCCACTCGCGCTCGTGCGCGAGGCGCTGGAGGCCTACCGCCCGGTGCTGGCGGCCGGGCAGGGGATGGCGCCCGGCGACCGGCTCGACGCGCTGCGCGAGGCGGCCGACCTCCCGCAGGCCCTGGCCGGGCTCGACCTCGCGCTCTGGGACCTGCGCGGGCGGCGCGAAGGGCGACCCGTGGCCGCCCTGCTGGCGAGCGAGCCGGCCGGCGAGGTGGAGGTCAACGCGACCATCAGCGCGCTGGACCGGGCCGGCGCGGCCGCCGAGGCCGGCGTGGCGGCCCGCTCGGGCTTTCGCTGCCTGAAGGTCAAGGTGGGCAGGGGCGACGACGCGGGGAGGATCGCTGCCGTGCGGGCCGCCGCGGGACCGGCGGTGTCGCTGCGGCTCGACGCAAACGGCGCATGGACCCCCGGGGAGGCTGTGACGGCCATCGCGTCGCTGGAGGCCGCCGGGCTCGAGCTCGTGGAGGAGCCATGCCACGGGGTGGCCGCGCTGCGCGAGGTCCGCGAGCGGGTCGGTGCGCGGGTCGCGATGGACGAGACCGCCGCCCAGCCCGGCGCCATGCTCTCCGGGGCGGCCGATGCCGTATGCCTGAAGATCAGCCGCTGCGGGGGGATCTCGTCGCTGCTCGGCGCCGCGGTCGCGGTCCGCGCCATGGGCGCCGAGATCTACCTGGCGTCGAGCTTCGACGGGCCACTGGGCATCGCCGCCGGGCTGCACGCGGCGGCGGCCCTCTCCCCCCTCCCTCCGTGCGGCCTCGCGACGCTCGGCGCCTTCGAGGGCCTCGAGGATCCGCTGCCCCCGCGCGACGGCCGGATCGCCGTGCCGACCGCGCCGGGGCTCGGCGTCGATCCCCCGCTCAGGTGACCTCGCGCAGCTTCCCCGTCTCGACCTCGTAGACGAACCCACGCACGGCGTCCTTCGTCGGGATGAACGGGCTCGCCTTGATGCGCGCGATCGACTGGCGCACGTCGGCATCCAGGTCGCCGAAGGCCTCCGGCGCCCACTGGGGCTTGATCCCGGTGTCCTGCTCGATCTGAGCCTTGAAGTCGTCGTCCTTGAAGGTCAGCATCCCGCAGTCGGTGTGGTGGATGAGGATGATCTCCTCGGTGCCCAGAAGGCGCTGGGATATGGCCAGCGAGCGGATCTCGTCGTCGGTGATCACACCGCCGGCGTTGCGGATCACGTGAGCCTCGCCCTCCTCGATGCCGAGGATCTTGCTCGGCATGACGCGCGCATCCATGCAGGCCACCACGGCGGTCTTCTTCGACGGAAGCAACGGGAGGTCGCCCTTGTCGAAGGCCTCGGCGTAGCGGGCATTGTTGGCCAGGTACTCGTCGGTCGCGCTCATGGTCGTTCCTTTCGCTCGTGGCGGGACCGACAATGTAGACAAATCTGATAGAGAATTGACCCTACGAGGGGCCGGCGGCCAACTCCGCCGCGAGTCATGCTATGGCAACGTTTTGCGGAAACGTTGCGGTGCTCTCAGCGCAGGAGGAGCCGCAGGATCGGCTCCGCCCGGCGCGCCTCTGGCCGCTCGCCGGTGATCAGGTCGAGGTAGGTATAGGACTCGATGAGCCGGACGATCACGTAGGCGATCTCGCGCAGGTCCACCGGCAGCTCGAGCGCGCCGCTTTCGGTCTCCGCGACGAGCAGGCGGTATATCGCGTCGATCAGCCGGGGCTGGAAGTCGGTCTGCCGTCGGCGGCCCCGAACCTGCGGCGCGCGAGGCGGAAGGCGTCCAGTCCTGGTCGGCGGCGAGCGGCGCAGGGGCGACCAGCGCGCACGCGATTCGCATCGGCGAACCTTACTCGTCCACCCGCCGCAAAGCCGCCCTAGGGCGGCGTAAGATCACGGTGGTGAGGAGGCTGGGCGCGATCGTGCTGGTGCTGCTCGCCGCGCTGGCGGCCACCGCGATACCGGCACGCGCCGCGGTCACCCCGGCGCAGGCCGTCGAGCTCGGGCGCCAGGGCTACCAGTACGGGCTGCCACTGCTCGAGTTCCTGCGCGTTCGCAGGGAGATGACGAGCGTGCGCTGCCCGGACGGCATCGGAAACGCACCGATCAACCAGTTCAGCAACGTCCGCGGCTTCGCCCGTCCGCAGGACCGGACGGTGGTCGCCCCCAATGTCGACACGCTCTACTCGATCGCCCACCTCGACCTCGGTCGCGGCCCGATCGTCCTCAGCCACCCCGACATGGGCGACCGCTACTTCGTGTTCGAGTTCCTCGACCCCTACACCAACGTCATCGGCTATGTGGGCACGCGGACGACGGGCTCTGGCGCCGGGCGCTTCGCGATCACCTGGACCGGGCACCCGGGGCGGCGGCTGCCCGGCGTGCCCGTGGTGCGCTCGCGCTACCGGCGGGTGTGGGTGATCGGGCGCACGCTTGCCAGCGACAAGCCCGACCAGCGGCGCGCGCGCAAGCTCATGGCTCGCTACGGGCTGACGCCGCTGCGCCGCCTCGCCGGCGGCGCCGCCCCCTCGCCCGCATGCAACCCGGGAAAGCCGCGCAAGTCGCCGGTCCGCACGGGGCTGCGCTTCTTCGACGCCCTCGGCCGCGCGCTGAGGCAGAACCCTCCGCCCGCCCGTGACCGGCCGCTTCTCGACAGGCTCGACGAGGTCGGCGTGGGGCCAGGGCGCCGGCCGTCCCAGGCCGGCCTGGATCCGGCGGTGCTGGAGGGACTGCGCCAGGGCTACGAGCTGGAGTCCACCGAGCTTCCCGGCAGGGCGCGGGGAGAGATCGCCCGCATGGCCCTGGCCAACGGCGGCTGGTTCGCGCTGGACCCCAGGATCGGCGCCTATGGCACCGACTACGAGTTCCGCGCGGCGATCGCCCTCGTCGGCCTGGGCGCCAACACGCCGGAGGAGGCGCTCTACCCGATCGGACTGGGCGACTCGGAGGGGCGGCTGCTCAACGGCGCCAATCGCTACCGGCTGACCTTCGCGCCCGGCGATGAGCCGCCGGCGCGCGCCTTCTGGTCGCTCACGATGTACGACCTCGACGGGTTCCTGGTCCCCAACCCGACCAAGCGCTACGCGGTGGGCAACAGCCACCCGCCGCTCGTGCGCCGCAAGGACGGCTCGATCGTCATCGCCATCCAGAAGGACCAGCCCACGGAGTCCAAGGTCAACTGGCTCCCCGCCCCGGCCGGCGCCTTCCGCCTCAACCTGCGCCTCTACTGGCCCCACCGCAGCGCCCTGACCGGCAGCTGGAAGCCGCCGCCGGTCTTCCGCTTGGGCTGATCACAGCAGCTCGGCCACCGCGCCAGGGCGCTCGAGGTGGGCGGCGTGGCCGGCGCCTTCGATCACGCGGAGCTCCGCGTCGACGACCCGCTCGGCCATCCGCTCGGCCATCGTGCGGAACTTCGCGTCGCGCTCGCCGGCGGCAAGGACGACGGGCATCCGCAGCTCCCCCAGGCGGTCCCAGAGGGACGGCATCACCCCGGTTCCCAGCCCGCGCAGGGCGGCGGCGAGCCCGGCCGCCGTGCTTCGCAAGCGGTCGTCGTGGGCGGCGCGCGAGACTTCTGCGGGCTGCCCGGCGAACAGCGCCTGAGCGCCCCAGCGCTGCGCGAAGGCCTCGAGCCCATCGCGCTCGAGCTCCTGCGCCAGCGCTTCGTCGGCACGTCTACGCGCCTCGCGCTCGCTCGCGTCGGCAAGCCCCGGGGAAGCGCCGACGAGGACCAGCCGCTCCACGCGCTCGGGATGCGCCAGCGCGACCACCAGGGCGATCCGCCCGCCCATCGAGTAGCCCGCGAGCGAGAAGCGGCCCGGCACCACCGCGACGACGTCCGCGACCAGCGCGTCGAAGCTCACCGGCCGCCGGCCCGAGGCGCTCCCGTGGCCGCGCAGGTCAGGCGCGTGCAGGCGGTAGCGTTCGCCCGCCCGCTCGGCGACCGGACGCCAGCTCGCGCCGGTCTGGGTGAAGCCATGGAGTGCGACCAGGTCGCCCACCCCGCCCATGATGGACACCCACCTCATCCTTCGCGCCTTCGTCGACGAGCTCGCCCGCTGCGGGATGCGCCACGCCTGCACCTCGCCCGGCTCGCGCTCCTCGCCCATCGTGCTCGCGCTGGTCGGCGAGCCGCGGCTGCGGGCGTGGTCGCACATCGACGAGCGCTGCGCCGGCTTCTTCGCGCTCGGGCTGGCGAAGATGACCGGCTTGCCCGCGGCCGTCGCCGTCACCTCGGGCACGGCCGCCGCCAACCTCGCCCCAGCGGTGCACGAGGCCCACGAGGCGCGCGTTCCCCTGCTGGTCCTCACCGCCGACCGCCCGCCCGAGCTGCGCGAGGTCGGCGCGGGCCAGACGATCGACCAGATCAAGCTCTACGGCGGCGCCGTGAAGTGGTTCCAGGAGGTCGGCACCCACGAGGCGACGCCCGCCCGCCTGCGCTGGGTCCGCGCGCTGGCCTGCCGCGCCTACTGGACGACGCTCGACGGCCGCGCAGGCCCCGTGCACCTCAACCTCCCGCTGCGCGAGCCGCTCGTGCCCGATGACCCGCTGCCCGAGGAACCCGGCGGCGGCGGGCGTGGTGGCGGACGCCCATGGGTGACGCGCCCGCGGACGGCGGCCCAACCCGCCGAGCCCGTCGTGGAGCAGCTGGCCGAGGAGATCGCGACGCGACCGCGGGCCGTGGTCATCGCCGGGCGCGAGGAGCGCCAGCGCGAGCTTCCAGCGGCGGTGGCGGGCTTCGCCGAGGCGGCCGGCCTTCCGCTGCTCGCCGACCCGCTGTCCGGCGCGCGCCATGGTCCGGCGGCGATCGCGCACTACGACGCGCTGCTGCGCTCCGAGCGCTTCGCCGCGGCCCACGCGCCCGAGCTCGTGATCCGCGTCGGCGACCTGCCGACCTCCAAGCCCTTGCGCGCCTGGCTCGCCGGCGCGCCGGACGCGCTACAGCTCGTGCTCGACCCCCATGGCGCGTGGCAGGACCCCGACGCCGTGGTCGGCACCGTGCTCGCGGCCGACCCGGCGGCCACGCTCGACGCCGTCGCCGAGCGCGTCGGGAAGAGACGGGGCAGGCGCCGAGGCTCCGGGTGGCTGGCCGACTGGCGCGCAGCCGACCGCACCGCCTCCGAGGGCATCGCCGCGACGCTCGGTGACGGGCTGAGCGAACCGCGCGTGGCCGCGGAGATCGGCGTCCGCCTGCCCGCTTTCGCGACCCTGTTCGTCGCCTCCTCGATGCCGGTGCGCGACGTGGAGAGCTTCTTCCCGGTGCGCGAGGCCCAACCGCGCGTGCTCGCCCACCGTGGGGCCAACGGGATCGACGGGACGGTCTCGGCGGCCTTCGGCGCGGCGGCGGCGGGCGCCGGCCCGGTGGTCCTGCTCATCGGCGACGTCGCGCTGCTCCACGACGTCGGCGGGCTGCTCGCCGCCTCGCGGCTGGGACTGCCGCTGGTCATCGTGCTCCTGAACAACGACGGCGGCGGCATCTTCCACTTCCTGCCGCTCGCCGGCCGGCACGATGCCTTCGAAGAGCACGTCGCCACGCCGCACGGCGTGGAGCCCGAGCGGGTCGCCGCACTGTTCGGCCTCGAGCACCGGCCGGTCGCCGACCCGACCGACCTTCGCGAAGCGCTCGACGCCGCCCTGGCCCACGGAGGCGCGACCCTCATCGAGGTCCGCACCGATCGCGAGGAGAACCGCGAGCTTCACCGGCGGGTGTTCGCCGCGGTGGCCGAGGCCGTCGGGGAGTGAGGGCCGGCGGGTCGCCGACGGCGCCCGCGCCGCCGCTAGGCGCCGGCCCGCCCGCGGAGTCGCGCTGGCGCCCCTCCCCCGCCCGCCTCGGCCAGCTCTTCGCCGGGCTGTGGCTCTTCGGCACCGGCGAGGCACTGCTCGTCCACGCGGGCCTGGGAGTCTCGCCGTGGACCGTCCTCGCGCAGGGCGTCGCCGTGCAGACGCCCCTCGCCGTCGGCCAGGCGACCATCCTCATCTCCTTCATCGTCCTGCTCGGCTGGATCCCGCTGGGTCAACCACCCGGGCTCGCGACGCTCCTCAACGCGGTGTTCATCGGCGTGGCGATCGACGTCATGCTCGCGCTGCTGCCCGGCCGGGGCCCGACGCTCGTGCGCCTCGCCGAGGTGGCCGGCGGGATCGGGCTGGTCGCCGTGGGCAGCGGTCTGTACCTCACCTGCCGCCTGGGCCCTGGTCCGCGCGATGGGCTGATGACCGGCCTGCACCGGCACACCGGGCGCTCCCTGCGCCTCGTGCGGACGCTGATCGAAGGCTCTGCGCTGCTCTCCGGCTTCGTGCTGGGCGGAACCGTGGGCATCGGGACGGTCGCCTTCGCGCTGAGCATCGGACCGGCCGTGCAGGCCGCGGTGAAGGCGATCGACCGCCGGCCCGGCGTCGAGCTCTGAACCCCAGCCGGTCGGCGGAGCTACTCGACGTAGCGCTTGAAGATGAGCACGTGGCCGTCCTTCTCGCCGTGCAACGCGACGTCGAGGAAGACCGTCGCGAGCTCCCAGCCCTCCGCGCCGAGCTCCGCCATCGAGCGCTCGAGCGCGCCGCGGTCCAGCTCGTCGCGCTGGCGGCCCATGAGGCCGTGGGTGATGACGCTCGTCGTGTACTCCCAGCCGGCCATCGTCCCGGCAGCGTAACCGCAGGGCGCGGCGCGGCGCAGCGGCGTCAGTCGATCAGGCGCTTGCCCTGCCGCCACACGGCCAGCCGCCACATCACCAGGGCGAAGGCGATCAGCGCGCCGGCGTGCACGAGGTCGATCGGGGCGAGCTCCTTCGTGACCGCGTCGCGCACCAGCTGCACGCAGTGATAGAGCGGGTTCAGGTGCGCCAGCGCCGCCACCCCGCGGGGGAGCTGGTCGATGGGGAAGAAGGTCCCGGCGACCAGGAACAGTGGCGTGATCACCGCGCTGGTCACGTAGTTGAAGTTGTCGATCGACTTGGCGATCGCAGAGATCACCACGCCGAAGGAGGCGAAGCCGAAGCCGGTCACGAACCCGACGAGCGGGACGATGACCACGCCGGGCCCGGGCCGCAGCCCGAAGGCGATCGAGACCAGCAGCGGCGCCATGCAGAAGACGCCGGCGCGACAGGCGATCCACAGGATCTCGGCGGTCACGAGCTCCTCGACGTCGACCGGGGCAGCCAGGAGCGCGTCGTAGGTGTGCTGGAACTCGCGGCGCACGAAGGTGTTGAACATGCCCGGGAAGATCGAGGAGAACAGCGCGGCACTGGCCACCACGCCCGTTCCGACGTACTGCACGTAGTCCAGCCCGTTGACCTTGGTAACCAGCGCACCGAAGCCGAAGCCGAAGGCGAGCAGGTAGATCGTGGGCTCGACCACCGACGAGAAGGTCGTCGCCTTCCAGTAGCGCCGGAACATCACCACGTCGCGGCTCATCACCCCCGCGATGGCGGCGGGCTCCAGGCGGCGCAGGCGCCGGTCAGTCACTGGATCTCCTCTCCGGTCAGCGCGACGAACGCATCTTCGAGCGTGGCCGGGCGCGGGTGCCCGTCTGGGGCGTTTCCGTCCAGTCGCTCGGCGAAGAGGATCGCCACCGCCGTTCCGCTGCGGCGCGTCGTCCAGCCCTGCCGGCGGCCGTCCTCGGTGACCTCGGCCAGGCGAGCCGGCGGCCCGTGGACCTCTATCACCCGCTCGCCCGCGTGCGTGCGGACGACGTCGGCCGGCGGGCCGAGGGCGACCACCCGGCCGCGGGACATGACCGCAACCGTGTCGGCCAGCCGCTCGGCCTCCTCGATGTAGTGAGTGGACATGAGGACCGTGACGCCCTCGGCGCGCAAGCGCGCGACCAGCGACCACAGCTCCTGGCGGACCTGCGGGTCCAGGCCGACGGTCGGCTCGTCGAGCAGCATGAGCCGCGGACGGTGGACGAGTGCGCGGGCGATCAGCAGCCGCCGCCGCATGCCGCCCGAGAGCTCGGCCACGCGGGTGTCGGCGCGCTCGCGCAGGTTCACCAGGGTCATCGCCCGCTCGATCGCCGCCGGGCGCTCGGACCGCGGGACGCGATAGAGGCGTCCGAACACGTCGAGCGTGTGGCGGACGCTGAGCTCGGTATCGAGGTTGTCGAGCTGCGGGACGACCCCCATGTCCGCGCGCGCCTGCTTCGAGTCCGCCGGCAGGACGTACTCGAGCACAGCGATCTCTCCCTCGTCCGGAAGCGCCTGGGAGGTGAGCATGCGCATCGTCGTCGACTTTCCCGCGCCGTTTGGCCCGAGCAGGCCGAAGCAGATCCCCGGCGGGATCTCGAGGTCGAGGCCGTCGACGGCGGTGATCGCGCCGAAGCGCTTGACGACGCCGCGCAGCGAAATCGCGGGAAGGGTCACCCGGTCCAGGGTAGGAACGCCATTGATGGCCGACGAGCTGGCAGTCACGCTGGTGGGCTTCGGGCTGGCGGGCAGGGCGTTTCACGCCCCGCTGATCGCGGCAACCGCAGGACTGACGCTCAGCGTCGTGGTCACCTCCAGGCGCGCGGAGGTCGAGCGCTCACACCCCGGCGCACGGGTCGCCGCGAGCGTCGAGGAGGCGTGGGAGGGCTGCGATCTGCTGGTGGTCGCGGCTCCCAACCGCGTTCACGTGCCGCTGGCCGGGGAGGCGATCCGGCGCGGGGTGCCGGTGGTCGTCGACAAGCCGCTCGCAATCGAGGCGCAGGACGCCGAGCGGCTGGTCGCCGAGGCGCGCGAGCGGGACGTTCCCCTGACCGTCTTTCACAACCGCCGCTGGGACGGCGACTTCCTGACCGTGCGGCGCCTGGTGTCGGAGGGCGTGCTCGGCGAGCTCATCCGCCTCGAGTCGCGCTTTGAGCGCTTCCGGCCGCAGGTGGCGCCGGACAAGTGGCGCGAGCTGGGCGACCCGGCGCAGGGCGGCGGCTCGCTGCTGGACCTGGGCTCCCACCTCGTCGACCAGGCGCTCGTGCTCCTCGGGCCGGTCGTGCGCGTGTACGCCGAGGTCAACCGGTTGCGGGCGGGTGTGCAGGCCGACGACGACGCGTTCCTGGCCCTCGAGCACGAGGGCGGCGTCCACTCTCACCTCTCCCTGGGCGCGGTGTCGCCCCTGCACGGCCCGCGTTTCGCGCTGAGCGGGCTGAAGGCCGGCTTTGCGACCACCGGGCTCGACGTCCAGGAGGACCAGCTGCGGGGCGGCATGACCCCGGCGGACCCCCGCTACGGGCGCGCCGAGCGCAGCGGCCGCCTCGTCGACGATGGCGGCGAGCGGCCGGTCGAGCTTGAGCGGGGCGACTACCCCGCGTTCTACGCCCGCGTGGTCACGTGGCTCCGGGGCCAGGCCCCGCCGCCGGTCGAGCCCGACGACGCCGTCGCCGGGCTGCGGGTGCTCGAGGCGGCACGGACGAGCGCGGCGGAGGGGCGGGTGGTCGAGCTGCCGTTCGACACGCCGCCCCCGCACCTCCAAGCGCCCCCGAACGCTTAGCCGGCGAGCACGGGGAGCAGCGCCTGGAGCTTGATCTCGGTCTCCGCCAGTTCGGCTGCGGGATCGGAGTCGCGGACGACCCCCACCCCGGCGTAGCACCGGGCCACGGCGCCCGAGAGCAGCGCGCAGCGCAGGGCGACGCAAAGCTCCCCGTCCTCGCCGGCGTCCGTCCAGCCCACCGCCCCTGCATACCATCCGCGATCCAGGCCCTCCAAGGCGGGGATCAGGGCTGCGGCGCGGTCGCGGGGCTCGCCACCCACCGCCGGGGTCGGGTGCAGCGCCCCTGCCAGCTCGACGGCCGAGATCGGGTGGGCGAGCTGCGCGCGGATCGGGGTCGCCAGGTGCTGGATGTTGGCGACCTGGACGAGGACCGGCTCCGGGGCGGCGGCGAGCCACACCGACCGCGGTCGCAGCACGCGCTCTATGCGCCGCGCGACGATCGCGTGCTCCTCGCGGTCCTTCTCCGACTGCAGGAGCTGCTCACCCAGGTGCGCGTCGACCGCGGGATCAGCCGAGCGCCGCATCGAGCCGGCGAGTGCGACGGTGCTCGCGCGCATGCCCTCGCGACGCACCAGCAGCTCGGGGCTGGCGGCGACGAAGGCGCTGTCGCCGCGGCCGGCGCCGACGACGTAGCACCCGGGGAAGCCCTCGCGCAGGAACCCGAGCACCGCTCCGGGGTCGTAGGGCTGGGGCGCGTGGACCTGGACCTCACGGGCGATGACGACCTTCTCCAGGGCGCCGGCGCGGATGTGCTCGACCGCCCGGGCGACGGCCGACTCGTAGTGCTCGGGCGGCATCGCGCCGGCGATCCGGCAGCGCCCGATGGGCGCCGGGTCCACGAGCGGGAGCGGAGCGACGCGGAGCTCGTCAAGCCGCGCCTCGAGGGTGGCGAGCAGCTCGTCCGGAACGTCGTCGGGGGCGGCCATGGCGGCGAGCGTCAGGCGGACGTCGCTCCCGCGGCGCGACAGCGAGACCTCTGGGACATTGAGCGTCGCGGCCGGAAACGCCGCCCAGTGCGGCGCCGAGCCGCCGTCGGGAGCGAACGCGAAGCCGACCGTGGCCACGAGCCCGGCGCCACGAGGCCCCTGGGGCGGGTCGGCCACCGCGGTGGCCAGCAGGGCGCGCCACCGGTGGGCGACTTCGACGAAGCGATTCGGCGACGCGCGGCCCGGGGAGATGCTTCGCACCTCGCCGAGGGTCGCGAGGGCGAAGCGGTCGCGGTCGGGCTGCTCCATCGCCCACCACGGCTCCTGGGCACGGCGTGAGGCCATGACCACGGCGGTCGGGTCGGTCCCCGTGGCGACCGGGACGGTCAGCGCGGCGAGCACCTCACCGCCGGACTGGCGCGCGCGGCGGACGGCCTCCTCCAGGCGCGCGGCGAGCCGCGCGCGCTCGCCACTGGCGAGGGAGAACGGCCGACCCTCTCGCGTCGAGACGGAGGCCCTCATGCCTGGGATACGGACGCCGGCGCGGCTGCGGGCCTACGTCTCGCCGCGTCCCCTGGAGATCGCGATCTCACCGGTTCGGACCATCTCGATCAGCCCGAACGGGCGCACCATCCGCTCGAAGGCCTCGATCTTGTCGTCGGTGCCGGTCACCTCGATGGTGATCGACCGCTTGGTCAGGTCGACGACCTTGCCGCGGAAGATCTCGGCGATCTGCATGACCTCGCCGCGCACGGCACCGTCGGCCGCGATCTTGAACAGCGCAAGCTCGCGCGCGACCGTCTCCTCGGGCTCGAGGTCGCGGATCTTGAGGACGTTCACGAGCTTGTGCAGCTGCTTGGTCACCTGGTCGATGGGATGCATCCCACCGTCGAGGGTCAGGGTCACGCGCGACACGCGCTCGTCGTCGGTGGGACCCACGGCGAGGGTGTCGATGTTGAACCCGCGCCGTGCGAACAGACCGGCGACGCGCGTCAGCACGCCAGGCCGGTTCTCGACGAGGATCGAGAGGATGTGCTTGCGGCCGGTGCGGATGCCGACCGCACCCTGCAGCTCCTCGAGGCTGAGGACTTCCTTGGTCCCGGGCTCACCCATGGCCGCGCTCCTAGCCCACCATGTCCCGCGCGGCCTGCCCCGCCGGGATCATCGGGTAGGTGTTCTCCTCGCGGGTGACGCGGACGTCGATGACGGCCGGGCCCTCAGTGGCGAGCGCCTCCTTCATGCCCTCGACCAGCGTGCCCTTGTCGGCGAGCCGGATGCCCGTGGCCCCGTAGGCCTCTGCGAGCTTGACGAAGTCCGGCGAGGTGCCCATGTCGACTGCGCTGTAGCGGCGGTCCCAGAAGAGCTCCTGCCACTGACGGACCATGCCCAGGTAGCCGTTGTTCATGATGAACACCTTGATGGGGATGTCGTGCTGGACGCACGTCGCCATCTCCTGCATGTTCATCTGCACCGAGCCGTCGCCGGCGATCGCGCAGACGAGCTGGTCCGGGCAGCCGACCTTGGCGCCCATCGCGGCGGGAAGCCCGAAGCCCATCGTGCCCAGGCCGCCCGAGTTGATCCACCGGCGCGGCTTGGAGAAGTGGAAGTGCTGGGCCGCCCACATCTGGTGCTGACCGACGTCGGAGGTGAGGATGCAATCGCCGCCCGTGGCCTCGTAGAGGGCCTGGACCATGTACTGCGGCTTGATCTCCGCGTCAGTGGAGTCCTCGTAGCGCAGGGGGTACTGCTCCTGCCAGCCGCGGATCCGCGACCACCAGCCGTCCAGGCGCGAGGCGTCGGTCTCCAGGGCGCGGTACTCGACGACCAGCCGGGCGAGGATGTTCTTGGCGTCCCCGACGATCGGGATGTGCGCCGGGACGTTCTTGGAGATCTCGGCGGGATCGACGTCGATGTGGATGAACTTCGCGCGGGGGGCGAACTCCGAGAGCTTGCCGGTGATGCGATCGTCGAAGCGCGCGCCGATGGCGACGATCAGGTCGGCTTCGTCCATCGCGTAGTTCGCGGTGCGGGTGCCGTGCATCCCGAGCATCCCGAGCCACTGGTCGTGGGTGCCGGGGAAGGCTCCCAGCCCCATGACCGTGCAGGTCACCGGGAAGCGGTCGGCCGTCGCGAGCTCGATCAGCTCGGCCGAGGCCTCGGCGCTGATCACCCCGCCGCCGGCGTAGAGCACCGGCCGGCGGGCGTTGGCGAGTGCCTTGGCCGCGATGCGGATCTGCTTCTGGTTGCCGTCGATCGTGGGCTGGTAGCCGGGCAGGTGCACGCTGTCGACGGGCTCGTAGGAGATGTCGGCCCGCGAGAGGTCCTGGGGAATGTCGACGAGGACCGGGCCCGGGCGGCCGGACCGGGCGATGTGGAAGGCCTCGTGCAGGGCCTGCGGGATCTCCGTCGGGTCCTTGATCATGAAGCTGTGCTTGACGATCGGCATGGTTATGCCGAACGTGTCGCACTCCTGGAAGCCGTCGGTCCCGAGCAGGTCGGTGCGGACCTGGCCGGTGATGAACACGGTCGGGACCGAGTCCAGCATCGCGTCGCAGATCGGGGTCACGAGGTTCGTTGCGCCTGGCCCGCTGGTCCCGAAGGCCACGCCGACCTTGCCGGTCGCCTTGGCGTAGCCCTCGGCGGCGTGGCCGCCGCCGGCCTCGTGGCGCACGAGGATGTGAGTGATCCCCGAGTCGTAGAGCGCGTCGTAGGTCGGCAGGTTGGCGCCGCCGGGAAGCCCGAATACGTGCTGCACGCCCTCGGCCTTGAGGCATTCCATGAGAGCGTCGGCTGCGCGCATGCGGCGGTTCCTCCGGTCGGGGACGGCTGGCGCCGGGGCAGGCCCTCCGCCGCCGGCGAGAGGGACAGGGTAGCAGCGGAATTCGGCTCCCCGAGCGGGGTGGAGTGCCCTCGCGAGGCGGTGCGAGATGCGACGATGTTCGAGTGACCGGGCTCGTCCTCTGCTTGCTCGCGGTGCTCGGGGCGAGCGCCGTTCAGTCGGCCACGGGGTTCGGCTTCGCGCTGCTCGCGGTGCCGGTGCTCACCGCGGTCTTCGGCCCGCTGGAGGCGGTCTCGACCGTCGCGCTGCTCGGCCTGGCGGTAAACGGCCTCACGCTGACCTCCGAGCGCCGGCCGCTCGCCGTGCTGCGACCGACCGCCGCCGGCCTTATCGCCTGGTCGCTGCCCGGGATGGCGGCGGGCGCGCTGCTCGCCGCGTACGCGCCGGCCGACACCCTGCGCCTGGTCGTCGCGGCTGCGGTCCTTGCGGCGGTCGGCGGGTACGCGTGGGCTGGCGGGGCAGCGGCGCGGGCCCGGTCGGCGTCACCGTCAACGACAGCTCGCGCCGCGCCGGCCGCTCGCCGCGCCCGCGCGCCGAGGACGAGCGCCCCGGGCAGCGACACCGCGCGCGCCGGACTGCTCGCCGGCGCCCTGAGCACCAGCACTGGCCTCAACGGCCCGCCGCTCGTGCTCCACCTCCTGCGCCGTCGCGCCGGGCCGGCGCACCAGCGCGACACGCTTGCCGTGGTGTTCCTCGCCACCGGCGTCCTCACCCTGGCCGCGCTGGCCTGTGTCGGCGCGCTGCGCGTTCCGGCCGGGGCGCTCGTGCTGCTGCTCGGCGCGGTCGCGGGCCAGTTGCTCGGTCGCCTGGCGTTCGCCCGCATCGGCGGGCGGCACGAGGGAGTGTCGCTCGCCGTGCTGGCCGTGAGCGGGATGGCCGCGCTCGTGCCCGCCGGCCAGGCGCTGCTGTAGCGATCAGCCGGTGGCGCGCAGGCGCCGCTCCTCAGCCTCGGAGACCACAGCCTCCTCGGGGAAGTCGAGCTCCTGGCCGCAGCGTGTGCAGATCGCGTCGTGGAGCTTGACGACCTTGCCGCAGCGCGGGCACTCGCGACGCAGCTCCTCGCTGTCCCAGCGGTAGAGCAGCGCGGCGAGGAGCCCGATGAACGGGACGAAGGCGCAGATCAAGAACCAGATGAAGAACGAGCTGCCCTTCAGGCGCCCGACGATGCCTCCGGCCAGGCCGAAGCACAGCGCGATGACGACGAACGTGCCGCCGGCCATCGGCGCGCGCTAGATGTGCCGGACGGCCCAGACGAGGGCGGCGAT
>JBBQNQ010000020.1:0-43881 GCA_038330095.1 Solirubrobacterales bacterium
CTGGCACACGCCGGTCTGAGCCTCGCACTTGAGCACCGAGCGAACGGGCACCTTAATCGCCGTCCCCTTGTCGCGATCGGCCTCGTAGGCCTCGGCCAGCTCGGCGAGGTCCTCGCGACCGATCTCGCGGCCGGACTCCAGCAGCGACCGGCCCCGCTTGGTCGAGAAGTCGCTCGCCGCGACCCGCCCGATGAGGTTGCCGTTGGGCGCCCCACCCGGCAGGTAGAGGTCGAGGTCGAGGTGCTCCGCGGTCCCGCAGTCGGGCTCGCGGATGATCACGTCCTGCGCGACGTCGACGAGCCGCCGGGTCAGGTAGCCCGAGTCCGCCGTGCGCAGCGCCGTGTCGGCGAGTCCCTTGCGGGCGCCGTGGGTCGAGATGAAGTACTCGAGCACCGACAGCCCCTCGTGGAAGTTCGCCTTGATCGGGCGCTCGATGATCTCGCCCTTCGGATTGGCCATCAACCCGCGCATCCCGGCGAGCTGGCGGATCTGCTTGAACGACCCGCGAGCACCCGAGTTGGCCATCATGAAGATGGGGTTGAGGTGATCGAGGTTGTCCTGCATCGCCTGCGCGACCTCGTCGGTGGCCGCCGTCCACTTCTCCACGACCATCTCGTGACGCTCCTCCTGGGTGATCAGGCCCGTGTCGTACTGGTCCTGGATCTCGGCGACCTCGGCCTCGTAGCGGCCGAGGATCTCCCCCTTCTCGGGCGGCACGACGACGTCGTTCTTGGAGATCGTGATCCCCGCCTGGGTGGCGAAGGCGAACCCGAGGTCCTTGAACGCGTCGAGGACCAGCGAGATCGCCGAGGCGCCGTACTGCTGCACGAGCGCGTCGACGAACTCCGTGGTGTCGCGCTTCTTCATCGAGCCGTTGACGAACTCGTACTGGCCGGGGTCGAAGGCATCGCCCATCGCCTCGTCCAGCGCCCGCTCGATGCGGTCGTTGTAGATGATGCGCCCGACCGTGGTGAGCACGTGCCCGCCCTCCAGGCGGTAGGGCCGGTACTCGGCGAGGTCGTGCAGCTTGGTCCCGCCGTGCTCCCCGCCGTGCTCGAGCGCGAGCTCGGCCTCCTGCGCGGTGCGGAACACGTGCGGGCGCTCGCGCCCTGTCGGCCACTGGCCCGCGGTGAGCTGGCCCTCGAGCCCTGAGAGCTCTTCGGCCTCGGGCCCGTAGGTCAGGTAGTAGGCGCCCAGGATCATGTCCTGGGTCGGGGTGGCAAGCGGCGCCCCGTGGGCCGGCGAGAGGATGTTGTTGGAGGAGAGCATCAGGATGCGCGCCTCCGCCTGGGCCTCTGCGCTGAGCGGCAGGTGGACCGCCATCTGGTCGCCGTCGAAGTCCGCGTTGAACGCGTGGCAGACCAGCGGGTGCACCTGGATCGCCTTGCCCTCGACGAGCACGGGCTCGAACGCCTGGATGCCCAGGCGGTGGAGCGTCGGCGCGCGGTTGAGGAGCACCGGGTGCTCGTGGATGACCTCCTCGAGCACGTCCCAGACCTCGGGGATCATCGAGTCGACCATCTTCTTGGCCGCCTTGATGTTCTGCGCGGACTTGCGCTCGACGAGCCGCGCCATGATGAACGGCTTGAAGAGCTCCAGCGCCATGAGCTTGGGCAGCCCGCACTGGTGCAGGCGCAGCGACGGGCCCGACACGATCACCGAGCGCCCGGAGTAGTCCACGCGCTTGCCGAGCAGGTTCTGGCGGAACCGGCCCTGCTTGCCCTTGAGCATGTCCGACAGCGACTTCAGCGCGCGGTTGCCCGGCCCCGTGACGGGGCGCCCGCGGCGGCCGTTGTCGAACAGCGCGTCGACGGCCTCCTGGAGCATCCGCTTCTCGTTGTTGACGATGATCTCGGGGGCGCCGAGGTCGAGCAGCCGCTTGAGGCGGTTGTTGCGGTTGATGACGCGGCGGTAGAGGTCGTTGAGGTCGGAGGTCGCGAAGCGGCCGCCGTCGAGCTGGACCATGGGCCGCAGCTCGGGCGGGATGACCGGCACGGCCTCGAGGACCATCTGCTCGGGGCGGTTGCCCGAGAGGATGAAGGCCGACACGACCTTCAGGCGCTTGACCGCGCGGCTCTGCTTCTGGCCCTTGGCGGTCTTGATGACCTCCTCGAGCTCGACGCGCTCGGCGTCGAGGTCGACCTGCTGGAGCAGGTCGCGCACCGACTCGGCGCCCATGCCGCCCCGGAAGTACTCGCCGAAGCCGTAGGGCGAGCCGAAGCGCTCCTTGAGCTCGCGGAACAGCGACTCGTCGTTGACGACCTGCTTGGGGCCCATCTCCTTGAAGAGCTCCCACACGTCGCGCATGCGCTGGGCCGCGTCCTCGATGTAGGCCTCGGTGTCGTCGATGTCTGACTCGAAGGTCTTGCGCAGGTCCTTGACCAGCTTCTCGCGCTCCTCGTCAGAGAGCTTCTTGACGTTGATCTCCAGAGCGTCGGCCCACAGGTGGTCCTCGTCGGTGAACCCGGTCTGGCGTCCGGTCTGCAGGTGCTCCGCGCGGCGCTCGAGCGACTCGCGCAGCTCCAGCACGCGCTCCTCCTTCTCGCCTGCGTAGGCGTCGAGCACGCGGTTGACCTCGCTCTCGAGCGTGTCCACATCGCGCTCGCGCGCCTCGTCATCGACCCAGGTGACGATCGAGGCCGCGAAGTACAGGACCTTCTCGAGCTCCTTGGGAGCCATGTCGAGCAGGTAGCCGATGCGGCTCGGCACGCCCTTGAAGAACCAGATGTGGCTCACGGGCGCGGCCAGGTCGATGTGGCCCATGCGCTCGCGGCGCACCTTGGAGCGCGTGACCTCGACGCCGCAGCGCTCGCAGACGATGCCCTTGTAGCGGACGCGCTTGTACTTGCCGCAGTAGCACTCCCAGTCCTTGGTCGGACCGAAGATGCGCTCGCAGAACAGGCCGTCCTTCTCGGGCTTGAGCGTGCGGTAGTTGATCGTCTCGGGCTTCGTTACCTCCCCGGAGCTCCAGCTCCGGATCTGCTTGGAGGAAGCGAGGCCGATCTCGATCGCGTCGAAATTATTTATGTCGATCATGGGGTCCTTTACTCGTCAGTCAGATCGGGTGCTTCGAGGTCGACCGCGACCTCGCCGTTGGCGGAGGGGTCCGGCGGAGCCTCCGCGGCGGGCTCGTCGGGAGCTTCGGCCTCGTCCTCGGGAGCGGCGGCCTCTGCTTCGGGCGCGCCGGCGTCGGTGTCGTCCTCGCCCTCGCCCTCGACGGCCTCGTCGGCCGCCTGGCCGTCCGTCGCGCGGACGCCCGAGAGATCGATGCCGAGCTCCTCGGCGGCGCGCAGCAGGTCGTCGTCCTCCTCGCGCATCTCGGCGCGCTGGCCCTCCTCGGAGACGACGTTGACGTCGAGCGCCAGCGACTGCATCTCCTTGAGCAGCACCTTGAAGGACTCGGGGATGGAGGGCTCGGCGATGTTCTCGCCCTTGACGATCGCCTCGTAGGCCTTCACGCGCCCGACCGTGTCGTCGGACTTGATGGTGAGCATCTCCTGCAGGGTGTAGGCCGCGCCGTAGGCCTCCAGCGCCCAGACCTCCATCTCGCCGAAGCGCTGGCCGCCGAACTGCGCCTTGCCGCCCAGCGGCTGCTGGGTCACGAGCGAGTAGGGGCCGGTGCTGCGCGCGTGGATCTTGTCGTCCACGAGGTGCAGCAGCTTGAGGATGTACATGTAGCCGACGGTGACCTTCTCCTCGAAGGGCTCACCGGTGCGGCCGTTGAACATCTTGACCTTGCCCGAGGCGCGCTCGCCGGCGCGGTTGCTCTTGTCCATCTCCAGGCGGATGCGGCCCTGGTGCTCGTCCTGCCAGCGCACGAGCGCCTCGTCGACGTCCTCGACCGTGGCGCCGTCGAACACCGGCGTGGAGACGTAGACCTTGCCGCCCGAGGAAAGGCTGTCGCCATTCGAGCCCGCGCGGGCCTCCTTCACGGCCTGCGAGCCATCCTCGTACCAGCCGTTGGCCGCGACCCACCCGAGGTGGGTCTCGAGGATCTGGCCCAGGTTCATGCGGCTGGGGACGCCGAGCGGGTTGAGGATCACGTCGACCGGCGTGCCGTCCTCGAGGAACGGCATGTCCTGCTCGTCGACGATCTTGGAGATCACGCCCTTGTTGCCGTGGCGGCCGGCGAGCTTGTCGCCCTCGGCGATCTTGCGCTTCTTGGCCACGAACACCCGCACGAGGTCGTTGACCCCGGGCGGCAGGTCGTCGCCCGCGTCGCGCGAGAAGGTCTTGACGTCGATGACGACGCCGCCCTCGCCGTGGGGCACCTTCAGCGAGGTGTCGCGCACCTCGCGCGCCTTCTCCTTGAAGATCGCGCGGATGAGCTTCTCCTCGGCGGTGAGCTCGGTCTCGCCCTTGGGCGTGACCTTGCCGACCAGCAGGTCGCCCGAGGCCACCTCGGCGCCGATGCGCACGATGCCCCGGTCGTCGAGGTTGCGCAGCGACTCCTCCGAGCGGTTCGGGATGTCGCGGGTGATCTCCTCGTCGCCCAGCTTGGTGGTGCGGGCGTCGATCTCGTACTCCTCGATGTGGATCGAGGTGAGCTCGTCGTCCTTGACCAGGCGCTTGGACAGGATGATCGCGTCCTCGAAGTTGTAGCCCTCCCAGGACATGAAGGCGACCAGCAGGTTCTTGCCCAGGGCCATCTCGCCCTGGCTGGTCGAGGCGCCGTCGGCCAGCAGCTCGCCCTCGCCCAGCGACTGGCCGACGCTCACGCGCGGCTTCTGGTGGATGAGCGTGCCCTGGTTGGAGCGCATGAACTTCTGCAGCTCGTACTCGGCCTTCTTGCCGTCCTTGGTCTCCACGACGATCGCCTCGGCGTCGACGAACGAGACGGTGCCGGAGTCGTCCGCGAGCACCACGTCGCCCGTGTCCAGGGCGGCCCGGCGCTCCATGCCCGTGCCGACCAGCGGAGCGTCGGTCTTGAGCAGCGGAACGGCCTGGCGCTGCATGTTCGAGCCCATCAGCGCGCGGTTCGCGTCGTCGTGCTCGAGGAACGGGATCATGGCCGTGGCGACCGACCAGATCTGGTCGGGCGAGACGTCCATGAGGTGAACCTCCTTGGGCGTCGCCGTCACGTAGTGGCCGGCCTGCGTGCGGCAGAGGATCTCCGACTCGGTCAGCCGGCCGGTCTTCGAGTCGACCGCCGTGTTGGCCTGGGCGATCACCTGCTCCTCCTCCTGGGTGGCATCCAGGTGGACGATCTCGTCGGTCACGACGCCCTTCTTGACCACGCGGTAGGGCGTGGTCACAAAGCCGTGCTCGGAGACCTCGGCGAAGGAGGACAGCGACCCGATGAGGCCGATGTTCGGACCTTCGGGGGTCTCGATCGGGCACATGCGCCCGTAGTGGGTCGGGTGGACGTCGCGCACCTCGATGGGGGCGCGCTCACGCGTCAGCCCGCCGGCCCCGAGCGCGCTCAGCCGGCGCCGGTGGGTAAGGCCGGCCAGCGAGTTGGTCTGGTCCATGAACTGCGAGAGCTGCGAGGACCCGAAGAACTCCTTCTGGGCGGCGACGACCGGGCGGATGTTGACGATCGTCTGCGGAGTGATGGTGTCGGCGTCCTCGGTGGTCAGCCGCTCGCGGACCACGCGCTCCATGCGGTACAGGCCGACGCGGAAGGCCTCCTGGATGAGCTCGCCGACCGTGCGCAGCCGCCGGTTGCCGAAGTGCTCGTACTCGTCGAGGTGGTCCTCTACGGGCTCGCGCGCCAGCGTGGCCGCCTCCGCCGCGTAGTCCTTGATCTCCGCCTCGGGATCCTCGGGCAGGCCGAGGAGCTTGGGCAGGGACACCAGCTCCTTGACCAGCTGGATGATGTCGTCGTGGGTCAGCGTCCGGGTCTCGAGGTCGACGTCGAGCCCCAGGCGTGAGTTGAGCTTGTAGCGACCGACACGGGTCAGGTCGTAGCGCTTGGGGTCGAAGAAGAGCTGGTTGAGCAGGTTGCGGGCGTTGTCGACGCTGGGCGGCTCGCCCGGGCGCTGCTTCTTGAACAGCTCGATCAGCGCGCCCTCCTCGCTCTTGGTCGCCTCCGCGTCAGCGTCGGCGGTCAGGCGGATGTAGTGCGAGTTGTCGAAGAGGTTGAGGATCTCCTCGTCGGTGGAGTAGCCCATCGCGCGCAACAGGACGGTGACCGGCAGCTTGCGCTTGCGGTCGATGCGGACGTAGACGCGGCCCTTCTTGTCGATCTCGAGCTCCAGCCAGGAGCCGCGGGCCGGCATGAGATTCGCGATGAAGACCTGCTTCTCGCGGTCCTTGGGCTCCATCAGGTAGGCGCCCGGGGAGCGCACGAGCTGGGTCACGACGACCCGCTCGGTGCCGTTGATGATGAACGTGCCGCGCTCGGTCATCCACGGGAAGTCGCCCATGAACACCGACTGCTCGCGGATCTCGCCGGTCTCGCGATTGACGAAGGCGACCTTGACGGTCAGCGGCCGCGCGTAGGTCAGGTCCTTCTCCCGGCACTCCGCGATCGAGGCGACCGGATCGTCGAAGGTGAACTCGCCGAAGTCGACGGCGAGGTTGCCGGTGTAGTCCTCGATCGGCGAGATGTCGTCGATCGTTTCGCGAAGCCCGCCCTTCTGCGGGTCGGTCAGCCAGGCGAAGGACTTGCGCTGGATGTCAATCAGGTTGGGAACATCGAGGACCTTGTCGAGACGCGCGAAGCTGCGGCGCGTCCGGGGGGCGTCGGTTGAGGCCAAGGCGGCGACTCCTCGGGGTGCGTCGAGATGGGCGAGGGCGCTCGAAGAGCGCGACCAGCCAAGATAGCACAGGGACCCAGGGCCCCCCGGAGGGCAGCCAGCGCTCACGGACCCCGCCCAGGGCAATCCGCGTATGTGGCGCGGTCGCCGGATATTTGGGCGGCTTCGACTATCGGCCGGCGAGGCGGAGTCTACCTTGGCCTGTCAAGCCGACACAACCGGGAGCCCGTCGATCCTGCTGCGCACAGAGCAACCGCTTTGCTTAGGCTCCCACGCAACTCTTGCCCTACGTGCCCGTCGATTTGCAGGTAGCGTGATCGGCGAGATTCGGGTACTTTCGTCTATATAGGTAGGGATGTCCCGGGGGACATCGAAAATGCGGGGGATTTCAGCGGGGAGTCAGCAAATGCCAATGGACGGCGTGATGGCGCAAGGCGCAGCGGTGGCTGAGCGCACGCAGGAAGTCGAGCGGCGAGGGAACGCAGCGGAGTTGCGGTCGATCGCGCGACGCCAGAACGGGGTGAACCTGAGCGTGGTGATCCCGGCGAAGAACGAGGCGGACAACATCGGCTGGGTGCTCGCGCGCCTGCCGGCGAGCGTCGACGAGGTGGTGCTCGTCGACGGTCGCTCTACGGACGGGACGGTGGAGGTTGCCCGGCAGGCTCGGCCGGACATCACGGTGGTGCTCGACGAGCGGCCGGGCAAGGGAGCGGCGCTGCGCGCCGGCTTTGCGGCGGCCAGAGGCGATTTCATCGTCATGATCGACGCCGACGGGAGCATGGACCCGAGGGAGATCGAGCTCTTCTGCAAGCGCCTGCGCGACCGGCGGATCGCCCGGCGCACTGGCGACTTCGAGTTCGTCAAGGGCTCACGCTTCACCGACGGCGGCGGCACGAGCGACATGACCCCGGTGCGCCAGCTGGGCAACACCGCCCTGCTCAAGCTCGTCAACCGGCTCTACGGCGTCCAGTTCACCGACCTCTGCTACGGGATGATGGCCTTCCGCCGCGACGTCCTGACCAGGCTCGAGCTGCAAGCGGACGGCTTCGAGATCGAGACCGAGATCATCGTGCGCGCGGTCAAGTCCGGTGTGGTGATAGGTGAGGTTCCGAGCTTCGAGGCTCCGCGCCTGAGCGGTGAGTCCAAGCTCAACACCTGCAGGGACGGGCTGCGCGTGCTCTCGACGGTCCTGCACGAGCGGGTGGTCTCGTGGCCGCCGGCACGGCGCGCAGCGGACCGCAGGCGAGCCCGAGGCCCGTCGCTCCGGCTGGGGAGATGACGGCCGGGGCGCCGGCCAGACCGCTTACGGCGGTCACCCCTTCCCTGCCGCCCGCCGACCCCGCCGCCACGCTGACCGCGTCGGTCGTCGTCTGCGCGTACACGCTCGAGCGCTGGGGCGACCTCGTGGCGGCGGTCGCCTCGCTCGCCCGCCAGCGTCCCGCACCGCTCGAGATAGTGGTCGTCGTCGACCACAACCCCGAGCTGCTCGAGCGGGTGCGCCGCGAGCTGCCCGGCGCGCTCGCTGTCGCCAACGTCCAGCCGCGCGGACTGTCGGGAGCGCGGAACAGCGGCGTCGTGGCGGCACAGGGCGCGGTGGTGGCCTTCCTCGACGACGACGCAGTGGCGCAGCCGGGCTGGCTCGAGAGCCTGCTGCGCGCCTACGCCCACCCAGAGGTGATGGGCGTCGGCGGGACGGTCGAGGCCCTATGGGACCGCGGACGCCCGGCGTGGTTCCCGGCGGAGTTCGACTGGGTCGTGGGCTGCACCTACCGGGGCGTGCCGCTCCAGCGCTCGCGGGTTCGCAACCTGATCGGCGCCAACATGTCCTTCCGGCGCGAGGTGCTCGATGCGGTGGGTCACTTCCACTGCGGCCTGGGCCGCGTGGGACGCCTCCCGGCGGGCTGCGAGGAGACCGAGCTGTGCATCCGCGCCAACCGCGTCGGGCGCGGCGAGATCGTCTTCGAGCCGGCCGCGGGCGTCCTGCACCGGGTGCCCGCCGATCGCTCGCGCTGGCCCTACTTCCGCTCGCGCTGCTACGCCGAGGGGCGCTCCAAGGCGCTGGTCGCGCAGTTCGCAGGCGCGGCCGACGGCCTGGCCAGTGAGCGCGCCTACGTGCGCCGGACGCTGCCCCGCGGGGTGGCGCGCGGGATCGGGGACGCGCTACTGCGCCGCGACCTCGCCGGCCTGCGCCGGGCGGCCGCGATCGGTGCCGGCCTGGCGTTCACTACCGCCGGCTACACGGCCGGTAGGCTCGCTGGCGATGGCAGCTGAGACGGGAAGGGCAGGAGCTCTGCTCGACCTGCCGCGTGTCGGCGAACCCGCCGTGCTCAGCGACCTGACCGTGGTCGTCCCCGCACGCAACGCCGGGGCGATGATCGAGGCCTGCCTGCAGTCGGTCGCTCGCTCCCACCCCCGCGAGGTGATCGTCGTGGACGGCGACTCGACCGACGACACGATCGCCATCGCGCGCCGCCACGGCGCCCGCACGGTCTCCGACCTCGGGCGTGGCCTGCCTGCGGCGCGCCGGCTCGGGGCCGAGCTGGCCGACACCCCGCTGGTCGCGCTCGTCGATTCCGACGTCGTGCTGCCCGAGGGCGCCCTGGCGCGCCTGCGCGAGGAGTTCCTGCGCGGCCGCTATACCGCGTTGCAGGCCGGCCTGCGAAGCGTCTCGGGCCAGGGCTACTGGGGCCGGGCGCTCGCCGAGCATCACCGCACCGGGCGCAGCAAGGACTGGTTCGGGCTGGTGGCGACGATCTTCGATCGCGGCGCCTTGCTGCGCCACGACTTCGACGAGAGCTTCGCCTCGGGCGAGGACATCGACCTGCGCTGGCGGCTGCGACGGGCCGGCGCGCGCATCGGTGTCTCGCGCATGACGACCGTCGAGCACCGCTTCGGCGACGACTTCGCCTTCGCGCGGCAGCAGTGGCTGGCCGACGGTCATGGCCTCGGCCGGATGATCCGCGCCCACGGGCTGCGCGCGTGGCCGCTCGTGGGCCTGCCGCTCGCCGCCGGCCTGCGGGGTATCGCCCTGAGCGTGGCCCGGGGGCAACCGCAGTGGATCCCCTACTTCGTGTGCTTCGCGGCGGGCAACTACGTAGGCATGCTCCGCGAGCTCGCGACCTCGAGCCCATGAGCGACGCGCGCCCGTCCCGCTCCGGCCGGCAGCTGTCGCTGGTCTCCAACTCGCTGAACCTCGTCGCCGCGAAGGTCGGGACGATGGGCCTGGGGTTCGTGTTCTGGCTGGTGGCCGCGAGGCTCTTCGCCCGCGACGAGGTCGGCATCGCCGCGGCGGTCGTCTCGGCGATGATGGCCTGCACCCAACTCGCGCTGCTGGGCCTTGGCTCGTCGGTGATCGTCGAATACCCGCGCCACCAGCGCGCCCCGCGCGTGCTGCTGGACTCGGCGCAGACGATCGTCACGGTGGTCGCCGTGCTCGCCTCGCTGGGGTTCCTGGCCCTCGCCGCGACGATGCTGGACCTCGGGGTCGTGACCTCGTCGGCCGGCTACGCGCTGCTGTTCGTCGCAGCGAGTGTGCTGGGCACGCTCGGGGTGCTCTTCGACCAGGTGTTCACGGCCATGCGGCGCGGTGACCAGGTGCTGGTACGTGGTGCATGCTTCGGTCTGGTCACGGTCGTGGCGCTCGTGGCGATCGCCGTGGCGGCGCCCGACGCCGGCTCGGAGGCGATCTTCTTGCCCTGGGTCGTGGGCGGCGTGGCGATGTGCAGCCTGGCGGTGATCCAGCTTCGCGGCAACGTGCCCGGCTACCGCCCGCGCGCGGCGCTCGACCGGGACATGTCTCGGGGGCTGATGGCCCGCGGGCTTCCCAACTGGGGCCTGACGCTGGCCGAGCGCATGCCCGGCTACATCCTCCCGGTGGTGGTCGTGCAACTGCTCTCGCCATCGGCCAACGCGGCGTGGTACGCCGCCTGGATGATGGCCTGGGTCGTCTACTTCGTGCCGATCCAGGTGGGAATGGGGGTGTTCGCGGAGATCTCGCATGCGCCCGAAAGGCTCAGCGCGATCGTCCGCCAGGGCGTGCTCACCTCGCTCGGCGTGAGCGTGGTCGGCGCGCTGGCCGTCGCGGCGGGCGCGCACCTCGCGCTCTCGATCCTCGGGCACGGCTACGCGGCCGACGGGACCGTGCCGCTGCGTCTGCTCGTTATCGGCGTCGTGCCGGCCACCTTCACCTACGTCTACTTCGCGGCCTGCCGGGCGACCGACCGGTTGCGAGAGGGGCTCGCCTGCGGCTGGACGCTCGCGCTGGCCTCGGTCGTCGGGGCGGTGGTGGTCGCTCCGTCGGGAGGCCTGGAGGGAATGGCGACGGCGTGGGTGGTCGTGCAGTGCTGCGTCGGGGCGTGGTCGGCCTGGCGGCTGCGCGCCATGGCCCGCGCTCCGACGCGCGTGCCCAGCGGCGCGGTCGAGCCGCCCGTGGGCGTCGCGGCCACCGCCGGTCCTGTTCCGTTCTGATGGCGGTGGAGATCGGGGCGGCGCCTCCGCTGCGCGATTTCCGCCCCTTGCTGCTCGAGCTGTTGGACTACCTGCTTTACGGAGCGATCGAGTCCGGCTCGATCGTGACCGGATCACCTCCGCGACCTCTGAGTACGGCGATCCGGCCCGGCTCTGCCTGCAGCTCTTCGCCGACTCCGGCACCACGGTGATGTACGACATCCCAACCACCGACGAGGCTGCACTGCGCACGCTCACGGCCGGCCCGCGAGCGGCCGGCGAGCAGGCGGACACAGCCGAGGGCGGGCGCGAGAGCGTGGTCGCGACAGTCGCCGCGGTCGCCGCGGTCGCCGCCGCGGTCGCCCTGTGGGTGAACGCACTGGCCGGCATCAACCCGCGCGACATCGGGGGCCTCGGCCTGGTCTCCTCCCTCCCGCTGACCGCGTTCGTGGCGCTGGGCCTGCTCACGTGCTCCTTCTGCGCGACGCTCGCGCGCCGCAAACACAGCATGCCCTTGCTGGCGCTGCACGTGGTGGCGCTGATCTTCATGGTCTACGGCTCCACGACGCTCGTCGAGCAGGTCCCGAGCCTGAACGTCACGTGGCGCCATGCGGGCATCGCTCGCTTCGTGATGGACACCGGCGGCGTCGACAGGTCGGTCGACGCCTATTCCAACTGGCCCGGCTTCTTCATAGTGCTCGCGCTCGCCACCGAGCTGACGGGCCTGCGCGACCCGATCCAGCTCGCCGACTGGGCGCCGCTGGCCTTCAACCTGCTCTACCTGGCACCGCTGGTGGCCATCGCCCGCAGCGTCCGTGCCGACCGGCGGCTGGTCTGGGCGAGCGTGTGGATCTTCTACTGCGCCAACTGGGTGCGCCAGGACTACCTCTCTCCTCAGGCGCTCGTGTACCTGCTCTTTCTCGCCGTTCTCGCCGTGCTGCTGAACTGGTTCCCGGGCCCCGGGACGGCGTGGCGCCCGCGGTGGCCCGGCGGGTCGCTGCTCGCACGCGCGCAGGCCCGCTGGCCCAACGAGCAAGCCGTCGCAGACGCCGTTCGCGTGCCGGCCAGGCAGCGGGCTGCGCTCGCTATCGCCTGCGTCGCGATCGTGGCCGTGGTCATTCCCAGCCACCAGCTCACGCCGTTCGCGATCCTCTTCGCCGCCGTGGCCCTGGTCGCGCTGGGACAGTGCTCGCTGCGAGGACTTCCGCTGATCGTCGCCGTCATGACCGCGGCCTGGGTGACGTTCTTCGCGGCGCCGTATCTGACCGGCCACCTCGGCGAGGTCGGCGGGCAGCTCGGAAACGTGGGCGGCACGGTCTCCAAGGGCGTCGGCGACCGGGTGGGCGGCAGTTCGGACCACGTCATAATCGTGGCGCTGCGGATCGCCTTCACCGCGCTGCTGTGGGGGCTGGCGGCGCTGGGGGCGGTCAAATGGCTACGCGGACGGCGCGACGGCCTGGCGCTGGTGGCGCTCGCCCTCGCTCCGCTCACGCTGGTCTTCCTCCAGGCCTACGGAGGCGAGATCCTCCTTCGCGCCTATCTGTTCCAGCTGCCGGCCCTGGCACTGCTGGCGGGCGCGCTGGTGGTCCCGGCCTCCAAGCGCTGGCGGATGGGCGTCGGGCTGGGCGTTCTGAGCGCAGCCCTGCTCGCCGGCCTGCTCTTCACGCGCTTCGGCAACGATCGCGTCTTGATGTTCACCAAGCAGGAGGTGCAGGGCATCGGGCGCCTCTACGCCGCCGCTCCGCGCAACTCGATCCTCGTGGCCCCCTCCAACAACCTCGCGTGGCAGGAGCAGGGCTACGGCGCCTACCGCCACGTGCTCATGAACCGCATCTTCACGACGCGCGAGGGGACGACGCCGCAGGCGCTCGCCGCTCGCCTTGCGGACTACCTGGCCGGCCGGCCGGCGCCCGCGGCCTTCCTGATCATCACGCGCAGCGTGCGCAACTACGACGCGGAGTTCGGCTCGTCGCCTTGGGGCAAGGTCGCCAACCTCGAACGCGGGGTCGGGCGCTCGCCGCGCTTCAAGCTCGTCTACGCAAACCCCGACGTGAAGATCTTCCGCTTCGTGCGCACGCCGGGAGGCGGCCGGTGACCCGCCCGGGGTGGCAATGGCCGGTTGCGCTCTACCTCGGCGCCGCGGGGGCATTGACGGCCGTCGCCTTCGGTGGCAGCTCAACGGTGCGCGCCCTGGTCGTGCTCGTCTTCCTGGCGCTGTGCCCTGGCATGGCGGTGGTGCGGGTGATCGGCGTGGGCGACGGCTGGGCGCAGCTGTCGCTCGCGCTGGCCCTGAGCTTCACGCTGGACACCGTGGTCGCGGGCGTGCTCGCGCTGATGGGCGCGTGGTCGCCGAGCGCGGCCCTGATCGTGCTCGTCGCGATCACCGTGGGCGGGGCCGGAATAGAGCTGGGGCGGCGCAGCGCAGCGGAGGCGTCGGCGTGACGGCCCTCGGCGTGGTGGTGACCGCGCTGCTCCTGCCGGCTCTCGTGGTGCGTGAGCTGGCTCGGATCGGAGCGGTGGCGCCCGACGCCCGGCCCCGGCGCCTGGCGGACGCCGCGAGCATCCCGCTGCTGATCGCCTTCGTGCTCATCGCCGGGCTGCGCCTGTGGCAGCTCAGCTGACCGGCTACGACGCCTCGAGCCAGCGCTCCAGGGCCGCGATCGCCTGAGGCGCCTCCCAGGCGGCGGGCACGGCGAGGCGCACCAGGGGCGCGTCTCGCAGCGCTGCGGCCACTCGAGTCAGGTCCTCGTGGGACGCCGCCGTAAGCGCGGCCTCCCACGCCGGTCCCGCCGCCCGCAGGTGGAGTCGCTGGTCCTCGAGCACCGCTCGGGCCACCTCGAGCACCTGGTCCGCGGCGAGCGGCTGCGCCACAAGCTCCCGCTCCTGCCGCGAGCGCTCGAGCACCGCCACTCGCTGGATCGGCAGCGGCCGCTGCGGCCGGCGCGCCCCGAGCGCAGAGGATGCGATCAGGACCGGCGGGGCCACGTAGCCCCGGCTCAGCGCTCGCGCTCCCCTGCGCGCGACCAGCGCCACGCGCGCGGCGGGGGGCAGGCCTCGGTGGGCCGCGGGCGCGGTCGCCTCGAGGTCGGGGTACAGCCGCAGTCTCCGGGGAAAGGGCCGGCACTCTCCCCCCCGCCCGATGACCACCTGATCATCGCCGAGCACCCCGCGGTCTGCGGCGATCGCTCGCGCCGCGAGCGAGCTCTTCCCGCTGCGCGAGCGGCCGATGAGGAGCAATGCGCCGCCGTCGCGCTCGATCGCGGCGGCCGGCAGCAGCACGCCTCCCGAGCGCGAGACGGCGAGCCCCGTCAGCGGCTCCACGAAATAGCCCTGTACGAGCGACAGGGCGAAGGACGGCGGGCCGCCGCGTAGCGTGATCGATCCGCGCAGCGGATCGGCGCCGGGCTCTGAGAGGCCGGCCGTCCAGCGCACTGTCTTGTGGCCCCCGGCCACCGTCGCGGCCCGCTCCTCGCGAGTGCCGAGCGCCCAGCGCAGGTCGACCTCAACCTGCGCGGAACGGTCGGGCCCGTGGTCGGCGGCGGGGCCGTACTCGCGCGCGAAGTGGCGACGGACCAGGCGCCCGCCGCGGACGCGCAGCCGCACGCCGGGACTCAGGCGGTAGAAGTCCGCATCGTCATCAGAGGAGGCGCTCAAGGGCGGCGGCCACGGGTCGCGGGTCGGTGGGGAACGGGGCGCGCACCTCGATCACGGGCACGCCGGCGAGCATGCGCGCGAGCAGGGTGCGCTCGCTGTCGACGGCTGTGGCGAGCAGGTCACCGCCGCGCTGGGGGAGAGCGTAACGGGCGCGCTCGTTCAGGGCGAAGAGGCTGCGGCGCTCGAACGCTGCCGAGCGCGCAAGCCGCTCAGCCGCCCAGTCGGGGTCGGCCGGGCCTGCCTGCGGCCGCTCGCCGCCGGGCACGGTCGTGAGCAGGACGAGCGCGCGCAGCGGCGCGTGCGGCGGGCGCTCCCCGCGATCCCCGTAGGCGGCCCGCAGCTCAGTCGGGGACAGCGATGCGCGCTCGGCCAGGGAGGCGAAGCGGTGCAACAGCGCGCCTGCGGGGCCGTCGCGCAAGGCTCCTGGCACGAGGCGCAGCCCCCCGGGCGCAACGCCCCCGACCGCGAGCTGGCCCGTGGCGAGGGCCGGAAGCGAGGACCGCAGCCTTGGCAGGTAGCGCAGCACCCAGCGACGGATCCCCACGCGCGCAGGAAACGGTGCGGCGATGCCGTCCTCGCCGAGGGTCGTCCACTTGTCCGAGATGAACCGCGCCCCGCGCTCCATCAGGGCCAGCGCGGTCTCCGTCTTGCCGCTCTCAGACCACCCGGCCACACCCACCGCACCACCGTCGAGCTCGACGGAGCTCGCGTGCAACGCGGCGCCTCCGTGGAGGGGCATGGCCACCTGCAAGGTCGGACGGATCACCGGCGCGAAGATACGCGCGACCGGGAAGCCCGCCTCGTAGGCGAAGGTGAGCGGTCCGCCGGCGAGCGGGTCGGGGACGGTGCAGTGCCGCTCGCCCTCGAGGAGCGCGAACGCGTCGCCGTCGGATGCGGTCCGGAGGCCGTCCCCGGTGGGTCCCTGGACGTCGGTCCAGCGCCGTGGCTGCGCGCCCGCACGCAGCACGACCTCGGGCGCTGCGCCGCGACCCGAGGGCGCGTAGGGGTCCAGCTGGGCGGCGAGCCGACGGGCCAGATCCGGGCTTGCCCCCTCGAGGGTGAGCGTCGCGCGGCGGGCGAGATCGAAGTGGGTGGTCATGCTCGCGCTACAGGAAGCGCAGCTCGAGGTCGCGCATGCGCCCGGCCGCCCAGCCGACGGTGAAGGTCGCCCGCTGGCCGCTGCGGTAGCCCTCGACGACCTTGCAGTACTGGGGCAGGCTCCCGTCCAGGCGCTTGCCGTCGATAGTCACGATCGTGCGGTCCCTACCGTCGCCCAAGCCGGCCTTGTCGGCGGGCGAGCCCGGCACGGCCTCGACGGTGTGCAGTCCCGTGGGCAGGCCCGCCTCGGCGAGCTGCTGGGGCGCAACGGGGTCGATGCCGAGGCCGGTGTAGCCCATCGAGCGGCCGCGGCGCAACCCGGACGTCACCTGCTTGATGCGGTCGACGCCGATCGCGTAGCCCTGCCCCTGCATGGTCCGCCCGCCGGCCCGCTCGAGCCCCGCCGTGTCCATCCCGATGAGCTGGCTGCGGAAGTTGACGAGCGGGCCGCCAGAGTTGCCGGGGTTGATCGCGGCGTCGGTCTGGATCACGTTGGGCAGGTCGGGCACGTCGAAGGCGCCGGTGTAGACGGTCCGGGGAACCGAGACGACGCCTCCCGTCGCGGTGAGGTTGTCGCGAGCGGAGGCGTTGACCGGGAAGCCGACGGCCAGCACGACCTGTCCTGCCCTGACCGTGTGCTGATCGCCGAGCGGCATGGTCTTCAGGCCGTTGGTGTCGCTGAGCTTGAGGACCGCCTGGTCGTCGCACGGCGCCGCGGCGACGAACTTGCCCTCACGCTGCTCGTCGCCGACCTTCACCGCCCACGAGTCGCCGCCGTTGATCACGTGGGAGTTGGTGACTATCAGGCCCTGGCCGGCGTCGAGCACCCAGCCCGACCCGCTGGCGTAACGACGACCGCTCTGGCGGCTGAGAATGTCGACGGTGGAAGGGGTGACGTCGATCACGATCTGCTCGGACGAAAGCGACCCCTCGTCATCCTTGCCTCTACCGCCGGTAAGAGCGCCGGTGAGCACCAGCAGGGCGACCCCGCCGACCACGAGCACGGCTATGCCGAACGCGGTCCCGGCTAGGACGTTGGCGCGCACGACCGAGCGGCGTAGGCGGATGCGCTCGATCAGCGACGCGCTCTGCGGCCGCGGCGGAACGGGCAGCGGCCGCAGCGGGACGGGCAGCGGCTGCGGCGGGCTCGCCGCGACGCTTTCATCGTCCTCGATGCGAAAGGAGGTCTCGCCGAACCGCACCCGCTCGCCGCCGAGCAGGTCGACCGCGCCCGTGATGCACCGGCCGTTGACGAACGTGCCGTTGGTCGAGCCCAGGTCGGTGACCAGGAGAGTCCCGTCGGGGCGCTCCTCGAGCGTGGCGTGACGCCGTGAGACCTGCTCGTCGTCGTGCAGGACGATGTCTGAGTCGCGCCCGCGGCCGACGACCATGCGCCGGCCGTCGAGGGCGATCGTCCTCCCGGCGTGCTCGCCGGTCTCATAAGTCAGTTTCATGGTCGGTTGAGCGTAACGCGCCCGGCCGACCACCGGCGGCGCTCCGCGCTATTACTTCACCTCGACCGAGGCGCCGGCCTCCTCGAGGTCGCCGCGCAGCTTGTCCGCCTCCTCCTTGTCGACGCCCTCCTTGATCGGCTTGGGGGCCTCGTCGACGAGCGCCTTGGCCTCCTTCAGCCCGAGGCCGGTCGCCGCGCGGACGACCTTGATGACCTGGATCTTCTTGTCGCCGGCGCCGGTGAGGACCACGTCGAATGCCGTCTGCTCCTCGTCGCCCGCGCCGTCGCCGTCGGCGGTGCCGCCGCCGGCCGGCGCCGCCGCGGCGACCGCGGTCGCCGAGACGCCGAACTCCTCCTCGAGCGCCTTGATGCGCTCGGCCAGCTCCAGCACCGAGATGCCCTTGAGCTCGTCGATCCACTCCTGTGTGCTCTGTGCCATGGGTTACTCCTTGTCGTCGGCGGCATCGCCGCCATCGTCAGCTGTCGAATCCTCTGCGGCCTCGGTTTCCGCGCCCTCGGCGGGCGCCGCCTCGACCTCGGCCGCGGCTTGCTCCGCCGCGCCGCTCTCCTTCTTCTCGTGCACCTGCGCGAGCGCGATCGCCAGGCCGCCGAGAAGGCCCCCAAGGCCCCGGACCAGGCCGGTCAGCGGAGCCGCGACCGTGCCCACGAGCTGGGCGTGGAGCACCTGGCGCGCGGGCAGGCGGGCGATCGACTGCAGCTCCTCGGGGGTAAGCGGCCTGCCGTCGAGGACGCCGCCCTTGAAGGGCATGAGGCCCGAGCGGCGGGCGAAGTCGTTGATGGCCTTGGCGGCGACGGCCGCGTCGCCGCGCACGAAGGTGAAGGCCGTAGGCCCCTCGAGCAGGCCGCGGAGCGCCTGCGCTCCCGCCTTGTCCGCCGCACGCTCGGTCAGCGAGTTCTTGACCACGCGGAAGGACGCGTCGGCGTCGCGCAGCTGGGCGCGCAGCTCGGCCGCCTGAGGCACCGAGATCCCGCGGTAGTCCACCGCGAAGACCGCCTCCGCGTTGGAGATCTGGCCTGCGATCTCGTCTATGACTGCGCTCTTCTGTTCCCTGTTCATTTCCGTCCTCTCAAGAAAGACGCCCGCACAAGGCGGGCGACGAGGACGCATCGGAGAGCGCTTCGTTGCTCCGCCTGCCCTGGGCTTCCAGGCGTGCGCTGCGCGCGCGGTGCCCTGCCAGGGGTCTGGGGCGAATCTGTCGAACCAGTCTACGCGGCCGCGGCGGCCTCCGCCGGATCGGCGATCCCACGCGTACGCGACGCGTCCACCTTTATCCCCGGGCCCATGGTCGAGGCCATGACGATCGACCGGATGTAGCGCCCCTTGGCTGCGCTGGGCCTCGCCCGGATCAGCTCCTCGATGACCGCGGCGTAGTTCTCCAGCAGCCGGCGCTCCTCGAAGTCGGTCTTGCCGATGACCATGTGGACGATCGCGGTGCGATCCGTTCGGTACTCGACCTTGCCGGCCTTGGACTCCTCTACGGCCTTGCGCACGTCCATGGTCACCGTGCCGACCTTGGGATTGGGCATCTTGCCCTGCGGTCCCAGGATCCGGCCGAGCCGCCCGACCACCGGCATCATGTCCGGGGTCGCGATCGCCACGTCGAAGTCGGTGAAGCCGTCGTTCTGGACGCGCTCGGCGAGGTCCTCGGCGCCGACCACGTCGGCCCCGGCCTCCTCGGCCTCGCGCGCCTTGTCGCCGCGCGCGAAGACCGCGATGGTGACGTCCTTGCCCAGCCCGTGCGGAAGCGCGATCGTGCCGCGAAGCTGCTCGTCGGCGTGCCGGACGTTCAGACCGGTGCGCACGTGGATCTCGACCGACTCGGGGAACTTCGCCCCTGCGAGCTCCTTAACGAGGCCGATCGCCTCGGCGGGCTCGTGCTCGCGCTCGCGGTCGACGCGCTGGCGCGCGTCCAGGTAGCGCTTCCCGTGCTTCGCCATCAGCCAGTCACCTCCACGCCCATGGACCGTGCGGTCCCCTCGATGATCTTCGACGCCTGGTCGACGTCGTGCGCGTTGAGGTCGGCGAGCTTGCGCTCGGCGATCTCGCGTACCTGCTCGCGCGAGATCCTCCCGACCTTGTCGCGGTTGGGCTCGCTCGAGCCCTTCTCCAGCCCGATGGCCTGCTTGATGAGCACAGTCGCCGGCGGGGTCTTGGTGACGAAGGTGAACGAGCGGTCCTCGTAGACCGTGATGACGACGGGGATGATCGTTCCCGCGTCGCCCTGGGTCTGCGCGTTGAACGCCTTGCAGAACTCCATGATGTTGATCCCGTGCTGGCCGAGCGCGGGGCCGACCGGCGGCGCCGGGTTGGCCTGGCCGCCCGGAGCCTGGAGCTTGATCGTGGTGAGGACTTTCTTCGCCATGGCTAGACCTTCTTGACCTGGTCGAAGCCGACCTCGACCGGAGTCTCACGGCCGAAGATCGACACGAGCACCTTGAGCTTGGCAGCATCCTCGTTGATCTCGGAGATCTCGCCCGAGAAGTCCGACAGCGGACCGGAGATGACCTTGACCGACTCGCCGATCGCGTACTGCGCGCGGGTCCGCGGGCGCTCGGCGGTCTCGCGATGCAGCAGCCGGTCGACCTCGCCCTGGGTCAGCGGGACCGGCTCATTGGAGGCGCCGACGAAGCCGGTGACTCCCGGGGTGCCCTTGACCACGGTCCAGGAGTCCTCGTTGAGGTCCATGTTGACCAGCACGTAGCCGGGCATCGTGCGCTTCTCGACGGTGACCTTCTGGTTGTCCTTCATCTCCGACACGGACTCGGTGGGCACGACGACCTGGCGCACGGCGCGCTGCTGGTTCAGAGACACGACGCGGTGCTCGAGGTTCTGCTTGACCTTGTTCTCGTGGCCGGAATAGGTGTTGACGACGTACCAGCGAAACATGTGGGTTCGGGTTCCTGCGCTTCCTTAGAGGTTGAGGAGGGCCGTGACGACCTTCTGCCAGATGAAGTCCATCAGCCCGAGGTAGCTGCCGGCGACGATGACGAAGCCGAGCACGACCGCCGTGGCCTGGCCGACCGCGCGGCGATCGGGCCACTGTACGCGCTGGAGCTCGGCCCAGCAGGCGCGCAGGAAGGCGAAGACGCGATTGCCCTGTTTGCGGCGGGCCGGCTCGCGGCGCCTGGGCCGAGCCGCGACAGCGCCCGCTTCCGCGCCGTCGGAGTCTTCGACGGGCTCGTCTTCGAGCCCCAGGTCCGCGTCTCTGTCGACGAGGTCGGACAGCACTCCGTCGCCGGCCTCGTCGGTGAGCTCGTCCTCGTAGACCTCGGCGCCCGCGTCAGGGTCGTCGACCGGATGGTCGACCTCGTCGGTGGGCGCGCCGCGAATCGCCTCCTTCGCGAGCTCGGCGTCGCCCGAGGCCTCCCCGGAGGGCTCAGGGGGCTCGACCGTCGAGCGCTGCTCGGCGTCGAGTGGCCGAGCCCGGCGGGATGCTGCCTTGGGCCGCGTCGAGCTCGTCTGCCGGGCACGGCGCTGCTTGGCTCGCTTACGGTCGCGTGCCACTTCGTTCGCCTCAGCGCGTCTCCCGGTGGGGAGTGTGCCGCCGGCACCACCGGCAGTACTTGCGCAGCGCGATCCGGTCCGGATTGTTGCGCTTGCTCTTGTTGGTCTGGTAGTTGCGCCGCTTGCACTCCTCGCATGCGAGGGTGACGGCGATACGGACGTCTCCGCGGGCCATCTTCGCTTCCCCGGAACTGGGTTTCAGGTCGACGTCGGGCGTCAAAAAAGCGCCGCCCGGCGCTCTGCCTCTGAGGATAGCGCGCTCTACCCTCGGTTGTGTGCAGCCCCGGGGCGCGAGCGCCGCAGCGGAGCCCGCGCGTTCGGCCGCCGGCTTCCGGCCGGCGTTCGCGGGCGTGTTCTGCGCGTGCATGCTCGGGTTCCTCGCGGTGGGCTGCGTGTTGCCGGTCCTGCCCCGGTACGTCCGCGGGCCGCTGGACGCCAGCGACCTCGTGGTCGGCGTGGTCATCGGCAGCTTCGCCGTCGCGGCGATCGTGACCCGCCCGCTCGCCGGGCGGCTCGCCGACGCGCGTGGGCGGCGCGCGGTGGTCTTCGCGGGGATGCTCGCGATGGCGCTGGCCGGGGCGCTGTACTTCGTGCCGGCGGGCATTGGAGGCCTGCTGCTCACGCGGTTGGCGCTCGGGGTCGGCGAGGGGCTCGTGTTCACCGCCGGCTCGGCGTGGGTGGTCGACCTCGCGCCCGAGGACCGGCGCGGTCAGATCATCGGGCTCTTCGGCCTCTCGATCTGGGTCGGTCTCTCGCTGGGGCCCGCGATCGGCGACAGCCTCCTGAACCTGCTCGGCTACGACGCGGTGTGGACGTTCGCGCTGCTCACCCCGCTGGCGGGGGCGGTGCTCGTGGCGCGGCTCTACGACCCGCACGTCCCCGGGGCGCCCGAGCGGCGCTCGTTCCTTCCCCATGCGGCGCTGCGGCCGGGATCCGCGCTGGCGATGGCGGCGGTGGGAAACGCGGCGATCACCGCCTTCATCGTCCTCTACCTCGAGACCCGCGGCGGCCATGGCGCGCTGGTCTTCGTGCTCTTCGCGATCGCGGTGGTGGGCTCGCGACTCGTGGGCAGCCGGCTGCCCGACGTCATCGGCCCGCGCCGCAGCGCGGTCGCCGCGGCGGCCGCCGAGACGGCCGGCCTCGCGATCATCGCGCTGGCCTCCCACTGGACGGTCGCGGCAGCCGGGGCGATGCTCGTGGGTACCGGGTGGTCGCTGCTCTTCCCCTCGCTCGCGCTGATGGTCGTCACGGACGCGGGCGAGCGCCGCCGGGCCGAGGCCCTGGGCACCTACACGGCGTTCTTCGACCTGGGCTTCGGCTTAGGTGCGCCGCTGGTAGGAGCGATCGCGTCGCTCGCCGGCTACCCCGCGGCCTTCTGGGCCTCGGCCGCGTTCGCGGTGGCCGGCGGTGTGATCACGGCGGTGGGTCGGTCTGCTCGCGTGAGTGGCACGGCGCCGCAACGGGTTTCGGCATAGCGGGCCGCGCGGCCGCGCGGCCGCGCGGCCGGCGAACGGCGGCGACGAAGGGGGTGGGAACGGCTTCGCCCGACCTCCTGCCCCTTCGACCCACCCTCTCCTTCGCCCGACGCCGTTGCCGTTCGAGCGGCGCTACGCCATCGGGTCGGGCTCGCCGAGCTCGGTGAACTGCTTGACCTCGTAAGGGCGGCCGGGCGTGGCCCCGATGATGAGCAGCCGCAGGGGCTCCTCAGCGGTGATCACCTTGCGCTTGGCCTCAGGGCCGACGCGCACGAGCGTCTCGGTGTCCAGGGCGACGCGTTCGCCGTCGACCTCGAGCTCCCCGGAGCCGCCGAGGGCCAGGAAGACCTCCTCCTGTCCGTCGCCGCTGTGGTCGTGCTCGGGGTAGCGGTGCGCGTGGGCCGGCATCTCGACGACCTGTAGCCCGAACGAGGTCACCCCCAGCTCGGCGCGCGCCTTGCGGAAGGCGCCGCGGAAGATCGCCTCCATGTCGCCGATGCGCTTCGCCGTGTAGTCGGCCATCACGCTCGATCTTAGGGCGCGACGGAGAGCCCAGTGCCGGACTCGAACCGGCGACCCCCTCCTTACCATGGAGGTGCTCTACCAGCTGAGCTAACTGGGCGCGGTCGCAGCGTAGCGCGACGCGACTCGGCGGTGCGTGGTGTGCCCTATCGTCGCCCGGGTGAGCCTGAATCCGGCGCTCGAGGACGTGCGCTTCTGTCCGCGGTGCGCGGCTGAGGCCCAGGTGGATTTTCCGCGGTCGCTGCGCTGCCCGGCGTGCGGCTTTCGCGCCTTCTACAACCCCAAGCCCGTCGCAGCGGTCATCCCTCGCGACGAGGGCGGACGGGTATGGCTGCTGCGACGCGGGTTCGATCCCGGGCTCGGGCGGTGGACGTTCCCCGGCGGGTTCGTCGATCTCGGCGAATCGGTCGAGGAGGCGGCGCGGCGCGAGGTCCGGGAGGAGCTGGCGATCGAGGTGGAGCTCGGGCCGCTGCTCGGGGTGTATTCGAGCTCCGAGGACCGGATAGTCCTCGTCGTGTTCCTGGGGACCGCGCTGGCCGCCCCGCAGACCACGCCCGAGGCGACCGAGGTCCGGGCCTTCGCTGCCGCCGAGGTGCCGTGGGCCGAGCTCGCATTCTGGTCGACCGAACGCGCACTGCGGGACGCGCTCGCCGCGCCTGCGGCAGAATGGGCGCGGTGACCGACGACTTCCGCGTGACGGTGGACCTCCTGGACGAGGGGCCGGTGGCCGACTTCGTCGACCGGGTCCGCGCGGTGGACGTCGAGTCCAGCGTGCGCGAGCGGCTCGGGGACCGGGTCGTGGTGAGCCACGACGCCGACAACATCTTCTTCTACGCAGACACCGAGGAGGCGGCGCGCGAGGTCGAGCGGCTCGTCGAGCCGCTGCTGGCCGAGCACGGCTTGGACAAGGCGCACGTGAAGGTCACGCGCTGGCATCCGGCCGAGGAGGAGTGGCGCCCGGCGGAGGAGCCGCTGCCCGAGGATCCCGCGGCGCTTGCGCGCGAGCGCGAGCGCTTCGAGGCTCGCGAGGTAGCCGAGGCGCAGGAGCGGGGATGGACGGACTTCGAGGTGCGGGCCGAGCTGCCGAGCCATCGCGACACCGTCGCCTTCGCCAGGCGGCTGGAGCAGGAGGGCCTCCCGGTCGTGCGCCGCTGGAAGTTCCTGATCGTGGGGGCGGCGACCCAGTCCGAGGCCGAGGCGCTCGCGGCCCGCCTGCGCGACGAGGCGCCGGACGGCACGCGAGTGATGGCCGAGGGAAGCGGCGCGCTCGCGTGGCGGGCCGGCGACGGCGGCGGGCTCGCGTTCCTCGGCGGTCTGGGCAACTAGCCGACCCGGCAACTCCTTCGAGCTCGACCGCTTGCTAGGGCTCGAACTGCGTCGACGAGGGAGAGGGAGGGTCTACTTCGGCCGCAGCGCCGTTCTGCGACGAGTTAAGCGGATCTGAGCCGCATAGGTCGTCGCAGAACGAGGCGAGGCCGTTCTCAGGCGACATATGCACCCCAGATGTACACAACCCGCCGCAAAACCCGCACAGGCCGGAAACAAAACCCCCTCCCTCTCCCTCGTCGCCCCAGACCACGCACCGCAGCTCCAACCCGGCGCCGAGCAGAGCGCCGCGCCGCGCCGCGAGCCCCCGCCCCCCAATGGGCAACCCGCGCGCACTTCCGTCGCAATCGGGGGTGGATCCGTGACCCGGATGGCCCGAGGCTGCGGTCATGTCCCAGCGCGGCCAGGCGACTCCGGAGTACGTCGCGGTCGTGCTCCTGGTCGCTCTGGTTCTGGCGGCGGCAGGTGCGGTGGTGTCCGACCCGGGTCTGGGTCGTTCGCTCCTACAGGCGATGCGCCGTGCCCTGTGCGTCGTCTCGGGCTACGGGTGCGAGTCGGGGCCGCGCAAGCCGTGCGTGCTCGAGAGCCGCAGCAAGCGCGAGCGCGCGTCGGTGAGCATCGCCGTGGTGCGGGTGGGCGCCGACGCGACGATCCTCCGAGAGCGCCGCTCGGACGGGATGGTGGCGGTCACCCTGGTGCGCGCCGGCTCGGCCGGGGCGGACGTCAGCCTCGGGGCCGACTTCGCGCTCAAGCTGGGTGGGCGGTCGCTGGGCTTCGGCGGCGAGATCCGGGCCCTCGGCCTCGCCGGGCTGGGCGGGGGGCGGACGTGGGTCGTCCCGGACGACGCCGCGGCCGACCGGCTGGTCGGCAGGCTCGGTGAGCGCCGGTCGCCGCTCGCCGCCCTGGTGCGCGGCGTGCTGGGCAAGGACCCGAAGGTCCGCGACCCCGACTTCACGGTCAGCGAGGGGTTCACGGAGGGCAGCCTTCGGGGCAAGCTCGGGACGGGCCGATTCGGGGCCGAGGCCGACACGGAGGTGCGCGACGCGGTGGGGACGCGAACCGAGCGGGCGACGGGAAGGCGCACCTACTACATCCGCGAGAACCGGGGCGCCACGGGCATCCTGCTGGCCAAGGCCTTCGGCGCCGTCGCAGGAGTGGCGAAGGGGTCGCTGGCCCTTGGGGTCACCGTCGACCGCGCGGGCGCTCCGGTCGAGCTGTCCGCGACCGCGGCCGGCACCCTCGGCGGCTCGCGCGGGGTATGGCGGAAGCTGCGGGGCCTGACCGGCGGGGGCGGGCGCTCGGAGGTCGACGCGCGGCTGGACCTCCGCGACCCCGACAACGCTGCGGCCGTCAGCGGCTTCCTGGCCGCCCTGCGCCGACCCGACCGTGTTTCAGAGCTGGTCGGGACCGCGCAGGCGCTCGGTGACCGGATGCGCGACTACTCAGACCTGCAGGCCCGCCGCTACCGCGTCGACACTCAGCGCACGGGCGCGGAGGGCCGCGTCAAGGTGGTGGGCGGGCTGGGCGGGCGCTTCGAGCGTGCGCTCGAGAGCGCCCGGCTGGTCGGCGCCTGGGAGCGGCCGCCCGGCGGCGTGTGGCAGCCACGGCTGGACTGCGTGCCCGGACAGGCGACCGTCTGATGTTTCGCCCGACCGTGCGAGAATCGCGCCGTGGACGACGGCACGGAGAGCGACTTCGACCTCCTCGCGGCTTCCCTGCGTGCCGACACCACCGACCTCGTCGCCTACGTCGAGGCTCTCGCGGTGAAGCTCGAGGGCGCGCTTCCGGGCCGCGCGCACATCGCGCGTGGCGGTGGAGGGCTCTTCGGCCGCGGCCGCAAGCACGTCGAGCAGATCGAGATCGACCTCGGCGAGAGCCGCTACCTGCTCGACCAGCGCCGCCACCGTGGCGCGCCGCAAACCGCGCGTCAGAAGGTCGTGCGGGGGATCGCGCTGAGCACCGACCCGCTCGACCTCCAGCAGTGGCTCGACGGGCTGGCCCGCGACCTGGCGGCGCAGGCGCAGGCCGGAGCGCAGGGCCGCCAGGCCATCGAGCGTCTGATCGGCTGAGCTATGGGCTTCCTCGACGGCCTCATGAAGAGCGACGAGGAGAAGGCCGCCGAGGCGCAGACCGAGCGAGAGGCGGCCGAGGCCCAGGCGGCTCTGGCGGCGGGCGGGATCCCACCGCGAGCGCAGCGCCGGCTGGCGGAGCTGCACTCCTCGAGCGACGAGGCGTTCTTCACCTCGACGCTCTCGGTGCCCGAGTTCCTGCTGGTGCGCGAGGACGGTTTCCAGCCCATCACGCAGGTGATGGGCTCCTCGATCTACCACGTGGGGTGGCAGTGGCGCTCCACGTGGGGCGGCCGCGACGCGCGCTTTCAGGAGCTCACCACCGTGGCCCACGCGTGGAACGAGGCGCGGCGGCTTGCCTTCTCGCGTATGGAGCAGGAGGCGCGCCTGGCCGGCGCCCACGCGGTGGTGGGAGTCAGCGTCAGCAGCAGCCGCTGGGCGTGGGCGAAAGACGCCGTGGAGTTCATCGCGACCGGCACGGCGGTGCGCCTGGAAGGTCAGGCTCCGCCCGAGCACCCGGCGCTCACCGACCTCTCGGGCCAGGACTACTGGAAGCTGCGCGAGAGCGGCTACGAGGCGGTCGGGGCCGTCGGGGCAACCTCGGTGTGGATGGTCATTCCCGGCCGCGACTCGCGCCGGGCGATCCTCGGCGGCTGGTTCGGGGGCTATCGCAACCAGGAGATCCCCGAGTTCGTCCAGGGGGTCTACCAGGCGCGCAACCAGGCCCGCGCGAACTTCGGCTGGCAGGCGCAGGTCCTCGGCGGGCACGGCGTGGTGGGCATGAACCTCCACCAGGACGCGCGGTTGCACAAGGTCGAGCGAGAGAACGCCCAGGACAACGTGTACATGGTCGTCACCATGCACGCGCTCGGCACGGCGATCGTGAGCGCATCCGAGCGCCGCCCGACGATCAAGCCGATCTTCTCCCTGCGCTGAGCGTCAGCGGTTCAGGTCGAGAACGGTCTGCGGCGCTGCGATCGTGTGGTCATCGGAGGTCGGGACGATTCCCGTCCCGATCGCGAAGAACTCGATCACGTGCGAGCCCCAGCCGTGCGAGCGCTCGTTGAGCTGGACACCGACGATGCCCGCTGCCTGGACCGCCTGCGCCTCGGCCTGCATGCGCTCCATCGCCAGCTCGCGCGCGTCGTAGAGCGCCTGGGTGTAGTTGGGCAGCTCCACGTTCTGACCGACCTGCTTGAACATCTGGCGCAGCCCCTGGTGCGCGACGTGGTAGACGCAGGAGCCCATGACCAGTCCGACCGGCCGGTAGCCGGCGCGCAGCAGCGTCCAGAAGTCCTGCCCCGAGAGGTCGGAGGTGAACGGCCGGCCGTTGGGCGCCCGGTGCAGTGCACCCTCGCGATGCTTGACCGCGGTGCCGATCGCGATGAACTCGGCCATGTGCGAGCCCCACTCGTACTGGCCGATGTCCAGCCGCACCCCGACTATGCCGTCTGCGTCGAGCTGGTCGGCCTCCTCCTCCATGCGGGTCATCGCCAGCTCGCGCGCGTGGTACATCGCCTGGGAGAGCACCGCCATCTCCTGGTTCTGGCTCCACGCCGACTGCTGGAAGCCGATGTGGTAGATCGAGCTGCCGACCACCAGCCCGAGCGGCTCGAAGCCTGCCTCCTTGATGAGAAGGAACTCGTTGACCGAGAGGTCGGAGGTGAACAGCCCGCCCTTGAGCTGCTCCATCCGCTCCACCCCGTGCTGGGGCACCCCCTCCATCGAGCCGGCCTGGTAGGCCGCCCCGCCGGCGGACTGCGCCTGAGCGGCACCCGCCTGAGCGCCACCGGGCTGAGCGCCACCGGCCTGAGCGCCAGCGGCCTGAGCGCCACCGGCCTGAGCGCCACCGGGCTGCGCGCCAGCGGCCTGAGCGCCACCGGCCTGAGCGCCACCGGCCTGAGCGCCACCGGCCTGAGCGCCACCGGTCTCCGGCGCCGCCACCGCCCCGGCGCTCGCGCCGTCGCCACCTGCCCGCGTCTGCTGAGTCCATTGCGCGCCATCCCAGTAGCGCTCCTGGGCAGAGCCCGGAGCGCCCGGATCGGGGTACCAGCCGGCGGGTGGATTGGAGGTCGGCGCGCTCATTACCCGATCCTACCTCCACGCGGCCACTTCGCCACCCCGCTGATCGCCGAGCCGGGCTCCGGCCAGGAGTAAGCGCGCGGCGGGGAAAGCGCCCGCTCCCTAGATTCCCGGCGGTGGATTCCCTCGGCCGCGACGGCGCGCAGTACCTGCTGCCCGCAGAGCTTGCCGACGACGCCGTGAGCGGCGCGCTCGCCCCTCGCTTCAAGCTCCGCGACGGTCGGCCGCTCACCACCGAACGGACTTTCTATGACACCTTCGACGGGAGGCTGCACGCAGCGGACCTCGTGGCCGTCCACGCCGAGGGGCGGCTAGTGCTGGCGCACGCCGAGACCTTGACCGAGCTCGCCGCCGCCGAGCGCCCCGACGCGCCCGAGCGGATCTTCGCCACCGAGCTTGAGGGCGAGAGGCTGCGCGAGCTGCTCGAGCCGCTCGTCGAGGTCCGGGCGCTGCTGCCGATCGCGCGGACCCGCAGCCGCGTGCGTCGCCTCGGAGTCCTCGACGACCACGCCAAGACGGTGGTCCGACTGATCCTCGAGGAGCCCGTCGCGCGGTCCGGCCGGTCGCGCGTCGCGCTGAGTCCGCGGCTGATCGTCGCCCCGGTTCGGGGCTATGACCGCGCACTGGATCGCGTGCGCAGCGCGCTCGAGGCACGGCTCGGCCTTGTGCCGGCTCAACAGCCGCTCCATGACGAGGCCGTCGCCGCTGCCGGAGGCAGACCGGGCGGGGTGCGGGCGAAGCCCGAGCTCACGCTCGAGCCCGCAGAGCGCGCCGACCGCGCGGCCGCCGCGGTCCTCGCGCAGCTGCTCGGGGTGATCGAGGCGAACGTCGCCGGCGCGGTGGCCGACCTCGACAGCGAGTTCCTGCACGATCTCCGCGTCGCCGTGCGGCGCACGCGGTCGGTCCAGCGCCAGCTCGCCGGCGTGTTTCCACCCGAGCCGCTCGGGCGCTTCCGCGCGGAGTTCCGCTGGCTGCAGCAGGTCACCGGCCCGGCGCGCGACCTCGACGTCCAGCTGCTGGAGTTCGACGCCCTGCGCTCGGCACTGGCGCAGGCGCGCGCCGGAGAGGTCGAGCCCCTGCGCGGGGTGCTCGAGGAGCGCCGCCTGCTCGCGCACCGGCGTGCGGCGCGCGCGCTGCGCTCGCGGCGGACGAGCAGCCTGCTCGAGAGCTGGGCGGAGTTCCTCGAGGGACTCCACGAGCTCCCCGAGGACGACCGCCCGGATGCCGCCGACCCGATCGGCGAGCTCGCCGCCGGCCGCATCCGCGCGGTCCACCGTAGGATGGTGAAGCTGGGCCGGGCCATCGACGACGACAGCCCGCCCGAGGCGCTGCACGACCTGCGCAAGAAGGGCAAGGAGCTGCGCTACCTGCTCGAGCTGTTCGGCGGCCTCTACGCGCGCGACGCGGTCAAGCCGATGGTCGGCGCGCTCAAGGACCTGCAGGACACGCTCGGTCGCTTCCAGGACCGGGAGATACAGGCGCAGACCCTGCGCGAGCGAAGCGCCGAGGTGGGCGCCCGCGACGACGGCGCGGCCGCGCTGATGGCGATGGGGGTTCTCGTGGAGCTGCTGGAGCGCGACCAGGCGGCCGCGCGCTCGCAGTTCGCCGAACGCTTCGCCGCCTTCAGCTCCAAGCCCGCGCGCGCACTCTTGGAGCGAGCCCTCGCATGACCCGTGTCCTGGCCACCTACAACATCAAGGGCGGCGTCGGAAAGACCTCCGCCGCTGTCAACCTCGCGTTCCTGGCGGTCCGCGACGGACGCGCCCGGGCGCTGCTGTGGGACCTCGATCCCCAGGGAGCGAGCACCTACCTGTTCCGGATCAAGCCCAAGGTGAAGGGCGGCGGGCGAAAGCTCGTGCGCGGCAAGAGCGACATCCACGGGCTGATCCGGGGTACGGACCACGAAGGGCTCGATCTGCTCCCCGCCGACTTCTCCTACCGGCACATGGACCTCGCACTGGACGCCACCAAGCGCCCCACGCGCCGGCTGGCGCGCGTGCTGGCCCCGCTCGCCGGCGACTACGACTACGTCTTCCTGGACTGCCCGCCCAGCATCTCGCTGGTCTCAGAGAGCGTATTCGAGGCTGCCGACGCGCTGCTCGTCCCGCTGATCCCCGCCACCCTCTCCTCGCGCACCTTCGAGCGCCTGGAGCAGCTCGTCAGCGGCGAGCCCTCCGGCGAGCCGCAGGTGCTTGCCTTCTTCTCCATGGTGGACGCCCGCAAGCGACTTCACCGCGAGGTGATGGAGCGCCTGGCCGACGAGCACCCCAGCCTGCTGCGCACGGCGATCCCGGCCGCGGCCGACGTCGAGCGGATGGGGCTTCACCGCGCGGTCATCGGCGAGTTCGCCCCCCGCAGCAGGGCCGCGCGCGCCTACGAGGAGCTGTGGGCCGAGATAGGCGAGCGGCTGGCACCGGAGCGCCGTCCGTGAGCGAGCTGATCTTCCGGGAGCGTCCGCCGGGCGGCGATCCCGCCAGGTTGCTCGTCCTGCACCACGGTCGCGGCGCAGACGAGCACGACCTGCTCCCGCTCGCCGACGTCCTGGACCCGGGTCGCCGGCTGCACGTCGTCACGCCCCGCGCGCCGCTGACCCTGCCCGGCTGGCCGGGCTACCACTGGTACGTCGTGCCGCGCGTCGGCTTCCCCGACCACGACACCTTCTACGCCTCCTACCGGGCGCTCGCGACGCTCCACGACGAGTTGTGGGAGCGCACCGGCATCGCCCCCGAGCGCACGGTGCTCGGAGGGTTCTCCATGGGCTCGGTGATGAGCTACTCGCTCGGCCTGGGCGCCGACCGGCCGGCTCCTGCCGGGCTCCTCGTCTTCTCGGGCTTCGTGCCGGTCGTGGACGGCTGGGAGCCGGACCTGGCCGGTCGCGCTGCGCTGCGCGCATTCATCGCCCACGGCCGCCGCGACCCGATCATGCCGGTCGAGTTCGCCCGCCGCGCCCGCGAATTGCTGCAGAGCGCCGGGCTGGAAGTCAGCTTCCACGAGTCAGACGCCGGCCACCACATCGATCCGGCCCACCTTCCGGCCGCCGTCGCCTGGCTCGCTTCCACCCTGGGTCTCGAGGGCGCCGCCGGCTGACGGGCGGCCCCAGGGCGCCGCGACGAGCGCTTGCCCTGACGCTCGAACTGGGAGATGATCGCGGGGGCGGCCGGTGGTTCGACGAGCACGCCGGCCACCGCGGGGGTGCCGGCGGAGCCTCCGGGCGGAGGTCCACCCCAGCGCAGGTGAAAGGAGACCCTGCTGACCATGGACGATCACTTCGACTGCGTCGTCGTCGGGACGGGATTCGGCGGCTCGGTGACCGCGCAGCGGCTCGCCGAAGCCGGGCGCAGCGTCCTCGTCCTCGAGCGCGGCAAGCCGTATCCGCCGGGCTCGTTCCCTCGCAGCCCCGTCGGCTTTCGCAACAACTTCTGGGATCCCAGTGAGGGGCTCCAGGGGCTCTTCGACGTGTGGTCGTTCTCGGGCCTGGACGCCGTGGTCTCCAGCGGGCTGGGTGGCGGCTCGCTGATCTACGCGAACGTGCTGCTGCGCAAGGACGAGCGCTGGTTCGTGTCGCCCGAGCACAGGGGCCCAGGCGGCGAGTCGTGGCCCATCACCCGGGCCGACCTCGAGGAGCACTACGACCGCGTGGAGCGGGCGATCGGCGTGCAGCGCTACCCATTCGAGCACGCGCCCTACGACGGCACCCCCAAGACGCTCGCCATGAAGGCGGCGGCGGAGGCCCGCGGGATGGACTGGATGCTGCCGCCACTGGCCGTCACCTTCGCCAACGAGGGGGCCGTCCCGGTCCCCGGGGAGCCGATCCCGGAGCAGCAGCCCAACCTGCACGGGCGCCCGCGCCAGACCTGCCGGCTGGTCGGCGAGTGCGACGTCGGCTGTAACTACGGCGCCAAGAACACCCTCGACTACACGTACCTGACCGCGGCGTGGCGGGCCAACGCGGACATCCGCACGCGCTGCGAGGTGCGCGAGTTCGAGCCGCGCGAGGGCGGCGGCTGGACCATCCACTACATCGAGCACACCGACGAGCACGAGGGCAGCCCGACCGATACGCGGGCGCTGCCGCGGGTCACCGTGACCGCCGACCAGCTCGTTCTGGCGGCCGGCACGCTCGGCAGCACCTACCTGCTGTTGCGCAACCGCGCGGCTCTGCCGGGCCTGTCGCCGCGGCTCGGCGAGGGCTTCACCGGCAATGGCGACCTGCTCACGTTCGCGTCGCGCTGCACTGAGACCGGGATCGACGGGAGCCGCGCGCCGCGGCGGATCGACGCCGCCTACGGCCCGGTCATAACGAGCGCAGTGCGCGTGGGCGACGAGCTCGACGGCACCGGTGAGCGTGGCCGCGGCATGTACATCGAGGACGCGGGCTACCCCGAGTTCGTCTCGTGGATGCTGCAGGCCGCGGACACCCCGCGGGCGCTGGCCCGGGCGGCGGGGATGGTCGCTCACCTCGTACGCGCGCAACTGGGTCACGGCAACGAGAACATCGGCGCCGAGGTGTCGAGGGTGCTCGGCGACTGCCACTTCTCCTCCGGCGCACTACCGCTGCTGATCATGGGCCGCGATGTCCCGGACGGACTCATGTCGATTGCCGAGGACCGGCTCGAGGTCGACTGGCGCAAGGACGGCGGCTCGCATGACTACTTCGAGCGCGCGCGCTCGAAGGCGCGCGAGCTGGCGGACGAGCTCGGCGGCGAGTTCCTCGACAACCCGCTGTGGATGCTGAGCCGCGTGATCACCGTCCATCCGCTCGGGGGCTGCCGGATGGGCCGCTCAGACGCCGAGAGCGTGGTCGATGCCTACGGCCGGGTGTTCAACCATCCCGGCCTGCACGTGGCCGACGGCGCGGTGATGCCGGGACCGGTCGGCGCAAACCCGAGCCTCACGATCGCCGCTCTCGCCGATCGCTTCGCCGACGCGATGCTCGAGGGCGCGCCCGAGCCGGCGGGGCGCAGCGTGCGGCGGCCCGGATCGGGCCAGGGCGCGCCCCCGTCCAGCGCACCGGCCGCGAGCGCCGACTCCGTCTCGGTGCGGTTCACAGAGGAGATGAAGGGCTTCATCGACTTCGAGGTGACCGATCCCCAGCTGGCCTTCGAGGCCGGCAAGGTCGCCGATCGCGGGCTCATGTTCCACCTCACGATCACCGCCCGGGACGTCGAGCGATTCGCCGACAGCCCCCGGCACGAGGGCGCTGTTGTCGGCTGGGTGGGCTGTGGCGCGCTGGGCGGACGGCTGCCCGTCGAGGGCGGCCACTTCAACCTGTTCGTAGACCAGGACGGCGACGTCAGGCGCAAGCGCATGTACTACCGGCTCTTCTTCCGCGACGGGGCCAGGCACCCGCTCACGCTGCTTGGCTTCAAGGAGGTGCGCGACGACCCGGGCTTCGACGTCTGGCCGGACACCTCGACCCTCTACACGCAGGTGCTGGCCGGCCACGTTTCCGCGGGCGATGAGGCCGCGGCCGAGACGATCGCCAACGGCGTCCTGCACATCCTGCCGGCCGACTTCGCCCGCCAGATGACGACCTTCCGCGTGCGCCCGGCGCATCGCGTGGACGCGCTCGCGCGATTCGGTGCGCTCTTCGCCGGCAAGCTCTGGCAGGTCTACCGCAAGTGAGCGCCGTGATGACCGACGAGGTGATTCCGTTCAGGGCCGGTGACGGCGTCGAGCTGAACCTGATCCACGCGCGCGGGGCCCACAAGCCGACGCGCCCCCCGGTGCTCCTGGTGCACGGCGCCGGCGTGCGCGCCAACATCTTCCGCGCACCGTCGGGCCGCACGCTCGTCGATGCCCTGCTCGATGAGGGTTGGGACGTGTGGCTGGAGAACTGGCGCGCCTCGATCGACGTGCCGCGGCGGCGCTGGACGCTCGACGACGCGGCGGTCCACGATCACCCCGCCGCGGTGCGGACGGTGCTCGAGCACACCAAGGCCGACGAGGTACGCGCAGTCATCCACTGCCAGGGCTCGACGTCGTTCATGATCTCGGCGGTCTCGGGCCTGGTTCCCGACGTTTCCGTGGTCGTCTCGAACGCGGTCTCGCTGCATCCGGTGGTGAACCGGCTGGCGAAGCTCAAGCTGCGCTGGATGATCCCGCCCACCGCACGGGTGATGGGCTATCTGGACCCGCAATGGGGAGTCACCGGAGCGCCGTGGATCCTGCCCAAGGTGATCTCGGGCTTCGTGCGCCTGACGCACCGGGAATGCGACAACACGGTCTGCAAGCTGGCGAGCTTCACCTACGGCACCGGCGAGCCCACGCTCTGGCGGCACGAGAACCTCAATCGCGAGACGCACGAGTGGCTGGTCGACGAGTTCGCCGACGTGCCGCTGACGTTCTTCGAGCAGATCCTCGCCTCGGTCGAGGCGGGCCACCTCGTGGCCTCCGACCGGCACCCGGAGCTGCCGGAGTCCTTCGTCGATGCGCCGCCGAGGACGCCGGCGCGCTTCGCGTTCTTCGCCGGCGCGCTCAACGCCTGCTTCGAGCCCGAGAGCCAGGAGCGCACCCATGCCTGGTTTCAGGCCCATGACCCGGGGCGCCACACGCTCAGGATCGTTCCCAACTACGGCCACCTCGACGTCTTCATGGGTGCGCACGCGGCCCACGACGTCTTTCCCGACATGATCAACGAGCTCGAAAGGACCTGACACGATGCGAGCACGCCAACGCATCGAGCGGCTGCGGGGCCGCCATGCCCTGGTCGACGGCATTCCCTTCCGGCTACCCGTCGACAGCAGCGACACGCCCGCCCTGATGGCGGCCTTCCCGATCTCGGCTGCGCGCGCGGCGGAGCTGATCCCGGGCGAGGAGGTGCATCCGCTGCAACTCGGCGGGGACCTCGCGCTGCTCGTGATAACGGTGGTGGATTACCGGACCACCGACATCGGGTCCTACATCGAGTTCTCGATCGCGATCGCGTGCACGCATGGGCTGCAGCGTGCCCCGGCATTGCTGCCGGCGTTGCTGCGGGGCCGCTACGGCACGGGGCAGTTCGTCGTCGACCTGCCCGTGTCCACGGAGGTCTCGGTGAAGGGCGGCAAGGGCATCTGGGGGATGCCCAAGCATCAGGCGAACCTCGACTTCGTCATTCGCGACGACAAGGTCTGGAGCCAGTACGACCTCGACGGGCAGCTGTGCTGCCGGATCGAGGTCGACATGCCGCGCTGGACGGGCCTGCCGGTCAGCACGGCGGCTGTCAACTACTGCGCGTTCCGGGGCATGCTCAACAAGTCCTCGATCCACTTCCGTGGGCGTGCGGGCCTCAAGGTTCCGCTCACCCGGTCCGCGCGGCTGACGCTCGGCGACCACCCGCGGATGGAGCCGCTCTCACAGCTGCGGGTGCGGGAGCGACCTCTTTTCGCGGGCTACTTCCCGAGCACGCGCGGGATCCTCGACGACCACATGGAGAGCTGGTTCTTGACCTTCAACCAGCCGCCCACGACGGCGCCCGAGGGGCTTGAGAGCGTCATCGGACTGGGCCTCGGACAGGAGTGGCTGGCGCCGCCGGACGACCCGGCCGCAGCGGCCGTGAGGGCGGTGGCGGACTGACGGCTACTACCGGCGACGGCTGAGGTGACGCAGGCGGCGACCCACGTCCCGCCGCTGGCCGCAGGGCGGGACGGCGGGCCGCGTCGCTCGCTGCTGCTCGCCGGCGGCGGCATTCGCGTCGCCTACCAGGCGGGCGTGCTGGTTGCGCTCGAGGAGGCGGGGGTGCGCTTCCAGCATGCCGACGGGGCGTCGGGCGGCACCTTCAACCTCGCGATGCTGCTGTCCGGGGTCTCGCCGAGCGAGGCGTGCCGGCGCTGGCGCGCGCTCGACGTGCGGGCGTTCGCCACGCTGTGGCCGGCGCGGCGGCTGCTGACCGGGCCGCCGTATCCGGCGCTCGGAAGCTCCGAGGGCATTCGGCGGCGCGTGTTCCCGGCGCTCGGCGTGGACGTCGAGCGGATCCGCGGCGCGAGGGAGATCGAAGGCACCTTCAACGTCTGTGACTTCGCCGCCAAGGAATGCCTCGCTGTACCCCACACCGAGGTGGATCTGGACATCCTGACGGCGTGCGTGTCGCTGCCGATCCTCAGCCCGGCCGTGGCTCGTGACGGGCGCAAGCTCGTCGATGCAGTCTGGATCAAGGACACCAATCTCTCGGAGGCGCTGCGACGCGGAGCGGAGGAGCTGTGGCTCGTGTGGTGCATCGCAAACCACGGCGTCTACCGCGACGGCGCCTTCCAGCAGTACGTCCACATGATCGAGATCGCCGCCAACGGCGCGCTTGACCAGGAGCTGGTCCACGCGCGCGCGAGCGGCGCGCGGCTACACGTGATTCGCCCACGCGTGCCGCTCCCGCTCGACCCCGACTTCTTCTTCGGGCGGGTGGACGCGGCCACGCTGATCGCGATGGGCTACCGCGACGCCGCCGCGTACCTCGATGCTCCGCACGAGCAGGGCGTCGCCGCCGACGCATCGGCCACCCGGATGCTCGACCCCGTGCCCGGGATGGCCTTCCGCGAGCGCCTCGAGGGTGATGGCATCCAGCTGCGACTCGGATGGGAGGTCGACGACCTCGACGCGTTCGTCGCCGACCCACGCGGGACCGTCGTCGGAGACGTCAGCCATCCCCGCCTCGGCACGCGCCGCCTGGTGCGGACCGGGCGCTTCGGCCTCCAAGGCGCCGAGGTGATCGCGGAGCTCTACGTGGAGGGGTCCCGGCTCGAGCTGCGGCGCCGCCTCGACGATCCCGAGCAGGCATACGTCGCGCTTGACGGCTCCCCTCCCGTGCGGTTGTCCCACGCCGGCCCGCCGCCCTGGCGGACGCTGCACGCCAGGGGCGTCGCCACCCTGCGCGAAGGAGCCGCCGCGCGCATCCGCTTCAGGCGCTGGCTCAAAGCGGAACGCTGAACTGGTCCTCGACCGGCGGGTCTGTGCCCCCGTGCGCACAGCCGCTGGTGCCGTGACAGCGGACGTTCAGGACGCCCGCGGCGGGGTCGGCGTCGAGGCGCAGGAACTGCTTGAAGAACGGGGGGTCGTTCCAGTCGAAGAACTCCGAGGCGAAGCGGTGGAAGCCGTGCTTCGCCGGCGCCGGCTGCACCAGATGCGCCGCAATGCGGGCGCGGAGACTGAGCGGGACCCTGCCCTCGCGCGTCGGATCCATGTGCAGCAGCTCGCTCAGGTGGGTCGCGGCCTCGCCCGGCGTCAGCTCGAGCCAGCCGCGTCCGCCGGCGAGGCGCTGGTCATAGAGCTGCGAGAAACGCGCGAGCGAGTCGCTGCGCAGCGGAAAGCACTTGAAGTCCTCCTCGGTCACGCCGTCGACGTCGACCCGGTCGATCTGGTGAGTGGCGTGCATGTAGGCCCCGCCGCCCCCGCTCACGAGGTACTGGATCGTGCGGCCGTCCGGCAGCCCCACCGGGTAGCGCTGGTAGTTGTGCGTGTCGCCGCCGATCGCCAGCACGTAGCGCGCGCGGGGATCGCGGACCACGTCGTCGACCGCCTTGCCGATCCCGTCGGGGAGCCGCTGCCCGTTGACGATCAGCGGCTTGCCGGTGACGAGGACCTTCGGGCGGGGGGAGCCGAACGAGAGCCGGCGCAGCCACTCCGCCTGCTCGGCGTCGATCGATCCCACGATGCCGGTGTCGATGCCCACGATCCGAAGCGGACCGGTGTCGAGGGCCCAGTAGGGGCCAGGCTGGGGCGGATCGCAGAGCTGGCTGGTGCGCGACCGCGCCTTGCGCATGTCCGCAAGGTCGGCGTCGTCGGGCCGCTTCGTGCGCCGCCAAAGCCTGCGCGCGAGCGCGCCCCGCAGGCCAGGGCCGACCTCGAGCGGGGCCTGCGGCACGTCGATGTCGCACAGCTGCGACATGAAGCCGTGCAGCCCGTCGTACCAGTCGTGGTTGCCGGGCACCGCGATGATCGGACAGTCCAGGTCGCGGTAGGGCCGGAAGAACCTCGTCCTGTAGTCGCCCATCTCGCCCGACGGGTAGATGACGTCGCTGCAGATGATCGTGAAGCTGATCCCCTGGGCCTGGGAGAGCAGCGCCGGGACGACCGCGTACTGACTGTCGTCGCCCTCGCCCGTATCGCCCAGCAGGAGGAAGGAGACCGCGCCGTCTCCACCGCGGCGCATTACGAAGTCGGGATCCTGCCCGCGCTCGATGGCGCGCCGCCGGGCGACGCGAACCCATGCGACCCGAGCGCGGTCCACCGGGTCATAGAGCCGCCGCGCAACGACGTCGTTGCGCGCGGCCCAGAGCGTGGAAGGTCGCAACCAGGAGTTCGGCTTGGCGTCGGCGGGGACGTCGCCCTTCCACGAGCCGGGACCGCCGCAGTCCGTCCAGCCGGCGGCCGCCTGCGATTCCCGCGATGAGGGCTGTCGGGAAGCGACCGCAGTCACGCTCCGACCATCCTATTTCCACACGTTGCCATGCGCGACCGGTAGCGTTTCCTGCGGAGGCCTGAGGGAGGCGGTTGCCACAGGGGGGGTGGGGATGAGGGGAAGGCTCGCTGGACGACGCTGGAGCTCGGCCGCGCTGGTGGTGGTCGCGATCGCCCTGGCCGGCCCCGGCGCGGCGCAGGGCAAGGGACGCTGCGGCACCCATCCGTGGTGTGACACGTCCCTGTCGCCCGCGCGGCGCGCGACGCTGCTCGTCGACGCTCTGACTCCGAACGAGCGCATCGGGCTGCTCGCCGGCGACGACGCCACCGGGGTGGGTGGAGCGGCCGGCACCCACACGGGCGTGTCGACGGGCGTCCCGCGGCTCGACGTGCCCTCGTTCTTTCAGACCGACGGACCGGTCGGCGTGCGCTCCGGGTCCGCGACCGCGTTCCCGTCCTCGATGTCGCTCGCGGCGAGCTTCGACCGCCGTCTGGCGCGCAGGTACGGCGGGCTGGTGGGCAACGAGGCCAAGCTCAAGGGCAACGACCTGGTCTTCGGCCCTACGGTGAACCTCCTGCGCACGCCGCTGTGGGGCCGCGCCTTCGAGACCTACGGCGAGGACCCGTTCCTCACCGCTCGCCTCGGGGTCGAGTGGATCCGCGGCCTTCAGGCCCAGGGCGTGATCGCCAACGTCAAGCACTTCGCGGCGAACAACCAGGAGGGCAAGGAGCTGCCCATCCGCGTCGTGGAAGGGGCTCGCTACATGGTCGACGCCCGCGTCGACGAGCGCACCCTGCGCGAGATGTACCTGCCGCAGTTCGAGGCCGCGGTCAAGGAGGGCCGCGCCGGGTCGGTGATGTGCTCCTACAACCGCCTGAACGGTCCCCATGCCTGTGAGAGCCGAACGCTGCTCGAGCGGATACTGCGTCGCGACTGGGGCTTCAAGGGCTTCGTGCTGGCCGACTACGGTGCGTCCAAGCGCGTGAGCACCGGGCTGCGGGCCGGCCTCGACTACGAGCCCTATCCCTTCTTCGACAGCGACAACGGAGAGAACTACACGCCCACGGCGGTGCAGGCCGCGCTGGCTGCCGGGCGGATCGATCAAGGGCTGATCGACGCCGCGGTCCGGCGACTGATGAGCGGCCTGCTCGCCTTCGGTTTCTTCGACCGGCCCGCCTACGTCGACGACGACTCGCGGGTCGACAAAGCCGGCCACGCGAAGGCTGCGCGCACCATCGCCGAAGCCGGGGCGGTGCTGCTCAAGAACAAGAAGAGCGTGCTTCCGCTCGACGCCAAGCGGCTGGACTCGCTGGCGGTGATCGGTGCCGACGCCGACCGGTTCGTCAACGGGGGCGGCTCGTCGCGCATCGAGCCCTACACGTTCACCAGCCCTCTGAAGGCCATCACCGCGCGGGCGGGCGGCGGCGTCGACGTGCGCTTCGACTCGGGTGCCGACCTGGAGCGGGCCGCGAAGGTCGCCGAGGGTGCGGACGCGGCCGTCGTCGTCGTGGCCGACGCCGCGGGGGAGGGCGTCGACAAGCCGTGCCTGAAGCTCGACTGCGGCGCCCCGCCGATCGCCGGCGCCTCCCTGAAGCGCGACGAGCTCGTCAAGCGGGTCGCGGCGGCGAACCCGCGCACGATCGTGGTACTGGAGACCGCTGGGCCGGTGCTCACACCGTGGCGAAACAGCGTCAGGGGGATCGTCGAGGCGTGGTACGCCGGGCAGGCAGCCGGGCCCGCCATCGCACGCGTGCTCTTCGGCGACGTCGACCCGGGCGGGCGACTGCCCGCCACCTTCCCGCGCCGCGAGGCCGACCTCCCCACCGCGGTGAACGAGAAGCGCTACCCGGGCGTCAACAACGTCGTGCGCTACAGCGAAGGGGTGCTGGTGGGCTACCGCTGGTTCGACCGCAGGAAGATCTCGCCGGCATTTCCGTTCGGCGCCGGCCTCTCCTACACCAGGTTCGCCTTCCGCGACCTGCGCGTGCGCCGGACCCGCGAGGGCGTGGGCGCCAAGGTGAGCGCCGACGTGGTCAACACGGGCTCTCGCACCGGCACCGCGGTGCCCCAGGTCTACGTCGGGCTGCCGGGCGCCGCCGATCGCATCCAGCCACCACGCCAGCTCAAAGGCTTCCAGAGCGTGACACTGAAGCCCGGCGCCGAGAGGCGCGTCAGCTTCCAGCTCGACGAGCGCGCCTTCTCCTACTGGAACACGGACCGCAACCGCTACCTGGTGGCCCCCGGCTGCTACCGCATCTACCTGGCAAGCTCCTCGCGCGACATCGCGGGTCGCAAGACGCTGGCGCTCGGCGGCGGGCGCTGTGGCGCCTCCTCCTCGGGACGGTGACGGGCCGCCCGAACGTTGAGCGGATGGCCGCCCCGGCGAGCCCCGTGGCCGCTGCGCGCTCGCTCGCGCCACGGGCAGCCGAGCACGCGGCGCAGGGCGAGCGCGAGCGCCGCCTCGTACCGGCGCTCGTGGACGCCCTTGCCCACGCCGGGCTGTTCAGGCTCTGCGTCCCCGCAGCGGTCGGCGGGCTCGAAGCGCCCGCGGGGGCGCTGGTCGAGGCGGTGGAGGCGGTGTCGCAGGGCGACGGGGCGGCGGGCTGGTGCGTGGCGATCAGCGCGACCAGCGGCCTGGTGGGCGGCTACCTGCCCGAGGACAGCGCGCGCGAGATCTACGGTTCCGCCGACGCGATCTGCGGCGGGGTCTTCGCGCCCAAGGGCCGTGCAACGGCCCAAGGGGAGGGCTTCCGGGTCAGCGGTCGGTGGCCGTTCGCCAGCGGCTGCGAGCACTGCACCTGGCTCATGGGCGGCTCGATCGTCGAGGAGAACGGCGGCGTGCGCATGCTTGCGAACGGCATGCCGGACGTGCGCCTGATGCTCGCCCCCGCCGGCGAGTTCGCGATCCACGACACCTGGCAGGTGGCCGGGCTGAGGGGCACCGGCAGCCACGACATCGAGCTCACGGAGCAGCTGGTCGGAAACGAGCACTCGGCCTCGGTGTTCGGCGACCCGCCGCTGCAGCCGGGTCCGCTCTACGCGTTCCCGCTCTTCGGGCTCCTGGCGCTGGCGATCGCCGGCGTCGCCTTGGGCGTCGCGCGCGGCGCCCTCGACGAGCTGGTCGAGCTGGCCGGCGGCAAGACGCCGACCGGCAGCCGGCGCCTGCTGGCAGAACGCGCGACCGTCCAGTCAGAGACAGCCCAGGCCGAGGCCCGGCTACGTGCGGCGAGGGCATTCCTGTACGACTCCGTCGGCGATGCCTGGGACAGCGCCGTGACACGCGGCGAGGTGTCGATCGAGCACCGAGCGTCGCTCCGGCTCGCCGCCGCTCACGCCGCGAGCACCGGCGCCGACGTCGTGACCACTGCCTTCCGACTTGGCGGAGGCTCCGCCATCTACGAGCGCAGTCCCCTGCAGCGCCGCCTCCGCGACGCGCACGTCGTCACCCAGCACATGCTCGTCGCGCCGGCGACCTTCGAGCTGACCGGCCGGCTGCTCCTCGGAGTGGCCACCGACACGACCCAGCTCTGACCGCCGGCCCGCGGCCCCGGCCCCCGCGGCCGTGTCTTCACCGGCGCTCTCGCACGTCCGTCCATCTCCCAGTCCACCCCCTCTCCCACGTCCGTCCGCTTTTCGGCGCTGCGCTGACCCGTCGCAACGCGCCCGGTCGAGCACGTTCCTATGTCAGCCGATCTCAACACCCGCGCCATCCGACGCCCGTTCGCGTCGGCGCTCGTGGCCGCGCTCGCCGCCGCGGTCACCCTGCTGGTAGCTGCACCCCCGCCCATGGCCGGCGCCGCGAAGGCCAAGGACCGCGATCGCGACGGCTTGAGTGACCGCTACGAGCTCAAGCGCTCGCGGACCAACCCGCGCAAGAAGGACACCGACCGCGACCGTCTGAGCGACCGCTACGAGGTCAAGCGCTCGCGGACGAACCCGCGCAAGAAGGACACCGACCGCGACGGCCTGAACGACGGCTACGAGCTCAAGCGCTCGAAGACAAACCCGCGCAAGAAGGACAGCGATCGCGACGGCCTCTCCGACGGCGCCGAGCTGGTCCGCGGCACCAGTCCTCGCAAGCGCGACACCGATCGCGACGGCCTCTCCGACGGGGCCGAGCTGGTCCGCGGCACCAATCCTCGCAAGCGCGACACCGACGGCGACGGGGTCTCTGACGGCGCCGAGCTGGTGCGCGGCACCGATCCGCGCTGGCCCGGCACGTTGGGCGGCAGCCCATCACCCGCCACTCCCCCGCTCGTGCCCGCAATCAAGACACCGCCGGTGAGGGCACCTGCGCCTGCCCCCGCCCCTGCCCCCGTGCCGGCTCCCGCGGTGAAGGCACCGTCCGTGAGAGCACCCTCGCCTGCGCCTAAGCCTGCGCCTGTCCCTCGGCCCGCACCCGTAGTCAAGCCACCCACGGTCCGGCCGCCCAGCGGCACGACACCCCCTGGAATCGCGATGTGCACGTTGGCCCCACAGGTGAGCGGCTGCCAGAAGCCTTTCCCGGACCAGGCCAAGATGAAGCTCGTCTTCAGCGACGAGTTCAACTACACCGGCGCCCCCGACAGCGCGAAGTGGTTGACCTACGAGGGGCCCGGCCACGCCAACTACGGCCTGCGGTGCCCCGAGGCCTTCAAGGTCGCCGGCGGGTCGCTCACGATCACGGCGCAGATGGAGCGCAAACGCGCTTGCGGCGTCACCGACCCTTCGGCGCCCCTGCAGCCGGTGTCGGGCGGGATGCGCGCCCGCGGAGACTGGCAGTGGACACGCGTGGTCGCCCGCGTCCGCGTCGATCCGGACCCGACCGCTACTACTTCCGGAGTGATGATCATGTGGCCCAAGGACTGCGGCTTCAACCCGACCCGCGCCTGCGGGGAGATGGACTATTGGGAGACCGGCCTTACGCCGGGCCGAACCCCGGTCAGGGCGTTCATGCACTACGGGTACGATCAGAACAAGGACGCCCAGCGCCCCTACGCGCTCACCCAGGGCGACGGCTCTGACGCCGGCACGGCACGCGATCCGCTCAACGGGACGCAGTGGCACGAGGTCGTCGCGGACTGGTGGCCCGAGCTCGGCGGGCTCGTGGGCTTGTACGTCGACGGCAAGCCGGTCATCGGCCAGCAGGACGACTCCAACTGCGCGGACGGCGACTGC
>JBBQNQ010000021.1:0-42071 GCA_038330095.1 Solirubrobacterales bacterium
GGCGCCGGATAGTGCGTCACCGCGAGCACATGCTCGAATGGCGTGTCCCAGTCGACCTCCAGGATGCCCGCGAGGAAGTCGGCGTGCTCGCGCTGGGTGGCAATGGCCTGCAGCCAGCCGGGCACCGGCCGGCAGCCTGCGTCGGTCAGCGCTATCCACTCGTGACGCGTTGCGGCGATCCCGGCGTTGCGCGCCTGTGCGATGTTCGAGCCGGGCCGCGAGAGCAGAAAAACCACATTGGGGAGATGCGCCTCCCACTCCCTGGCGAGCTCGGCGCTGCCGTCGGTAGACCCTCCGTCGACGACGATCACCTCGTCGGCCTGGCGCGTCTGCGCGGCCAGCGCCGCGAAGAGCGCCTCCAGGCCGTCGCGGTCGTCGCGAACCGGGATGACCACCGAGATGCCGGCCGGTGCCGGGGTGCAGCCGTTCACGGTCCGGCATTCTCGCCCCAAAGGCCCGTGCAGGTAGGGTCGCCGGCCAGTTGACCGACAAGGACGGCTCACTTCCGGACCTGCTCGGGCCGCTGGCGCAACGGCTGCGCTGCCCGAGTTGCGGGGGGCGCCTGCGGGTCGCTTCGCCAAACCGGCTGGCATCCGAGACGATCATGGAAGTCAACGGTGAGATCGCATGCACCGACTGCTCGCGACGCTTCCCGCTGGCCGGCGGCACCCCGCGCCTGCTACCCGACCAGCTCCGCGAGGGGAGAGCCGGCGGCGTCGATGCGGTGGTCAAGCGACGGACCGCCGACAGCTTCGCCTACGAGTGGAAGCGCTTCGGCGTGATGGCGCCGGAGTGGGAGCGCAACTTCGCGGACTATCTACGCCCGCATGATCTCGGCTGGCTGCGGGGCAAGGCGGTGCTGGACGTGGGGACGGGATCCGGGCGCCACAGCCTCCAGGCCGCCCGCGCAGGCGCGTCCGTGGTCGCGGTCGATATCGGCGAGTCCATCGACGTCGCCCGCGCGAACCTCCCTCCCGAGGTGCTGACCGTGCAAGCCGACGCCGAGAGCCTGCCCTTCGAGCCCGGTAGCTTCGACCTCGTGATGTCGATCGGGGTCCTGCACCACCTCCCCGACCCCGAACGCGCGCTACGCGAGGTAGCACGGTTCGCGCGACCCGGGGGGCACGTTCACGTCTACCTCTATTGGCAACCCGAGCGGCGAAGCCATCAGGTCGTGCTGCGTGGGGTGAGCGCGATTCGGCGCTTGACCACCCGCCTTCCGCACCGCCTGCTGCACGCCCTCTGCTACCCGCTGTCGGCCGTTCTGCTGGTGACGCTCGTGTTCCCCTACCGACTGCTGCGCAAGCACGCGGCCACGCGCCGGTTGGCCGATGTCTTACCGCTGAAGACTTATGCCGACTACCCCTTCCGGGTCCTGGTCAACGACCAGTTCGACCGGTTCTCCGCACCTCTGGAGCGTCGCTATACCCGCAATGAGGTCGCGGAGATGATGCGTCACGCGGGGCTCGGCGAGGTGACGGTTGTCCCCAACGCGGGTTGGGTCGCGGATGGCGTCGCGCCAGGCTAGCCAGCGCTCGCATTCTCGCCGCCGCTTGGGCGCCGCGGCCGCCCGCCGGGTCCTGCCGGCGGCCTGGCGCCATCGGGTCCGCTCGGTCCTGCAGTACCCGGAGACGTTGCGCCTCGTCGCCGATGCTCGGAGCTTTCGCGCCTTCCGCCGGCTCGAGCGGCCGAGCGCGCGCTGGGCGGAGGGAGAGCTCGCCGAGGTTCGGCTGCGCGCGCTCGGGGGACGCTCGCTCTCCCTTCGCCCCGGCACCGACGACAATTGGGTGGTCCGGAGTGCCTTTCTCTCCGGCTTTCACCTTGCACCCGAAGAGCTTGATGAGTCGAGTGTCGCAAGTGTGCTCGACCTCGGAGCCAGTATCGGTGCGACCACGGCGCACTTCGCGCACCGGTATCCCAACGCGCGCATAGTGGCGGTCGAGCTGGACGGTGCCACGGCCGCCGTGTGCCGACGCAACCTCGTTGCCTGGCGTGAACAGTGCCGCGTCGTCGAGGGGGCCGTTTGGAGCACATGCGCCCCCCTCGTCTACGAGCTCGCCGGCTCGAGCTCCCAAGCCCATCGCGTGGTGACGGCTCCTGGACCGGCGACCGCTCCGACGGTCGGGCTCCCGATCGAGGATCTGATCGGGCGCGAGGCCGTCGACTACATCAAGATGGACATCGAGGGCGCGGAGAGGGAGGTCCTGCGAGTCAACACGAGTTGGGCAAGCCGAGTGCGTGCCATCAAGGTCGAGGTTCACCCGCCGTACACGGTGGACGATTGTGCGACCGACCTACGAGCGCTTGGCTTCTCGACACGGATAGACAAGCGCCACTGGGCTTGCGTTGTCGGGGTCAAAGAGCCCTGAGAGCTGCAGTTCCGCGTTTGGAGGCACATTCCGGCGTATCGTTGCCCGGATGGAAGCGAGCGCTCCCGACGGATGCTCCTGAGGGAGACGACGTCCCGACTGTTCGCGGCGGCGCGAAACGCCGCGGGCGGGGCGCCCATGGAGTTGCCCGGTGGCGTCGTCGTCCGCGTGGCCAACGAATGCCGCGAGCTGGCCGCCGGCTATGAGCCGGCCTTCATGGAGGCTTATGGCGCCCATCTCTCGCCCCGTTCCGTGGTCGTCGATGTGGGCGCTCATTGGGGTCTTTACTCGCTCATCGCCGGCGCCCGAGGCGCCGCGGCAACCGCGCTCGAGCCGAGCGCATACAACGCGTCGTTGATCCGTCGAAATGTCCGCCTCTCGGGTCTGGAGACGATCGACGTGCGGCAGGTGGTGGTAGGCGACACGACTGGTGAAACGGTGTTTCACGAATACCCGGGGAGATCGTTCGGCCGCTCGATGATGGGAGGGGCGGTGGCACAGGAGTTCACCAGACCGACGCGGGTCACCTCCGAGATCCTGGACGCGGCCGGCGCCGGTGCCACGCTCGTGAAGATCGACGTCGAGGGAAGCGAGGCCGCCGTCCTCACTGGCGCAAGCCGGCTGCTCGCCGGAGCGCGCCCGACGATCCTGCTTGAAGTGCACCGGGCTCGCCTGGAGGCGTTGGGACGTTCGGTCGGCGAGGTGCGCGGACTCCTCGACGCGGCGGCTTACGACGTGCAGGAGCTTTCGCGGCGAGTCCTGGACGACGGCGAGGAGATCCGCCACTGGCTCGGCGAGCCGCAGCGGTGAAGACGGTGCCCCGCCCCTCGCTGGCGCGGAACTCGCTAGCGAGGTTCACCGCCGACACCTCGGCGCTGGTCTTCGGCTCCATCGCCAGCATCGTGACGGCCCGAGCGCTCGGTCCATCTGGTCAGGGCGTCTTCGCATCCATCTTCCTGATGTGTGCGATCGGGGCACGCCTGTGCTCGGTCGGCCTCGGAGAGACCGCAATCGTCCGAGTCGGCCAAGGCACCGTGACTCGCCAGGAGGGACTCTCGGCCACGCTCGCCGGAGTTCTCGTGGCTTGCGGCATCGGCGTGCTGCCGTTCTTCGGCGTGGCCACCCTGGTGATCGGCCCCGGCGACTCCAATACCTGGCTGGCGTTGCTGGCGGGGACAGCCCTCGTGCCCGTAGGTGCTCTTTACGACGCGCTCTCACAGACCCTCAATGGCCAGGAGCGGCTCGTGGCGACGAGCCGTACGCTCATTGCGATCGCCGGACTGACCCTCGTGGGTCTCCTGGTCTTCGTGGTCGTGCTCGACCTCGGCGTCTTCGGCGGCGCCCTCTCCGGCCTCTGTGCGACCGCGGGCGGCGCCCTGGTGGTGGCCCTGCTGCTCCTGCGCTCCGGTCTGTCGCTGAGACCTCGGTGGAATCGCGACTACCTCAGCGACGCCTCGAGGTACGGAGTGAGGCTTCAGGCGTCGCAAATCCTCACCCTGGCCGCCGGCAGGGCGGACCTTCTGCTGGTTCTGTCGCTACTGGGAGACGAGGGCGCAGGGCACTACAGCGTCGCGCTCACGGTAGGGACCGTCGCGGGCCTTGCCTCCTTCGCCATGTCCTACGCGATCTTTCCCCGCCTACCGACGCTTGACCGCGATGCGGCCTTGTCCCTTGCCGCCCGCGCGGCGCGCTTGGGCCTGGCCTCATCACTCATTGCGGCGGTCGTGCTTGCGGCAGCGGTACCGGTCGTGCTCCCCTTGATGTTCGGCTCCGCGTACCAAGCATCCGTCGGGCCCGCCGTCCTCCTGATCGCGGGCGGGATCCCACTGAGCGGTCAATGGATGCTCGGCAGGTCCGCCGCTGCTCTAGGGGACCCGAACCTGCTCGCTCGGTCGTTCGGGGTGAGCCTCGTGGTCATGGTGGTTCTCGACCTCGCCCTCATACCGGTTGCAGGCCTCTATGGCGCGGCGACCGTTAGCCTCACCTCATCGATCGCGGGGCTTATCGTGTGCATTCGTACGTACCGCGCGAACGGAGTGAGGCTCCCTGAACTGCTTCCGAGACCAGGTGACTTCGCGGACGTCGGGCGCGGACTGCGCCGTGTGCTTTCCCCCACGATCGCTGAACCCTCGCATTAGGGCCGGGTTGCTGTGACCTTGAGCACCGCAGCCCGCGCGAGGCTTAGAAGTGCCAGCCACCGCCGCGGTGTAGTCCTCCAGGCTCGCCAAACCGTGGTCGGGCTGCGCGTGGGGTGGTGGCGCCTGCGGTCTCGACCGGCGCGCTTCGCGAGCTTCGGAGCCCGCAGCTACATCCGGCTCCCAGTCTCGGTCTCCGCTTCGGATCGGATCTCGATCGGCTCCGACGTCCACATCGGGCCCGACGCGAGACTGTCGGTCAGTGCCGGCCCGCACGAGGACGGCCGGGCCGCGCTCCTTTCCATAGGCGACGGAACGGTCCTCGGACGTCACTTCGCGGTGACGTGCTTCGGCAGCATCGAGATCGGCCCGGAGGTGCTGGCGTCCGACGACGTGTACATCGCGGACAGCTATCACGAGTATCGGGACACCAGTCGTCCGATCCTCGGACAGGGGATGGCCGAAGCCCAGCCCGTGAGTATCGGGCGCGGCGCGTTTCTCGGGCTCCGCGCGACGATCCTGCCCGGTGTCACGATCGGGGAAGGGGCCTACGTGGGAGCCGACGCGGTGGTGACCGGCGACGTGCCGGCGCGCGCGGTGGTCGTAGGCAATCCCGCCCGGGTCACGCGGTCATGGGACCGGGCGAGCGGGGAATGGGTTAGCCACGGGTGAGCCGGCCGAGGAGATCGGCGAGACGGGCCCCAACACGGTCCCACGAGAGGTCGCGCTCGGCGCGGGCCCTGGCCGCGAGCGCCATCTCGCGGGCGCCGTCGGGGTCGGCCATCAGGCTGAGCACACCGTGCCCCAACCCAGCGGCATCGTCGGCCAGCCACGCTTCGCGCCCGTGCTCGAGGCCAAGGCCCTCAGCTCCCAGCGTCGTGCTCACTATCGGCGCTCCCGCGCTCATGGCCTCCAGCAGCTTCAGCCGGGTTCCCCCGCCCGAGCGAAGCGGCACGACCGTCACGGCGGCGCGATCCAGGTACGGTCGGACGTCCGCCACCTCGCCCGTGACCTCGACCCGATCACGGGCGAGGGCGAGCACGTCAGGGGCGGGATCCTTGCCCACGATCTGGACCCGCGCCGACGGACGCCGCGCCCACACCACCGGCATCACGTCGTTCACGAGGTGCATCGCGCCGTCCACGTTCGGCGCGTAGGACATGCTGCCGACCATCACGACCGTCTCGGGGTCACGGCTTGCTCCATCGGACGCCGGCAGCGACAGGTCGGCGCCATTCTCGATCACCTCCACGTGGGCCTCGGGGACGAGCAGGCTGAGCAGCTCCCGGTCGCGCGCGGAGCAGACGGTCACGGCGGCCGCCCGCATGACCCAATGACGCTCGAAGGTACGAACCGCCACCCAGTCCAGGAAGCGCGAGACCCTGCGCATTGGCCGGCGCTCGAGCCGCCACAGGCGTCGGTAGAGCTCCTCCTCCACGTTCTGGTCATCGAGTGCGAGGGGAGCGTCTGCCCGGGCGAGTAGCGGGGCTACGTAGAGACCGCCGTAGGCGACGTCGGGTGGCATCTCGGCTGTCACCAGCGCGACTGCGGCCTCGAGTGCCCCCCGCTCCTGGGGAAGGAACGGAGGCCGCCGCTCCAGGACGGACCTGACACGTTGACGAAGCCTCGCCGGCGCCGCCAGGGTCCCTGCCTCCCACGCCGGCACGGTCTGAACGCGCGCGCAGATCGCTCGAAGCTCATCGAGAGACCCGCGCTCCGAGTCGGTGGCAGGGCAGACGAGTGCGACCTCGTGGCGGCGAGCCACTGCCTTCAACAGATGGAGGTTGCGCTGGCGGTTGCCATCCGTGGCCGGGACAGGACAGACCGAGCTGACCCAGAGCACCCTCACGTGAGTGAATGCAACCTCATTCGGTCCATAACATGTCGTGCCCTGTGCATGGACGCCGACCACTCCGCGTGCTCACGCTGGTTGAACCCAACCACGAGAATCGATCGTGGCCGGCCCAGATCGAGCTCTTACGCGACCGCAACGTCGATGTGATGGCTTGCACCATGGTGGAACCCGGGCCGTTCCACGAGCAGCTCGCCGCCAGCGACTGCCGGTCGTTCTCGCTTCGCTGCCGGTCAGCGCGCGATTACCCCGTGGGAGCCCTCCGGCTTGCCCGCATCGTTCGCGCCGTGCAGGCCGACGTGCTGCACCTCGTCGAGCCCATCGCGGCCGCGGTCGGCGGCGCGGGCGGAATCATGGCGGGCCACGGTGCGCGAATCTTCCACCGCCAGCACGTCTCCATCGAGAAGCCGATGAGCCGCCTCAGCCAGGTCGGCGCCCGACTGGCCCATCTCACAATGGCCGTCTGCGAGGCGGCCGCCGAGGCGGCCATCGTGGATGACGGGGCGAAGCCGTCGCGAACCGCCGTGGCGTACAACGGCGTTTCGCACCCGCGGGCCGTCGAGGAGGACGAGCTGGCAGCGCTGCGTGAGCGCATGGGAATTCCCCGGGGGGCGCCCGTGATCTCCGTGGTGGCGCGGCTCAGGCCCGAGAAGGGATTGGATGTGCTCATCGACGCCCATCGGCTCCTCAGCGCGCAGCTTTCCGAGCCCGCTCACCTGGTGATCGCGGGCTCAGGCAGCGCGGACCGCGACCTGCGCGAGCAGGCCCTGGTGGCCGACGGCGACACGATCCACTTCGTCGGACATCAGGACGACGTCGCGCCGTGGTTCTCGCTGGGGGACGTCGTGGCCATGCCAAGTCGCCGGGAGGCGCTTTCCTTCGCCGGTGCCGAGGCCATGGGTTGCGGCCGGCCGCTCGTTGCCTCCGCCGTGGGCGGGCTGAGAGAGCTGGTCCTCGACGGTGAGACCGGGGTGCTGGTGGCGCCCGAGAACCCTGCGCTGCTCGCCGACGCTCTGGTGCGCCTGCTCGGCTCGCCCGACTTGCGACGAGGCATGGGAGAGCGCGCGCGGAGTCGGTTCCTCGAGCACTTCACAGTCGAGGCGATGGTCGACGGGTGGGTCCGCTGCTACGGGCGCGCCCTGCACGAGGCGCGCGGGCGGTGATCTGACTGTCCTGGGCTTCGGAGCGGCCGCTGGTGAGCGTCGTCATCCCCTGCCACAACCAGGGGGACCTCCTGCCCGACGCCATCGACAGCGCCCTCGCCCAGACCCACCCGGCGACCGAGGTGATCGTGGTCGACGACGGGAGCACGGACCACACCCCCGAGGTCATGGAGCGCTACGGCGACCGCATCATCTCCTTCAGTCAGGCGAACCGCGAGCGCGGCGCCGCGCGTAACGCGGGGGCGGCGAGGGCCAGCGGAGAGGCCGTGGGATTCCTCGACGCCGACGACTGGTGGCTGCCGGGGAAGCTGGAAAGCGATCTGAAGGTGTTCGCGCGGTATCCCGACGCCGGGGTGGTGCATTCACCGGTGCTGCTCGCCGACCTCGCGGGCAACATCGTCGGCGAGCGCCGGCAGCATCCGCCAGAGGGCCGTGTGCTCGAGTGCCTGGTCACCTGGAACTTCGTCGCCATCTGCAGCGCCGTGGTCCGTCACAAGGTGTTCGACGCCGCAGGGGGGTTCTCGGAGGATCGCGAGCTGTCGGGCTCCGAGGACTGGGAGCTGTGGATGCGGGTGGCCCTCCGTGCAGGCTTCCGGGCGAACGGCAACATCACCGCGGTCTATCGCCTGAACCCCGGGGGGACGATGGCAAATCCGGCGAAGATGGACCGCGCCAGCCGCCGGGCGGAGCAGCTGATCTTCGCGAACCCGGACATCGCGTCTCGAATCCCGCATCTTCGCCAGGAGGCCGCGGCCGCCCGCGAGGTCATGGTGGCGATCCAGTTCTACGCGGCAGGCGAGATGAGCGCCTCGCGCGCGCACCTGCGCCAGGCGGTCGCGGGGCAGCCTGCCTGGATCCTCCGGCCGCGGGTGGTCGCCATCGCGGCCAAGAGCCTGGCCGGGCGAAAGGGGAGCCGCAGGGCACGCGGCCTCAAGCAACGCATCTCGCGGCACCGGCGCCACCTACGGTCGAACCGCCGGCCCGGCTGATGTGCGGGATTGCCGGCATCGTCGAGCCCGACCGCACGGTGGATCGCGCCGACGTGGAGAGGCAGCTGCGTCTCCTCGACCACCGCGGGCCCGACTCTGCCGGCGTTTTCTCGGGCTCCCGTGCGGTGATCGGGCAGACGCGGCTGGCGATAATCGACCTGGTGACCGGCGATCCGCCGGTCACCAACGAGGACCGTTCGGTGGGCGTGGCGCTCAACGGCGAGATCTACAACTACGCAGAGCTCCGGAATCGGCTTCAGGGCTCGGGTCACGAGTTCGCGACGACCGGCGACACCGAGGTGATCGCCCACCTCGCGGAGGAGCTCGAGCCCGTGCAGCTGGCCCAGGCCCTGGAGGGCATGTTCGGCTTCGCGGTGTGGGACGAGCGGCGGGGTCGCTTGATCCTCGGCCGCGACCGTGCCGGCAAGAAGCCCCTCTACTACTGGCACGAGGACGGGCAACTCGCCTTCGCCAGTGAGATCAAGGCGCTCCTGGCGGACGGGCGGGTGCCTCGCCGCCTGAACCAGCGCGCCATCCCCGCCTACCTCACCTTCGGCTATGCGCCAACGCCGTACACGTTCTTCGAGGGTGTCATGAGCGTGCCGCCAGGCCACGTGCTCGTGCTCGACGAGCACGGCCTGCGCACCACTCGCTACTGGTCGCCCGCGGTAGCGCCCTCGAACGGCGACGGGACGCCGGCGAGCATGCAGGACGCCTCGAGCGAGCTGCGCTCGCTGCTCGACGCGGCGGTGCAGCGCCGCATGGTCTCCGACGTGCCGCTTGGCGCCTTCCTGAGCGGCGGCATCGACTCGGCGACCGTTGTGGCGCTCATGGCGGGCGCCAGCGAGCGGCCCGTGAAGACCTTCACCATCGGCTTCGACGAGGGCACGGGCTTCGACGAGCGGCCCTACGCCGCCATGGTCTCCGACCGCTTCAAGACCGACCACACCGAATTCGTGGTGCAGCCCCACGCGGTGGACCTGATCGAGCGTCTCGTCTGGCACCACGACCAGCCGTTCGGCGACTCGAGCGCCATCCCCACGTTCCTGCTCAGCGAGCTGACGAAGGGGCATGTGACCGTCGCGCTCTCCGGCGACGGCGGCGATGAGCTGTTCGCAGGCTACGAGCGGTTCGCGGCGACCATGGCGCTGCGCCATTACCAGCGCTTGCCTGGTCCGGTGCGCAACGGCGTGCGCTCGCTGCTTGAGGCCGCGCCTTCGCTTCCGGGCCGCGCCGGAAGCGCTCAGCGCTTCGCCGCGCGAGCGGACCTGCCGGCGGTGGACGCCTATCGCTCCTGGATCAGCTACATCCCGGAGGCCTCCCGCGCGGAGCTACTCGCCGAGCCGGATCCGTGGGCCTTCGAGGACTACCGCCGCCAGTGGGAGCGAAGCGCGGGCGACTCCACACTCAACCGGCTGCTGCACCTCAACTACTCGACCTACCTGCTCGACGATCTACTGCCGAAGGTCGACCGGATGAGCATGGCCCACGGACTCGAGGTGCGCTCACCGTTCCTCGACCGCGAGCTGACGGAGTTCGCCTTTCGCCTGCCACCCAGGCTTAAGTCCCGCGGCTTCAAGCTCAAGCGGGTGCTCAAGCACTCCGTCTCCGATCTCCTTCCGTCCGCCTTGCTGGACAGGCGCAAGCAGGGATTCGGCATCCCGCTCGACCGGTGGTTTCGCGAAGACCTCGGTGCCTACCTACGCTCGACGCTGGGAGCGCGCGATGCGCGCGTCGCGCACTACTTGAAGGCGCCAGCCCTGGCGGGGCTCTTGGCCGAGCACCAGTCCGGCCGGCGCAATCATGGTCACGCCCTGTGGACGCTGCTGACGCTGGAGGTCTTCCTGCGCAGCCAGGGCTGGTGAGCGAGCGGACCGGGGACTCCCGCAGGCGGGTGGCGCGACTGGTGGAGCGCCTCCCGCCGGCGCAGGGAGGGAAGGAGGTTCATGCGGCCGAGCTGACCCGCGCCATGGCGGCTCGCGGCGTGGCGCAGCACGTCTTCTGCCGCTTCGGCGATCCGGTGGACGGCGCGGCATCCCAGTCCGCCTGGCCGGGGCCCGCGCGGCTCGCGGGCAACGTACGGCTCGCGGCATGGGGCGCCTGGGTGGTGCGGGCGATCCGGATCGCGCACCGGCGCAGGCCGTTCGACCTGATCCATGCCCACGGGGACTTTCCCGAAGCCATCGCGGCAGCCACGCTCAGCGCAACGCTGCGCGTCCCGGCTCTGCTCACGGTGCACGGAGGGCTCTCGAACACCGTCTGGCACGACGAGGCCAGGCTGGCGTCTTTCTCCGCGATGCAGGAGGTGGTCGTCGTGTCGAACGAGATCGCGGCGGACCTGCGGCGGATCGGCGTCTCGTCGCCCATCACCGTCACCCCGAGCGGTGTGCGCGACGAGTTCTTCGAAGAGCGCGATGCGCCTACGGAGCCGGTGGTCGTGGCCGTGGGCAGGCTCGCGCCGGTTAAGGGGCTGGAGTCGCTCATCGCCGCGCGAGACGCCATGGACGGCGGCGGTCTGCGGTGGACGGTGGTCGCCGACGGCCACGGTGCCTACGCGGACGGCATCCGCGCCGCGATCGCCAGGCGACCGGATATGAGCTGCGTCGTGCTGAGCGACCCTGGCGAGCTGGCGAAGCTGCTCCGGTCGGCGACAGCCTTCGTGCTGCCATCCGTCGACCTCGACGGTCAGCGCGAGGGCGTCCCGACGGCGCTGCTCGAGGCGATGGCCACCGGTGCGCCCGTGGTGGCCACCGACACCGGCGGCGTCGCGGACGTCCTCGACGCAGGCGCCGGAGGCCTGCTCGTGCCTCCCTCCGATCCCGCCGCCTTGGCCCTGGCGATCTCAGAAATCGTCGGCGACCGGCAAGCGGCCGACGAACGGGCGCACCACGCCCGTTCGTCCGGACGCGCGCGCACGTGGGGCGCCGTGGCCGAGCAGGTCGACGGCGTCTACGAGCGGGCGGCGGCCGCATTCGACTCGCCGGGCCTCATCTACGCGGTGCCGTGGTTCGCCGTGGGCGGTGCAGAGCAGATCGTGGCCCATCTCGCCGAGGATTCAGCAGACCGGGGCGTCCGCGTGGCGGTGGCGGGAGCACCGGGCGAGATGGTGGAGCGGCTCGACGGCGGCGTGGGCTTCGCGCCGCTGCGCTTCGGGTGGTCTCCGGCGGTCGTGGCGCACAACGCGGTGGCCTTCACGGGGCTGGGCGTGCGGCTTCGCCCCAGGGCGGTGAACAGCCATCACTTCCTGACCGGGCTATCGGCGCGAGCCGGGCTCGCTGCCGCCCGGGTGCGAGCCCGCCACGTGATGACTGTGCACGGCACGGAGCGCTCGCTCTATGACCCGGTGATCGGCACGCTCGGGCCCTACCTGTTCGACTGCCTGCTTCCGGTGGCGGAGGTGGTGCGGGCCCAGTTCGCGCGCTGGGCGCCGCCGTGGCGGCGCGGGCGCTTTCAGGTCGTGCACGCGGGTGTTGAAGAGCCGCCGCCCGTGGCCGAGGTACGCGAGCGCGTCGTCGGGGTGGTGGCGCGGCTCGTGGGCCGCAAGGGACACCGTGTCCTGCTCGATGCCTGGGCCCGCGTGCAGCAGGACGACGAGGGCGCAGAGTGGAGCCTCGAGCTCTGGGGTGAGGGCCCGGATCGCGATTTGCTCCAGGACCAGATCGCACGGCTGGGGATAGGCCACAGCGTCCGGATGTTGGGCTCGGTGCCAGACGCCGCGTCGCGGCTGGGGGAGTTCCCGATGATCGCGCTGCCCTCGCTGCGCGAGGGCCTACCGCTGCTCCTCATCGAGGCGATGGCCGCCGGGGTGCCGGTGGTCGCCTCTGACCTGCCGGGCACGCGTGAGCTGATCGGCGAGCGGGCGGGGCTGCTCGTGCCGCCCCAGGACGTCGACGCGCTGTCCGAAGCCCTGCTGAGCCTGGTCCGCGATCCCGCCCGCCGGTCGGAGCTCGCGCAGGCCGGGCGGCGCCGGGTCCGCGAGCACTTCTCGCGTTCCCGGATGGTGCGCGACTACCTGGACGCGCTGGGCGTCGCGATCAGCCCTTGCCCCCCTTGCGGAACCGCCCTCTCAGGCCGGCCCGATGCGAACCGGACTGCTTCGGGACCGGGCCCTTTGGCTTGAGGCCCTGCGGAGGAGACTGGACCGGCCCATTGGCGGCCTGCGGCGGGGGCTGGGCCGCCGGGGCCTGCTGGACGGTCGCCTGCGGAGCCGGCGGGTCCGCAGCCTGATCAACGGTCGCTTGTGGCGGCCCCTCGACTGGGCCCGGGGGAACCGCTGGGTGCGGGCCGTCTGGGTCCTCGGGCGGCGAGGGGGCCGGCGGGACCGGTGGAGCCGGCGCCGCGGCGGCCGGCGGCTCCGGTGGAGCCCCCGCGGGGAGGGCCGGGGTCCCGGCCGGGTCCAGAGGGGCCGGCTTACCGTTCCTCTGGCCGTTCACCGCGGGGGCGGGATCGTCCGCATAGTCGTAGTAGGCGTAGAGGTTGCGGCTCGAGACGCCCGTCGCCACCCCGCCCAGCACGGTGGCGCCCGTGCTGTCGAACAGCTGCGTCGCGCGCCGCAGCGCCTCGCGCGTGGTGGTGTCCATGCGCGCGACGAGAACCACACCGCTCACCTGGTCGAGCAGCGGTATGGGATCGCTGACCGCGAGCAGCGGACCTGAGTCGATCACCACGATGCTGCCTTCGCTCTGAAGGTGGACGAGGAGGTCGTGCATGCGCGATGAGCTGACCAGGCGCGAGCGGTTCGCGGGCGGCGGGCCGGCGGGCAGCACCCGTAGCCGTCCGCCCTCCGAAGCAGTCGGAACCTCGACGAGCGCTTCTGACAGGCTGGATGTTCCGACCAGGACGGAGGTCAGTCCGGTCCGACCGCTCAGCGAGAGCGCCCGCGCAACGCGAGGTCGCCGAAGGTCGGAGTCGAGCAGGATGACGTCCTCGCCACTGCGTGCCATCGCCATCGCGAGGTTCACCGCTACCGTCGTCTTCCCGTCGCCCTGCTGAGGGCTCGTGATGAGGACGCTTGAGATTCGCGGACCGCTGTGGAAGTAGGTCAGGCTGGCCCTGAGCATGTCGAAGGCCTCGACCGCCGCATGTCCGGCCGGCGCTTCGAACGCGGAGCGCGGGATCGCGGCGAGTAGCGGCCGTTGCGTCAGCGACTCGACCTCCTGGGGATCGCGGACCCGGCGGTCCAGGCTTTGCGCGAGGGCTACCAGGCCGAGACCGAGGAGGATGGCGATGATCACGGCGATCGCCGCGGCGCGCAGCGGCCTCGGGGAGACGGCCGAGGAGGGAGCGACCGCCGGCTCGATAACGGTCGCGTTGGCGCCTTGGGCCGCCCGGAGCGCGCGGAAGCGCTGGAGCTGCTGGGAGAGCTGGCGCCGCCCGTCCTTGTCGCCTGGGGCGAGGGAGCTGAGTTGACTCTGGACCTGGCCGATGGCCTGGCCCAGCCGTGTGCGCGCCGTCTGCGTGCGATTGATGACGACCGCGGTCCCGAACGCGTTCGCGACGTCGGCCGCGCGCTGCGGGCTCGGCGCCCTCGCGGTGATGGTGATGAAGCCGGCGGCGGCGTCGGGCGTGACCTGGAGGCCGGAGAGCAGCGAGCGCGGGTCAGGCGGTGGATCCTGGAGGTGGCGAGTCGCTTCACGGGCCACCGCCGTGGTCGCCACCAGCCGCGCCGCCGCGTTGACCGACTGCTCGTCGGGGAACGAGCTGAAGGTCACGAACAGAGACGTGTCAACCGCCTCGGGCTGGACCTGCATCAGCGCGCTCGCCTCGTACTGCTTCGGGCTTCGCGCCGCGAGCAGGTAGGCGACCGGAGGGAGGATGATGACGCAGGCCAGGAAGATCCACTTCCAGCGCCAGAAGATTCCAAGGTAGGACCGAAGGTCGGCCTGTCGGCTCTCGCTCATGTGGTCAGCGGCTGCTTCCATGCCTGATCCGTCACCGGGCGCGGCTCGAAGTGTCCCGTGCTCCCGGCTGCCGGCTCGCGCCTATCGGGGTCAGAGGCTGTCACAGGCTCGGGGCGCGTGCGCAGGACCGCGAGCGCGGCAATCCCCATCGCGAGGACGTGCGCCCTGTAGCGGAACGCCGTGCCGGCGTTCCCGGCGCTCAGCGAGTAGGCGGTCAGGAGAAGCAGTGCCAGGTAGAGGAAGGGGCCGGCGCGCGACATGATCTCTCCCCGCTCGCGCACCGCCTGCGCGATGAGCATCACGATGATCGAGTAGGCCATGGCCGTGCCCAGGACGCCGAGGCGCTGGCTCACGTTGCCGATCTGCCATGGGAAAGGCCGTAAGAGGACGTCGCGCATACGCCGCGGCAGATTGAGCACGACCCCCGAGCGACTCGAGTAGTCCACGCGCTCCAGGCGGAGGTTCGAAGTGTCGGAGGCGTTGGCATCCTGCGAGCCTTGCAGGTTCTTCTGCAGGCTCTGGTGAGATGAGGCCTGCAGCACGGCGGGTGTCACCACGGCGACGAACGCGGCTCCAGCCGCCAGCAGACCCAGAGACTGCGCTCGCGCGCGTCCAAGCTGGAGCACCGATGCGTGGAGCGTGATGAGCAGGGAGGCCGCGATCAGGAACCACCCGATGTAGGTCCTGGTGGGAATGGCGATCAGGCATCCGCAGACCATGAGGAGCAGCGGCTGCGCGCCGAGCTGCTTCCACATCTTCGCGCCTCCCAACGCGACCAGCCCGCCCGCAAGCGTCATCAGCGACTCCTTGTGCAGGATCCCGCTGAAGAAGACACTCGCGGGCTCGATCGCCAGCAGCCAGCCGGCGAACGCGGCCGCCTTCGGGCCGGCCAGCTCGTAGACCGCGGCCATGAGCAGCAGGAGCCCGACCACGACGATGCCGCACTCACTGATGCGCAACGCGAGCTGCGATGCGTCGAACCCCTGTAGCTGCACCGCCAGAATCCATATCTGCAGCTTGTGTAGGAACAGCTCGCTCAGGCTGGGGGCTCCGATCTTGCCGGCGACTGTCTCGTGAGCCGTCTGCAGGAAGACGCTCTCGTCGCCGCCGCGCAGGGAGGTCGCCACCCCCAACGCAGAGATGGCGAGGATTCCGGCGATGCGCAGCATCCCGGCGGCGATGAGCTGCGCGCCGACTCTGAAGTCGGGCCGGCTGCGGCGCAACGCCCAGTAGAGGGCGGCGATCAGCCACGCCCACGCGGCGCTTACCGCCACTCCGAGCTCGATCGAGATCCACAGGGTGTCGCTCATCGGTTCCGGGTGACCCTTGCGAGCACCGCTCCGCCGCAGATTGAGCCCGCGAGGACGAGAAGCAGCCACGGGAGCATCGCGCCGGGCACAGCGGCGCTGTCCGGCGCTTGTAGGAGCTTGGAAGGGAGGCCTGCGCCCGGCGATGCGGCGGAGCCGCCCGCACCCCGTCGAGTCCCTGCGCCGCGCGCACGGTCCGAGCGCCCGCCGCGGGCGCCGGATCCGTCCCTCGAGGGGGCGCCGGCGCTGCCGCCGCCGCGCGCCTCACCGCTGGACCGGGAGGGGCGGCGGCTTATTCCGACCCCGAACGGGGGAGGGGGCAGGGGGTGCCCGTCAGCGCCCCGGGCGCCGGTTCCCGTTGGCGTGCCCTCGCTGCGTCCGCTGTCGATCGGAAGCGCGTACTCCTTCCCGGCGGGGCTGCCCGGGTCGATGAAGACTCCGGCGTCTGCCGCCATGGCGGCCGGCGGGAAGGCGAGCGCGAGGATCGCGCCGGCGATCCAGACCCTTAGGCGCATGAGACCGCGACCTTACCGGAGTGCCGGTTTCTCTCCGCCGTCAGCTCCGTCTGGTAGAGCGTGTCGATGTCCTCCACCAGTCGGTCCAGGTCGAAGCGCGCGAGCGCCCGTGCGCGACCCCTGGCACCCATGCGCTCGCGCTCGTCAGGCTCGAGCCGGATGACCTCGAGCAGGCGCAGGGTGAAGGCCTCCTCATCGTCGATGTCGACGATGTGTCCGCTGACGCCGTCTTCGACGATGCTTGCGACGCCTCCCACCCGCGTCGTGACGACCGGGACGGCCGCCGCCTGCGCCTCGATCAGGCTGACCGGGGTTCCCTCCATGTCCGACGTGAGCGCGATCACGTCGCTCGCGAAGCAGACGTCGGCGACGTCGCGCCGGAAGCCGGCCCAGACGAGTCGCTCGCCGAGAGCGCGAGCCTCCGGAGAAGCCTTCAGTCGCTCGCGCAGCTCGCCGTCGCCCAGCACTAGGAACCGAACGCCGGCATCCCGCTCCGCCACCTGCCCCGCAACACGCAGGAAGCGGTCGATGCGCTTGATCGGCACGAGGCGCGCGATGAGGGTGACCAGCGGGGCGTCGCGCGGGATCCCGAGCTCCGCCCGGATGCGGTCCCGCGCGCGCGCGCGAGGGCGTGCCTCCACCTGGAAGGGCTCGAGCTCGAAGCCCAGCCACACGACCTTGAAGCGCTCCGCCGGCGCGACGCCGAGCGCGACGAGGTCGTCGCGAACCTCCTCGGAGACCGCGATCAACCGGTGGGTCCGGCGCGCGAGAAAGCGCTCCACGGCTCGAAAGACGGCCGCCTGGCGTTCGCCGAAGTAGCCGGTGAGGGAGTGGCCGTGGTAGGTGTGGACGAGGACCGCGCGGTGGCGCCGGCGGGTGATGAGGGCCGCCAGGCGCCCGAGGGTGCCGGCCTTGGCCTGATGGGTGTGGACGATGTGCGGACTGGTCTGTAGCAGGAGGACGACGAGGCGCGCTAGAGCCAGCAGGTCGCGTGACGGAGCCGGCTCGCGCTGCATCGGCCCCACCTGGACCGGTCGCACGCCCAGCCGGTCGGCGAGGTAATCCATAGAGCCCTCATCGGCAGTCTCCGAGCCGCGTATTAGCGTCGTTCTGTAGCCACGGGGCTCCAGGAGCTTGGTCAGCGTGATCGCCTGGATCGACGGTCCTCCGATGTTCAGCCGGGCGATGATGCGCGCGACCCGAATCGACCCGGTGGCTCGGTCGCCGGCGATCACCGGCCCTCGGTCGGCATCGCGTCGAGCGCCGTGACCGTGGGGCGCTCGTGGGAGAGGTGGTAGGTCGCGACCCGCGGCGCGGCGACGCGCATCCCCTCGACGACTGCGGTCGGCGGGAGGTGAGGTGCCGCTGGGAGGAACTGCGGTGACTCGAGCAGCACGATGACCGCGACGCCCACGAGCACCCAGGTGCCGGCCAGCACCGCGGTCGCCACGGCGCCGGCCTGCGCCCCGACGATCGCGCTCGCGCACAGGCTCGCCTGGGCCAGCGCGAGCACCAGCGCCACCCGACGGGGCGTTCCCATCTGCGAAAGCAGACGGTGGGTGAGGTGATCCCGGCCGGCGGTGACCAGCGAGACGCCGCGGCGCCGGCGTGACATGACGACGAGCGTCGTGTCGAGGATCGCGAGCCCCACGAGCATGGCGCCGGCGAGCACCGCGACGCCGGACCTGGGATGGGCCGCAGCGCAGCGAAGGGCGAGCGCAGCGACGAGAAAGCCGATCGGCATGCTGCCGCCGTCGCCGAGGAAGATCCTCGCGGGCCCCGCGAGGTTGAACCGCAGGAAGCCCAGGCACGCGCCGGCGAGCGCGAAGGCGAAGATCGCGATCTCGGCGTTCCCGTCGAACAGGGCAAGGACGGCGATGCCGGTTGCCGAGACGGCAGCCACGGTGCCGGTCGCGCCGTCGAGGTTGTCCATGAGGTTGAACGCGTTCACCAGCCCCACGATCCACAGGATGGTGAGGGCCAGGTCCACCACGCCGACGCCGAAGACGCCCCACCCAAGCCCCAGCAGCCACATAGCGCTGGCGGCGACCACCGACGCCGCGACCCGCCACCGGGGGCTCAGAGCAATGCGGTCGTCGAGCGTGCCGACCGCCCACAGGCCGCCGGCCAGCGCCGCGAGCAGCACCAGGTCGCGGCCGAGCCCGCCAAGTGCGGCGGCCGCGAGGATGGTCGCGGCGATCACCGCGGCACCGCCAAGGTACGGCGTGGGCGAGCGATGGGCCTTGTATCCGTAGGGCCGGTCGAGGAACGCGGTCCACCTCGCGAGCCGCATGGCGCCGAGGTTGAGCGGAATGGAGAGGGCTCCGGCGACGAGCGCGGCGGCCAGCGCGCGCTCGGTCCCCGTCACGCCGTTCCCACGAGCCGGTCGGCCCCGGACACCGAGCCGGCGAGGAAGGCCGCCGTGCGGGCGAGGCCGTCGGCGAAGCTCACTTCGGGCTCGTAACCGAGGTCGGCGCGCGCTCGCTCGATGCTCGCCATGGAGTGGCGCACGTCCCCGGCGCGAGCGGGCGCGTGATCGGGCTCGACGTCGGAGGCGACGATGTCCGCGATCTGGGCGACCAGCGCGTTGAGCGTGAAGCGCTCGCCGCACGCGACGTTGTAGACACGACCGGCGACACCGTCGGCTACGGCCGCTTGGACGTTCGCCTGGATCACGTTGTCCACGTAGGTGAAGTCGCGCGACTGCTCGCCGTCCCCGAAGATGACCGGCGGTTCGCCCCTCGTCAGCGAGGAGATGAAGCGGGGGACGACGGCCGCGTACTGGGAGAGCGGGTCCTGGCGCGGACCGAAGACGTTGAAGTAGCGCAGCGCGACGGTCTCGAGGCCGTAGACCTCCGTGAACGTGCGGCAGTAGCCCTCCCCGGCGAGCTTGGAGACGGCGTAGGGGGAGATAGGCAGCGGGGCGGCGTCCTCGACCTTCGGAAGCGAGGTGCTCGCTCCGTACACGGAGGAGGAGGAGGCATAGACCACGCGGCGAACGCCCTCGTCGCGCGCCGCGAGCAGCACGTTGAGCACCCCGGTGGCGTTGGTCGCGTGGCTGGTGAGCGGGTCCTGGATCGAGCGCGGAACGGAGGGAAGAGCGGCGAGATGGAAGACGACCTCGCATCCGCGCACGGCGTTGTGCACCCGCTCGTAGCTCTGGATGTCTCCCTCGACGATCTCGACCTCGCCGATCCGGGCGGCAATGTTGGAGCGCCGGCCAGTGGAGAAGTTGTCCAGGACGCGCACCTCGTGGCCCTCGGCCAGCAGCCGATCGGCGAGATGGGAGCCGATGAAGCCCCCTCCACCCGTGACCAAAGCCTTAGCGCGTCCTTGCATCACTGCCTCCTATGAGGCGGCGAGGTTCCGCACTCGCTGATCAATCGGCCCGCCAGGCCGTTCGCTTGATGCCGATTCGTCCACCCCGTGGCCGCTGTGAAGCCGGCCCGCAGGCGCAGCTCCAGTTGATGCACCTCTAATTCGAGCGACGAATGACCATACGACACCCAAACAGATTACCTAAAGCAGGAGCAAAGGGGCGGTTTGGTCCGGTTTGGGGAAGATCGCCCGATTCGATTTGCCTCCGGGGCGCAATACCATCGCCTGACGTGAGCTCCGACACCGCCGTGATGCCCGTCCAGCCAACCGGCGCGCGAGCTCAGGGATCGACCGGCCGGGGCAATGCCGAGCTCACCGTGCGCCGTGCCCTCGGCGTCGCGGGCGGCCTCGCTTTCGGCCTGAGCGCCTTCGCCTTCGGGTTCTACGACAGCGCGTTATGGGGACCGGCCGCGCTCGTCGTCCTGGCCCTCGCCGCGGCGCTACTGATAGGGACACCGCGCCTACCGCGCGGGCTCCAACTCGCCGCCATCGGCGCGCTCGCTGCGCTGTGGCTGTGGGCGTGGGCGTCGCGGGGATGGTCGGAGTCCGCCGCGCAGGCTCAGATCGAGGCCAACCGGCTCGCCCTCTACACCGCGCTGCTGGTCGCGCTCGTAGCGATCGTGCGTCGCGACGATCGCGTCAGCGCAGCACTCCTGTCCGCGTGCACTGCGGGTGTGCTCATCGTCCTGGCCGTCGTGCTCGGGCGCGCCCTCAGCGGCGACGCCGGGCTCTTCCTCTACACGCGGCTCAACGAGCCGCTCGGCTACGTCAACGCGCAGGCCGACCTCCTGTTGCTCGCCTTCTGGCCGCTGGTGGCGCTCGGGGAGCAGATCCGTAAGCCGCTGCGGTCCGGCCTCGGGGTCGGAGGGGCGATAGCGGTCCTCGGAGCCGCGGTCTTTGCGCAATCGCGCGGCTCGATCGTCGGCCTCGCCGTATCCACGCTGGTCCTGCTGGCGCTCGTGCCGGGGCGCCGACGGCGCCTATGGGTGCTGCTGGCGGCCGGCGCGACGATCGCGCTCATCTGGCCCGAGCTCGCCGGCGTCTACCGCCATCCCGATCCGATCACGGGCGGCGCGCGCTCGGGTGCACTGGTCAGCGCCGGACAGGCGATCGTCGCCGCTGCGCTGGGCGTGGGGCTCGCCTGGGGCGTCGTCTGTGCGGCGCTGCACTCCCTGGCTCAGCGAAGGGTGGTCTCCGGGCGCGCGCTCGGGCGGACCTCCGCTGCGTTGCTGGCGACTGCCGCGGTGGTGGCCGCGGGGGTGGCCGTCGCCGAGCACGGTCGCATCAGTGACTACGTGAGCCGTCAGTACCACGCGTTCGTCAAGCTCGACCTCTCCCAGACCGCCGTGAGCGGCCAGTCGCGGCTGGGCTCCGGCGGCGGCTACCGCTACGACTACTGGCGCGTGGCCTGGAAGGTGTTCCGCGACGAGCCGGTGCACGGCGTGGGAGCCGGCAACTACGACGTGCCCTACTTCGCGAACCGTCGCCAGGCCGAGGACATTCGCCAGCCCCACAGCATCGAGCTCCAGGCGCTGTCGGAGCTCGGGATCCCGGGCGGGCTCGCCCTACTGGCTCTCATCGGCTGCGCGACGGCGGGCCTGGTGATCCGCGGGCGCCGCGGTCGCCATGGTCGCGGTTCGTCACGGGAGCGGGCGTTGGCCGTCGCCGCGGGCGGGATGTTCTTCCTGTGGCTCGCGCACACGAGCGTCGACTGGATGCACCTGATCCCCGGTCTGACGGCGATCGCGCTGGCCTCGCTCGCGGTGCTCGTCTCACCGGCGCGACAGACGCCCGAGCCGGCTGAGAGACGCCCGGTGCGGCTCGCCGCCGTCGCCCTCGCGCTCGGCCTCGCCGTGCTCGCGAGCGTCGCGATCCTTCGCCCCGTCCTCTCCCAGCACGAGCGCTCGGTCGCGCGCTCACTGCTGGTGAAGAACCCCTCCAAGGCGGTGGCCAAGGCCAACGACGCGATCTCGCTCGATGGCCAGGAGGTGCGCAACTGGTATGTCCGCTCGGCCGCGCTCGCGCGGCTCGGGCTCTACGCGCCTGCCCGGTCGTCGCTGGAGCGGGCAGTCGCGCTCGAGCCCCGAGACTGGGTGACCTGGTTCCTGCTCGGCGATCTGGCTGCGCGGCGCGGGGACCTCTGCCAGGCGCGCCGCGACTACCGCCGCGCGCTCGAGCTGAACCCCCGGGGCGGATTCGGGAGGTTCGTGCGCGATCCGCGGGCGGCGGTGGCGTGGCCGTGAGAGCCGCGACGTGCGACAAAAGGTGTGCGATGATCGCCGCTCTCGGGACCCCCTCGAGCACGGACGCGCGCACTTGAGATTCCTCATCACCGGCGGAGCCGGGTTCGTCGGCTCCCACCTCGCAGAAGAGCTTCTGCGCCGCGGCGACCGCGTGCACGCCCTCGACGACCTCTCGACGGGCTCGATCGAGAACATCCGCCACCTCAAGACCGACTCGCGGTTCGGCTACACGATCGAGTCCGCGGCGAATCGGCCGCTGGTCGCCGAACTGGTCGACGAGGCCGACGCGATCTTCCATCTCGCGGCGGCGGTCGGCGTCGAGCTGATCGTCGAGAGCCCGGTGCGGACGATCGAGACCAACGTGCACTGCACCGAGGTCCTGCTCTCCCAGGCCGGCAAGAAGAAGAAGCCCGTGTTCGTCGCCTCGACCAGCGAGGTCTACGGGAAGAGCGACGGCCTTCCGTTCAACGAGCGGGGCGATCTGGTCTTCGGCGCCACCAACCGAGGGCGTTGGTCCTACGCGTGCTCCAAGGCGCTGGACGAGTTCCTCGCGCTCGCGTACTGGAAGGAGCGCAAGCTGCCGACAGTCGTCGGGCGCCTGTTCAACACGGTCGGCCCCCGCCAGACCGGGCGCTACGGGATGGTGGTTCCCAACTTCGTGCGCCAGGCGCTCGCCGACCAGCCCATCACGGTCTACGGGGACGGTTCGCAGCAGCGCTGCTTCTGCCACGTCTCCGACGTAGTGCGCGCGCTCGCCGACCTCATGCACCGCGACGACGTCTACGGAGAGATCTTCAACATCGGCTCAGACGAGGAGATCTCGATCAACGATCTGGCCGAGCGCGTTCGCGACAGCTGCAAGTCCCGGTCGGAGATCGTGCGCATCTCCTACGACGACGCCTACGAGGAGGGGTTCGAGGACATGGTGCGCCGCATCCCCGACCTCGTGAAGATCCGCGAGACGCTGGGCTGGCAGCCGACTCGCGACCTCGACCACATCCTCACCGACGTCATCGAGCACCAACGGGAGACCGGGGCGAGTTGAGCAACGGCGCCTTGCGTCCGCGACGCTCGCCCTGAGAGACTCGCGGTCCGTGTTCGCCGGCCCGCCCTACCAGGGGCAGGGCCGCATCATCGACGGGGGGTGTCATGGCGGAGCCAGTGCTCAAGAAGGGCTCGACCGGTCAGCCGGTCAAGGACTTCCAGCAGGGACTGAAGGACCTCGGCTACGATCCGGGGCCGGTCGACGGGACGTTCGGGACGAAGACCGAAACGGCGGTCAAGAAGTTCCAGACCGACAAGGGGATCACGGCCGACGGCGTCGTGGGCCCGATCACCTGGCTCAACCTCGACGAGGCGGCCGAGTTCGACGAGCCCATCCTCAAGCAGGGCTCCAAGGGCCTTCCGGTCAGGCGCGCTCAGAAGCGCATGACCCTCGCGGGCTACGACGTCGGCGGCGTCGACGGGGTCTACGGAAGCAAGACCGCGGCCGCGGTCAGGAAGCTCCAGCACGACTTCGGGTTGGTCGAGGACGGCATCGTCGGTCCCAAGACGTGGGCGAAGATCGACGCGCTGGGCGACTAGCGGCGCTCGCCGCTGTTCGCTACGTGTAGCGGTAGCGCTTGGAGACCCTGAAGGTCAGCGAGGTGTCGGAGCCCTGGAGGGCCCGCAGGCGAGTGCCGGCAGCGAGGCTCCGCGTCTTCACGAACATGCGCTTGCCGCTCGTCGTGGAGAGCTTGGTGAGGCGCTTCCACGCGCCGTTCTCGAAGCGCTGGATCGTGACCTTGCCGGGCTTGGGCGCGAGGCCCCAGAGCTGGACCTTGCCGCCGCGGACCTCGAAGGCCGTGAACGGGAAGCGGAACGCCGTGTAGGACGGCTTGGCCACGTCCTGGAAGGTCGTGGCGCCGCGGAAGAACAGGCCGCCGGTGATCGCGAACCGATTGCCTTGCGGGCTTGTCGGTAGGTCGCGGAATTGGAACCAGACGCTCGTGTCGACGCCGTTTCGCCACTGGAGGTAGAACGAGGTCTCCAGGTAGATCGCCTGGCGCGCGACCGTGACGCCGTAGCGCTCGGGCGGGTTGCTGGCCCATGAGAACTCGGTAAGCCACAGGCGCTTGTTCTTGGCCGGCAGGACGTTTCCGCCGCGGATCGCGACCTTCAGGGGATTCCTGATCCGGGCCAGGTCGGGGACGAGGACGTCGTCGGGATTAAGCGCCTTGCGTGTGGAGGCGCCCTGGGTGTAAGCGTGCTGGGCCTGGATGTCGAAGCGCACCGGGCCGTTCGGGCAGCCGACGGCGCGCAGCTTGCGGCCTCCCCGCACGCAGAGCAGCTCGCGCCAGAAGATCGCCGGGGGGATCCGCGACCCGCCGACCTCGAGGTCGCCGTAGGGAGCGGTGCCGGCAGTGACCACGACGTTCGAGGACTTCACGGCCTTCACTCCCTCGTAGAAGGAGTTCAGCAGTCCGCGATAGATACGCGGGCTCTCGGCGCGGATGCTACTGCCGACCTTGCGCCATTGGGGCGTGATGTAGAACGGGAGGTTGGGCTCGTTCCAAGCCTGCCAGTAGCGCACCCTTGGCAGGACGGAGCCCGGCCGCTCGGGGTCGGGGTAGGAGCCCGAGTAGCGGCGCGCGATCGCCTCCGCGAAGTCGCGGAACCCCGTGGGCGAGGGGCGGTAGGTCCCAGGCGGCGCCTGCGCCGGACGGTTGGCGGCCTCGGCCCACGGGGGGCTGTTGTTTACGCCTAGGAGCAGGCGAAGCCCGTGGGCGGACACGTCGCGGACCACCGAGTCGGCGTCGGACCAGTCGTAGCCTGACCAGCCGGGGTCGCGGGCCGCCTCCGAGCTCGGCGGCTTCGTAGGCGCGACCGTCGACCAGTTGGAGAAGATGCGGATGGTGCTCGCCCCGCCGTCGACCGCCCGCTGGAGGGCGAGCGCCCTCTGGGCTGGGACGGGATCGCCAAAGGCGTAGTCGTCGTCTAGCCCCGTCTGAAAGCTCTTGGTCAGCGCGTGCGCCGGCGACGCCGCGCCCAGGAACGCTCCCGCGATCGCCGCCGCTACGAGCGCGCGCCGCATCTAGACGGACCGCCGGCGCGCTCGGCGGCGCAGTCCGGCGAGCACGGTGACGAGCGCGATCGCTCCGAGCAGGACCGGAAGCAGCGGGCCCATGCCGCCATCGTCGCCGCCGAACGCCGCGAGGATGGCGGACAATCCCGACTGGCCCTGAGGCTCGCCCGTGGAGGCGCCAGTCGCCTGGTCGCGCTTCGACCGGCGGCGGTCGTCGCGGCGGCCGCCGCCGCCCTTCCGTGCGCCCTCGCGCGGCGCCGCTCCGAACAGACGCGCGGCCGCGCGCCCCGCGGGCCCCTGGGCGCGCAGAGACGCGACGTCGCCCTGGCTCAGCCGCCCGCCCGCAACCCCGCCGCCACCCGAGCCGGCCGACCCTCCGGAGCCCTGCGGCACCGTGGGCTTATCGCCGCTCGGCGACGGGAAGTCCTCGACGTACTGGTCGATCCCCGAGTTGTCGGTGGGCGCGACGATGTCCTGGGCGAACGACGCAGCGGGGAGCGCGAGCATGAAGCTCAGAGCCATCCCGAACGCTGCCGCCGTACGCCGCATGGACTGATGTACGCGGCGCCGCCCCGGAATCTGACAGCGCGGCGTCAGGTTCTTACCCTCCCGGGCGTAGAGAAGGGCGTGACCGTCACCAGCGCCGCGCTCGCACGGCGGCCCGTCGCCCTGGAGCGGACGGGGGTTGCGCGCGTATTCGGGCCCGTGGCGCTGTTCGCCCTGGTCACCTACCTCGGCTTCGCCGGCGGCGGCTATGACGTCGTGAGTCGCGGCGAGGTCGGGATCGCGCTGTGGTGGGGCGTGATCCTCGCCGCGCTGCTCGGCATCCTGTCGCTCGCGCGCGTCGACCGCGTCGCGCTCGTCGCCCTCGGGCTGCTCGCCGCCTTCGTGTTGTGGTGTGCGCTGTCGCTCTCGTGGACCGAGAGCCACGAGCGCACGCTCGTGGAGGTCGGGCGGGTAGCCACCTATCTCGCCATGCTCGCGCTCGTCGTCGCCCTACGCCGGCACGCGACTGCGCAGGGGATGCTGATCGCCTTCGCGGCGGCGGTGACCGTGATCGCGGCCGCCGCCGTCGGCTCGCGCGTTCACCCGAGCTGGTTCCCGGCCAATGAAACCCCGGCGTTCCTCCCCGGCGCGAGCTCTCGCCTGAGTTACCCGCTCAACTACTGGAACGCGCTCGCTGCGCTCATGGGCCTCGGAATGCCGGCGCTGCTCGCGATCGCCTCCGCAGCGCGGAGCGTGCTCACGCGGGCGGCTGCGGCCGCAGCCATCCCCTGCGTGGCCCTGTGCGCCTATCTCACCCTCTCGCGGGGAGGCGTGCTCGAAATCGGGACGGGTGTCGTCGTCTTCCTCGCGCTGACCTCGGGACGGGTGCGCGCGCTGGCCTACGCGCTTCCCGGCGCGGCGGCCGCGGCGATCGCCATCGGCGCGGTGACCCACCGTCAGGCGCTCTCCGACGGCCTCACCGACGCGACCGCGCGGCAGCAGGGTGACGAGGTGCTGGCGATTCTCATCGCGGTGGCCGTCGGAGCCGCTCTCGTCCAGGCGGCGATCGCGCTGCTCGAGCCTCGGCTGATCCCCGCGCGTTCCCGTCGGCGCCGGCGTCGCAGCGACGCCGCGACCGTCGGTGCTGTCGGGGCGCTGGCCGTGGTGGCCGCAGCGATCGTCATCGCGCTGAGCAGCGGCTTCGTCGCCGACCGCTGGGACGAGTTCAAGGCGAATGGGGTCAGCGCTCAGTCGACAGGGAACGGGCCCCCGGCCAGCGCGCCCGTGGCCTCGCGGTTGGGAAGCGCGAGCGGCGAGGGCCGCTACCAGTTCTGGAGCTCGGCTCTCGACGCCCTCGATGTGCAGCCCGTTCACGGCATCGGCCCGGGGACGTTCGAGTTCTGGTGGGCGCGGCACGCCGGCTTCTTCAGCTTCGTCCACGACGCGCACTCGCTGTACTTCCAGACGCTCGCCGAGACGGGGCTGGTCGGCTTCGCGCTGCTGGTCGGCTTCCTGCTCACCGTGCTGGCCGGCGGAGCCCGGGGGACGCTGCGCGCCCCGCCGACCTTCAGACCCTGGCTCGCGGCCGCCACCGCGGGCTGCTTCGCCTTCGCGGTCGCCGCGGCCTTCGACTGGGTGTGGCAGGTCGGCGTGATCCCGATCGCCTTCATGGCCCTGGCGGGCGTCGCGCTGATCGGTGCCCGCCCACCGCGAGCCGCGCAGCGCAGGGCGTGGGATGTGGCGGGCCGGGCGCTCACGGTCATAGCCGGGCTTGCCGCGGTCGCCGCCATCGCGGTGCCGGTCGCGATGACCTCCAAGCTGCGCGAGAGCCGCCGCGACGCCGCCCGAGGCGATCTCGCGGGCGCTCTCGACGCGGCCGCGAGCGCGCGACGCATCGAGTCCGGGGCCGCGACGGTCAGGCTGCAGGAGGCGGTGGTGGCCGAGGCTTCGGGCGACCAGCCGCTCGCGCTCGCCCGCGCTGGCGACGCAGTCGACGCCGAGCCGACCAACTGGCGCACGTGGATGCTGCTCTCGCGCGTGCAGGCCGCCGGCGGCCAGTCCAAGGCGGCCGTGCGCTCGTTCGAGCGGGCGCGGAGCCTCAACCCGCAGTCGCCGGTGTTCTTGCGATGACCGTTCCGGGAGGCGTACCGCCCGGCGGCGGACGCGCGGGGATCGGCGAAGTGCGCGAGCGCCTGCGCTGGTCGCGTCCGGAGCCGCCGCCCGACTTACCGGACCGCCTGCGCGACCGACTGCGCGCCCCGCGCCCCGGCGCCGGGGGACAATCGCCGGCGCTGGCGGTCGTCTACATGGCCGGCGGCCTGGTGCTGCTCGCGCTCGGCGCGGCAGGTGCTGCCGGAGTCGGCCCGCTCGGCTGAACGGCGCCGCCCGTCTCCGGGACGGGCGCAGGCCAGCTGAGGTGATCACTCGGCGGCTGACCGGAGCTGCCCTCGCCCGCCTCGCCCTCTCGGCCCGGCCCCAGCGTGTCGTGCAGCCGTCGCAGCGCCCGCGACTGGATCTGGTGCACATTGGCGACCGTGAGGTCGAGCAGCTGCGCTATCTCCGACCCGGACAGGTCGCCCCCGTAGCGCAGCGCGATCACCTCGCGCTCACGCTCACCGAGCTGCGAGAGCGCGGCGAGCAGCTCGGGGTCACCGTCGGTGACGTGCCGGTCGTTCGCCGCCCCGGCGGCCAGCTGTCCCGAGGCCGGCTCGACCGGCACGGTCCGCGCGGTCGCCCCTCGACGGTGATGATCGATCGCGAGGTTGCGCGCGATGCTCAGCAGCCAGGTCTTCGGCGCCGCGCGCGCCGGGTCGTAGGACGGCCAGGCGCGCAGCGCGCGCTCGAAGGTGAGCTGGGTGAGGTCCTCGGCGTCGCTGCGCGGCTCCACTCGGCGTGCGAGGAAGCCGTACACGTCAGAGACGTGCTCGTCGAATACGTGCGTGAAGTCCCGGTTCATCTCTCGGCCCTTAGGAGCCCCGCCCCACCCCGAGCGCTCCACTTTAGGGAATCATGCGGGCCGCTCAACGTCGCCGCGAATCGCCGCGGGGCGCGACCAGCCCGCCCGCCGCACCGGCGAGCAGCACGGCGGCGCCTCCGGCCAGCTCGAGCCAGAAGCCGAGCCCCGGCGTGGCGTGCGCGCGCCGGAAGCCCGCCGTCAGGCCGCTTCGGTTGACGTCCGGGGCGTCGCCGACCAGTGCGATGAGCAGTGCGATGAGGCCGATGAGCGCGAGGGCGCCGGCCGCGGGGCGGCTGCGGGCGAGCGCTGCGCCCGCCGCAATCGGCAGGGCGGCCAGGCCGAGGACGAGCAGGGCGTAGGTGTGCTGGTCGGCACCCGCGGGGCGGTCGATGACACGCGATCCGATGCGGACCTCGAGCAGCGTCGAGAGGTCGGCCGCGATGAGCAGCAGGCCGCCCACCAGGCCTGCGACCAGGACGCCTGCCCAGAGCCCTGAAAGGCCTCCCCGAGCCACCCGGCGCTTGCTATATTCAGTGGCCGCTTCGCGAGGCGCCGCGGCCATTAGTGCGCGCCCCGCAGTTTGGAGCAGATCAACCGTGGAGACCCTTTCCGACTAGGACCGCGCCGGGCCGACTAGAGCGTCGTTCGGGGCCCGATGGGCCCTTTTTGTTGCCCGCAACCAACTCACAACTCAAACAGAGCTTCCCACATGCCACGCACGTCTCTAGAGAAGACCCGGAACATCGGGATCATGGCGCACATCGACGCCGGCAAGACGACGACGACCGAGCGCATCCTCTATTACACGGGACGCACCCACAAGATGGGCGAGGTCCACGAGGGCGCCGCGACGATGGACTGGATGGCCCAGGAGCAGGAGCGCGGGATCACCATCTCCTCAGCGGCGACGACCGCGGAGTGGAAGGGCCACCGGGTCAACATCATCGATACGCCGGGCCACGTCGACTTCACCGTCGAGGTGGAGCGCTCGCTACGCGTGCTCGACGGCGCGATCGCGCTGTTCGACTCCGTCGCCGGCGTCGAGCCGCAGTCCGAGACCGTCTGGCGCCAGGCCGACAAGTACCGCGTGCCGCGCATCGCCTACATCAACAAGATGGACCGCGTAGGGGCCGACTTCGACATGGGCATCAGGACGATGATCGACCGGCTCGGCGCCCACCCGGTCCCCATCCAGCTGCCGATCGGCGCGGAGGGCGGCTTCCGGGGGGTCGTGGATCTCGTCGCCAACAAGGCGATCGTCTACAAGGACGACGACGAGCTCGGCACCGAGCAGGAGGTCGTCGAGATACCGGCGGAGCTCGCCGAGGAGGCCGCGCAGGCGCGCGAGCACCTGCTCGAGGAGGTCTCCCACTACGACGACGGGCTCGTCGAGCTCATCCTTGACGAGTCCGACATTCCCGAGGCGCGCCTCAAGCAGGCCATCCGCAAGGCGACGCTCGAGATCAGGATGACCCCGGTCCTCTGCGGCTCCTCCTTCAAGAACAAGGGCGTCCAGCCGCTGCTCGACGCCGTGCTCGACTACCTGCCCAGCCCGCTCGACGTCCCGCCGGTCGAGGGCCTGGAGCCCGTCAAGGGCGAGGAGGAGGGCCGGCCGGCGGTGCGCAAGCCCTCCGACGACGAGCCCTTCGCGGCCCTCGCCTTCAAGATCATGGCCGACCCCTACGTCGGCAAGCTCACCTACTTCCGCGTGTACTCCGGTCGTCTGGAGGCCGGCTCGCGGATCCTCAACGTGACCACCGGCCGCACGGAGCGCGTCGGCCGCATCCTGATGATGCACGCCAACCATCGCGAGGAGGTCGCCTCGATCGGCGCCGGCGACATCGCCGCAGCGGTGGGCATCAAGCAGGTCACGACAGGTGACACCCTGGCGGCGCCCGACCGCGCCATCCTGCTGGAGACCATCGTGTTCCCCGAGCCGGTGATCTCCGTGGCCATCGAGCCCAAGACCAAGGCCGATCAGGAGAAGATGTCCACGGCGCTGGCGCGGCTGGCCGAGGAGGACCCCACCTTCCAGGTGCGCACCAACGAGGAGAGCGGCCAGACCGAGATCTCCGGGATGGGCGAGCTTCACCTCGAGGTGCTGGTCGATCGCATGCTGCGCGAGTTCAACGTCCAGGGCAACGTCGGTCGCCCGCAGGTCGCCTACCGCGAGACGGTTCGCGGCGAGGCTCACAAGGTCGAGGGCAAGTTCGTGCGCCAGACCGGTGGCTCGGGCCAGTACGGGGTCGTCTACATCGACATGGAGCCCGCGCCGGGCGAGGGCTTTGACTTCGTGAACAAGATCAGGGGCGGGTCGATCCCAAGCGAGTTCATCCCCGCCGTCGAGAAGGGCGTCGAGGAGGCGCTGGAGAACGGCGTCAAGGCCGGCTACCCGATGGTCGACGTCCGCGTGACGCTCACCGACGGCAAGTACCACGACGTCGACTCCTCGGAGATCGCGTTCAAGGTAGCGGGCTCGCTCGCCGTGCAGGAGGCGGCCCGCCGGGCCAAGCCCGTCCTGCTCGATCCGGTCTTCGCGGTCGAGGTGGTGGTGCCCGAGGAGTACATGGGCGACGTCATCGGCGACCTCAACCGGCGCCGCGGGCGCGTGCACGGAATGGAGCCGCGCGGCAACGCTCAGGTGATCACCGCGTCCGTCCCGCTGTCGGAGATGTTCGGCTACGCGACCGACGTGCGCACGATGAGCCAGGGCCGCGCGACCTACACCATGCAGTTCGAGGGCTACGAGGAGGTGCCCACGAACATCGCGGAGCGGGTCATCGAGGGCCGAACCGGCGAGCCGGTGCCGGCCTAAGCTTTCTTAGTACCTTTCTTGGGTTCGCCCGTCGGGCGGCCCCCCGATTCAGCCAAAGGAGCACACACAAAGTGGCGAAGGAGAAGTTCGAGCGCGACAAGCCGCACGTCAACGTCGGCACCATCGGTCACATCGACCACGGCAAGACGACGCTGACCGCGGCGATCACCAACGTCCTGTCAGAGGCCGGTGGTGGCGAGGCCAAGAGCTTCGAGGAGATCGACAACGCTCCGGAGGAGAAGGAGCGCGGTATCACCATCGCCACCTCGCACGTCGAGTACCAGACGGCGAACCGGCACTACGCCCACGTGGACTGTCCGGGCCACGCCGACTACGTGAAGAACATGATCACCGGGGCCGCCCAGATGGACGGGGCGATCCTGGTGGTATCGGCGGCCGACGGCCCCATGCCCCAGACGCGCGAGCACATCCTGCTCGCCCGCCAGGTCGGCGTGCCCTACATCGTGGTCTTCCTCAACAAGGCGGACATGGTCGACGACGAGGAGCTGCTGGAGCTCGTCGAGGTTGAGGTCCGCGAGCTGCTCTCCGAGTACGACTTCCCCGGCGACGACATCCCGTTCGTCACCGGCTCGGCGCTCAAGGCGCTGGAGGGCGACGCGGATGCCAAGCAGAAGATCCTGGACCTCGCCGAGGCGCTCGACAGCTACATTCCCGAGCCCGAGCGCGACCTCGACAAGCCCTTCCTCATGCCGGTCGAGGACGTCTTCTCGATCACCGGCCGCGGCACGGTTGCTACCGGGCGGGTCGAGCAGGGCATCGTCAAGACGGGCGAGACGGTCGAGATCGTGGGCATCAAGGACACGACTTCGACCGTGGTCACCGGCGTGGAGATGTTCCGCAAGATCCTCGACCAGGGGCAGGCGGGCGACAACGTCGGGTGCCTGCTGCGCGGCACCAAGCGTGAGGACATCGAGCGCGGGCAGGTGCTGTGCAAGCCGGGCTCGATCACTCCCCACACCCAGTTCAAGGCCGAGGTCTACGTCCTCAAGAAGGAGGAGGGCGGTCGCCACACCCCGTTCTTCACCGGCTACCGGCCGCAGTTCTACTTCCGTACGACCGACGTCACCGGGGTGGCTCGCCTCCCCGAGGGCGTCGAGATGGTCATGCCCGGCGACAACATCCAGATGGACGTCGAGCTGATCCAGCCCATTGCCATGGACAAGGGCCTGCGCTTCGCGATCCGCGAGGGCGGCCGGACCGTCGGCTCGGGCGTGGTGACCGAGGTCATCCAGTAGTTCCGACCGGGGGCCTCGAGGCCCCCGGTTTCACGACGACGACGGATACGACATCTGGGGGCGGGCCCCGAAGCCCGGGGGCCGCCCTCGACGCGCGAAAGGCGCAGAGACGAGACACGAGTGGCTTCCACAGCAGCACAAAACAAGATCCGCATACGCCTGAAGTCCTATGACACGTCGGCCATCGAAACGGCGGCCAAGGAGATCGTCGACACGGCGACGCGCACCGGCGCGACCGTGGCCGGCCCCGTTCCGCTGCCGACCGAGAAGAACGTGTACTGCGTGATCCGCTCGCCGTTCAAGGACAAGGACTCGCGCGAGCACTTCGAGATCCGCACCCACAAGCGGCTCATCGACATCCACCAGCCCACCCCCAAGACGGTCGACCAGCTGCAGCGCCTGGACCAGCTCCCGGCGGGCGTCGACATCGAGATCCGACTCGCCAACTAGTAGATGGCCGAGCCCACGACCCCCACGCTCGTCCGGCGGCGTCTCGCGGCGCCGGATCGCCACGGCCCGAAGGGGTCAGACCACCGGCCTTCGGCCGGCGGTGCCCCTCTGCCACTGTCCCCCTTCGGTCCGCATCGCCCGCCATCCACGATCCGCAGCCGGCCGGCCGTGCGGGCCGCGAGCTCGACCATCTGAGATGGCCGCGATCCTCGCCCGCAAGCTCGGCATGACCCAGCGCTTTCTCGACGACGGGACCGTCGAGCGCGTCACCGTCCTGGAGGCCGGCCCGTGCCGCGTGACCGCGATCCGCACGCCGGAGCGCGACGGCTACGACGCCGTGCAGCTCGCCTTCGGCGCGGCCAAGGAGAAGCAGCTCACCCGTGCGCAGCTCGGGCACCTCAAGAAGGCGGACGCGCCGCCCCTGCGCCACGTGCGCGAGTTCCGCGACGAGGCCGGCGAGCACATGGTCGGCGAGGAGGTCCGCGTCGACGTCTTCGAGCCCGGGCAGACCGTCAAGGTCGCCGGGACGTCAAAGGGCAAGGGCTTTCAGGGAACCGTCAAGCGCCACAACTTCAGCCGCGGTCCGGTCAGCCACGGCTCCCACAACGTTCGAGCCCCCGGCTCGATCGGCGCCTCGGCGACCCCCGCACGCGTGTTCAAGGGCATCCGCGGTCCCGGTCGCATGGGGGGCAAGCGCGTGACCCAGCGCGGGCTCGAGGTCGTGGAGGTCATCGCCGACCAGAACCTGCTGCTGGTACGAGGCTCCGCGCCCGGGCCGCCCAACGGGATCGTCGAGGTGCGCACCGATGGCTGAGGCACCTCGCTTGGGCGGCGGCACCGCCGTGCCGCTTGACCCCGAGGTCTTCGAGGCGCGCTGGAACGAGGGGCTCGTGCACGAGTGCGTGCGCGCCGATCTCGCCGCTCGCAGGCGCGGCACCGCGTCCACGCGCACCCGCGGCCAGGTCCGCGGCGGCGGGGCCAAGCCCTGGCGCCAGAAGGGAACGGGGCGGGCCCGCGCCGGCTCGATCCGCTCGCCCATCTGGACCGGCGGCGGCACGGTCTTCGGGCCGAGCCCGCGCTCCTACACGTTCAAGGTCAACCGCAAGGCGCGGCGCGCGGCTCTGCGCAGCGCGCTGTCTCTGCACGCCTCCCGCGGCTCGCTGGCCGTGCTCGACGCCGGCAGGTTCGACGCGCCGGCGACCAAGCGGGCCGCCGAGCTGCTGGGCGGCTGGGAGGAGGTCCGGCCGACGCTCGTCGTCCTCGGGCCCGGCGAGGAGCCGGCCACGAAGTCCTTCCGGAACATCGCGCGCGTGAGCGTTCTGGAGGCCGACGACGTCGGCATCGCCGACCTGGTCGCCGCGGCGTCGCTGCTGGCCTCCGACGCGGGGCTCGAGGCGCTGGCCGCCCGGGCACGGCCCGAGCGCGCTGCTTCGCCGGCCGCCGGTTCGCCGGAGGAGGCGTCCTAATGGATCCCAGCCAGGTGATCATCCGCCCGATCGTCTCGGAGAAGAGCTACGCGCTCGCGGCAGCCGACCGCTACACCTTCCGTGTCCATACCGACGCCCACAAGACGGAGATCCGCCAGGCCGTCGAGCGGCTGTTCGACGTCCACGTCGTCGAGGTGCGGACCATGAACGTCCGCTCCAAGCCCAAGCGCCGGGGGCTGACCACGGGGCACACGCGGCAGTGGAAGAAGGCGATCGTCCAGGTGCGCGCGGGCGAGACGATCCCGGTGTTCGCCGGGCTCGAGCTCGGCGCGGAAGGAGGGTCCTAGCCCGTGGCCATCCGCAAGCCCAAGCCGACCAGCCCGGGGCGCAGGTTCTCCACCTATCCCGACTACGCCGAGATCACCAAGACCGAGCCCGAGCGCTCGCTGGTCGAGGGACTCAAGAAGAGCGGCGGGCGCAACACCCACGGGCGCAAGACCTCGCGTCACCGTGGCGGCGGGGCCAAGCGCATGTACCGCAAGGTCGACTTCAAGCGACGCAAGGACGCCGTGGCAGCGCGGGTCGCGGCCATCGAGTACGACCCCAACCGCTCGGCCTACATCGCGCTGATCCACTACGTCGACGGGGCCAAGAGCTACATCCTCGCGCCCGCGCGACTGAGCGTCGGCATGATGGTGCAGTCCGGCCCCGGCGCGGAGATCTCCGTCGGCAACGCGCTCGCGCTGAGCGACATGCCGATCGGCACCGTCGTCCACAACGTCGAGCTCGAGCCCGGGCGCGGCGGCCAGATGGGCCGCGCGGCCGGTACGTCGATTCAGCTCATGGCCAAGGAGGCGGGCATGGCCACGCTGCGCCTGCCCTCCGGTGAGATGCGGATGGTTCGCGCGCAGTGCCGCGCCACGGTCGGGGCGATCGGCAACGCCGACCACCAGAACGTGAAGATCGGCAAGGCCGGCCGCAAGCGCCACATGGGCGTGCGCCCGCAGACCCGCGGAACGGCGATGAACCCCGTTGATCACCCGCACGGCGGCGGCGAGGGCTCGACCACCCCGGGGCGCCACCCCGTGACCCCGTGGGGGGTTCCTACCCTTGGCTATCGCACACGCAAGAAGGGCAAGAAGTCAGACCGCTACATCGTCCGTGGCCGGAGAAGGGGCAAGAAGCGATGACCCGCCTCGCGCCGACCCTCTCCGCCCCCGGCGGAAGGAAGTGAATTGAGCCGCTCGAGCAAGAAGGGACCGTTCGTCGAGGAGCGCCTGATGGCGCGCATCGAGGCGATGAACCGGTCCAACACCAAGCAGATGATCAAGACCTGGTCGCGTACGTCGACGATCTTCCCCGACATGGTCGGCCACACCATCGCCGTTCACGACGGGCGCAAGCACGTGCCCGTGTTCATCTCGGAGTCGATGGTCGGCCACAAGCTCGGCGAGTTCGCTCCCACCCGCATGTACCGCGGCCACGCCGACACGGGCAGGCGCCGGTGAGCGACGAGGAGCAGGAGAAGCTTGCCGAAGATGCCGAGCAGTCCGCGCAGGCGGCTTCGAAGGAGGCTGCCGCGGAGGAGGTCGAGGCCGAGCCCAAACCCAAGCGCCGGCGTCGCAAGAAGGCCGAGCCGCAGGCCGCTGGAACCGCGGCCGACGAGACGGGCGTCGACAAGCAGGCGGCCGAGACCGTCAAGGCGCGCGCTGAGGGCGAGGCCGAGGCGGCCGACGACGATGTCGCGGACCGGGCGGACGATGCGGCAACCGAAGCGCCCGGCGATTCCGCGGAAGCGGCGGACGACGTGGTCGCCGAGGCCCCCGGCGATGATTCCGCGGAAGCGGATTCCGAGGCCGACGGCGAGGGCGAGGGCGAGGACGCCGCGGCTCCTGCCGCGGAGGCCGCCGATGACGAGGCCCCTGCACCATCCCCACGGCGACGCCGTCGCCGAGGCGCCGCCGCCGAGGAGGCGGCGACGGACGAGCCCGCTCCATCTCGTCGTGGCCGTTCGTCCGAGGGCGCGACGACGGAAGAGGAGCCTGCCCCCGCGCGACGCCGCTCCCCCTCGCGCGAGGGCGCGCCGCTCGTGCGCGCTCACGCCAAGTACGTACGGACCAGCCCGCGCAAGGCGCGGCTGATCGCCGACCACGTGCGCGGCAAGTCGGTCGAAGAGGCGCGGGCGATCCTCGCGTTCTCTCCGCGGGCGGTCGCGCGCGACTGGAGCAAGGTGCTCGAGTCCGCGATCGCCAACGCCGAGCACAACCACGAGCTCATCGGCGACGAGCTGCGCATCGCCACCATCACTGCCGACGAGGGGCCGACGCTCAAGCGCTACCGCCCGCGCGCCATGGGCCGCGCGACGCGCATCCGCAAGCGCACCAGCCACCTCACCATCACGCTCACGCCGAAGGAGTAGGTACGCCATGGGTCAGAAGGTTCATCCCGAGTCGATGCGCGTGGGCTACATCCACGACTGGAAGTCGAACTGGTTCAACCAGCGCCACTTCGCCGACTACCTCGCCGAGGACGTCCACATCCGCGAGCACATCGAGAACAAGCTCTCCCACGCCGGGCTGAGCGACATCACGATCCGCAAGGACTCCAACGAGGTCGAGGTGAACATCCACACCGCGCGACCGGGGATCGTCATCGGGAAGTCCGGCTCGGAGGTCGACGCGCTGCGCCGCGACCTTCACCGCATGACCCGCAAGCAGATCAAGGTCAACATCTTCGAGATCAAGCGACCGGAGCTCGACGCGAAGCTGGTTTCGCAGTCGATCGCCGAGCAGCTCCAGAACCGCGTCGCCTTCCGCCGGGCGATGAAGCGCGCCCTCACGAGCGCGATGCGCTCGGGCGCCAAGGGCGTGCGCGTCCAGGTCTCCGGCCGCCTGGGCGGGGCCGAGATGGCGCGGACCGAGGGCTACTCGGACGGGCGCGTGCCGCTCCACACCCTGCGAGCCGACATCGACTACGGCTTCACGGAAGCACGCACGACGTTCGGGCGCATTGGCGTGAAGTGCTGGATCAACAAGGGCGAGATCATGCCCGAGGGCTACACGGGCACCGACCTGACCGAGCTCGACGCGCCCGCCCCGCCGCGCCCCGAGCGCGGCGGTCGCGACGGCGGCGGCGGGCGTGGGGGAGGCCGCGGAGGCGGCGGCGGTGGCGGTCGTGGCGGCGGTCCCGGTGGCGGTGGCGGTCGTGGCGGCGGTCCCGGTGGCGGTGGCGGTCGCGGCGGCGGTCCCGGTGGCGGTCGTGGCGGCGGTCCTGGCGGCGGTGGCGGTCGCGGCGGCGGTTCCGGTGGGTCCGGTGGCGGTCGTGGCGGCGGTCCCGGCGGCGGTCGTGGCGGCGGTCCCGGCGGTCGTGGCGGTAGCCCGGGTGGCTCGGGCGGTGGTCGCGGTGGCGGTTCCGGCGGCGGCGGCGGTCGCAGCGGTGGCCCGGGCGGTTCGGGTGGCTCGGGCGGCGGTCGCAGCGGCGGTCGGCCCGCCGGTGGCGAGGGGGGTGGCGGCTGATGCTGGCCCCCAAGCGCGTCAAGTACCGCAAGGAGCATCGCGGCCGGCGGCGCGGCCTCTCACGCGGGCAGACCACCGTCCAGTTCGGCGAGTACGGGCTGAAGTCGCTCGAGGCCGGTTGGGTCACCAATCGCCAGATCGAGGCTGCCCGAATCGCGATGACCCGCAAGATCAAGCGCGGCGGCAAGGTCTGGATCAACCTCTTCCCCGACAAGCCCTACACCAAGAAGCCGGCCGAGACCCGCATGGGCTCGGGCAAGGGCTCGCCCGAAGGGTGGGTCGCCGTGGTCAAGCCCGGCCGGGTCATGTTCGAGCTTGCCGGCGTTCCCGAGCCGCTGGCTCGCGAGGCCATCCGCCTCGCCGGCCACAAGCTGCCGGTGAAGTCCAAGTTCGTCGAGCGCGAGGATCACTAGCGATGCCCAAGGCCGCTGAGATCCGCGACATCACCGACGACGAGCTGGTGGAGTCCGTGCGCGAGGCCCGGCGCGAGATCTTCGGCCTACGCTTTCAGCACTCGAGCGGCGAGCTCGACAACACCGCTCGCATGCGCGGCGCCAAGCACGACCTCGCCCGCGCGCTGACCGTCGCCCGCGAGCGCGGCCTCGACGTCGAGCGCGAGCTCGCCCGCACGAAGTGAACCCCAACCGAGACTTGAGCCCATGATCGAGAGCGAAGACACACCCGAGACCCCAGAGAACGAGCAGGCCGCGACCGCCGAAGAGCCCGCCGCCGAAGCGGCTCCGGCTGCGGACGCCCCTGCCGAGGAGCCCGCTGCCGAGGTCGCTCCGGAGGAGCCTGCCGCGGAGGAGCCGGCCGGCGAGGCCGCTCCCGCGAAGGCTCCCGCTCCGGAGGTCGCCCCCACGGCACCCGCCGAGCGCCTCCACCCCAAGGAGGCTCGCCGCCGCTCGCGCTCGCGCGCCGGCGAGCAGCGCCCGCCGCGCTCGCTCGAAGAGCGGATCGCCGAGCGGGTGGAGGAGCGTCGACGCAAGGCCGCCGAGCGACGCCGCTACCGCGGGCGTGCGCGCCAGAAGGCCAAGCAGCGCGATTCTCTTCCCGCGCCTCCGCCCGCCGACCGGCCCGAGGGTCGGCGCAAGGTCCGCCAGGGGGTCGTGGTCTCCGACAAGGCCGACAAGACGATCACCGTGCGCACCGAGGTCGCCCGGCGCCACCGCCGCTACGAGAAGATCGTTCGCTCGACCTCCACGCTGCACGCCCATGACGAGGCGAACGACGCCCACATCGGCGACACCGTGCGCGTGGAGGAGTCGCGCCCGCTTTCGCGCACCAAGCACTGGCGGCTGGTCGAGGTCCTGGAGCGCGCGCGGTGATCCAGAACGAGACCCGCCTGCGCGTCGCCGACAACACCGGCGCGCGCGAGATCCTGTGCATCCGCGTCCGCGGCGGCTCGCGCCGGCGCTACGCCGGCGTGGGCGACACGATCACCGCGACGGTCAAGCAGGCCAGCCCGCAGGGCGCGGTCAAGAAGGGCGAGGTCGTCACCGCCGTCGTGGTGCGCACCAAGAAGCAGTTCGGCCGCGACGACGGCACCTCGATCGCCTTCGACGAGAACGCCGCGGTGCTGATCGACGCCGCCAACAACCCGCGTGGGACGCGCATCTTCGGGCCGGTCGCCCGCGAGCTGCGCGACCGCAACTTCATGAAGATCGTCTCGCTGGCGCCGGAGGTCCTCTGATGGCCAAGATCCGCAAGAACGACAGCGTCGTGATCATCGGCGGCAAGGACCGAGGCAAGAGCGGCAAGGTCCTGCGCGTCGATCCCAAGGCCCAGCGCGTCTACGTCGAGGGCCTCAACATCATCAAGCGGCACAGCCGGCCCGAGCAGGTCCGCGGCGCCCAGCGCTCCGAGCAGGTCGGCGGCGTGATCGAGAAGGAGGGCCCGATCCACATCTCCAACGTCGCGCTCGCCGATCCCGAAGACGGCCGGCCGACCCGGATCGGGCTGGTCCGCGAGGACGGCAAGCGGATCAGGGTCGCCAAGCGGTCGGGCAAGAGGCTGGAGGGCTGATGCGCGCACGCCTCAGAGAGCGCTACGAGCAGGAGATCAAGCCGCAGCTCATCGAGCGCTTCGGCTACACGAGCCCGATGCAGGCCCCTCGCGTATCCAAGATCACGCTGAACATGGGGCTGGGAGAGGCCAAGCAGGACTCCAACATGCTCGACGCCGCCACCGAGCAGCTCGCGACGATCGCCGGCCAGCGGCCGAGCGTGCGACGCGCGAGGAAGTCCATTGCGAACTTCAAGCTGCGCGAGGGCATGCCCGTCGGTGTCTCGGTCACCCTGCGCGGCGACCGCGCCCACGAGTTCCTGGACCGCCTGATGTCCATCGCGATACCGCGGATCCGCGACTTCCGCGGCCTGAGCCCGCGGTCCTTCGACGGGCGCGGCAACTACACGCTCGGCGTCCGCGAGCAGATCATCTTCCCCGAGATCAATTACGACGATGTCGACGCGATTCGCGGCCTGGACGTCGCGATCACCACCACGGCGAAGACCGACGAGGAGGCGTTCGCGCTCCTCCAGGCCTTCGGGATGCCGTTCGCCCGCGAGGGCAGCCCCTTCGCCGACGGCAACGGAACGAGTTAGGAGCACATGGCCAAGACCTCCCAGAGGGTGCGCCAGGCGCGCCCCGCCAAGTTCAAGACACGGGCCTACACTCGGTGCAGGCGCTGCGGTCGCTCACGCGCCGTGTACCGCAAGTTCGGCATTTGCCGGATCTGCCTGCGCGAGCTTGCGCACGTCGGCTACATCCCCGGCATGACCAAGTCGAGCTGGTAGCCACGCCATGTCCATGACCGACCCCGTAGCCGACTTCCTCACGCGGATCCGCAACGCGATCCAGGCTGCCCACGAGACGGTGGACATCCCCTCGTCCAAGCTCAAGCGCGAGCTCGCGCGAATCCTTCAAGAGGAGGGCTACATCGCCGGGTTCAGCGTCGAGCCGCCGAGCGCGCTCAGCGCCGGCGAGCAGCTGGAGATCCGCCTGCGCTACACCGAGAGCCGCCAGCCGGTCATCTCGGGGCTGCGGCGCGTCTCGCGGCCCGGGCGTCGTACGTACGCCGACTCCAAGCACATCCCCAAGGTCCAGGGTGGCATGGGGACCACGATCATCTCGACCTCCCGCGGCGTGATGACCGGTCACCAGGCCCGGCGCGAAGGCGTCGGCGGCGAGGTCGTGGCGGAGGTCTGGTGAGCCGCATCGGCAAGCAGCCCATCCCTGTCCCGGAGGGCGTCACCGTCTCGATCTCCTCAGGCGAGGTGCGGGTCAACGGGCCCAAGGGCGAGCTCTCCGAGCGCATCCCGCGCGACATCACCGTCGAGCAGGAGGAAGGCGGCCAGCTCGTCGTCAAGCGCCCGACCGACCGGGGCGAGCACCGCGCGCTGCATGGGCTGGCGCGCTCGCTGGTGGCCAACATGGTCGAGGGCGTCACCAACGGCTACGCGAAGACACTCGAGATCCAGGGCGTCGGCTACCGCGCGCAGGCCCGCGGCCGCGACCTGGAGCTGGCGCTGGGCTACTCGCACGCGGTGCCCATCAAGGCGCCGCAGGGCATCGACTTCGAGGTCCCCACACCCACGCGCATCGTCGTGCGCGGGATTGACAAGCAGCTCGTGGGCGAGGTCGCGGCCAACATCCGCAAGAAGCGCCCGCCCGAGCCCTACAAGGGCAAGGGGATCCGCTACGAGGGCGAGTACGTCGCGCGCAAGGTCGGCAAGCGCGCATGACCGTCAAGAGCAAGCCCCAGATCCGCCTCAAGCGCCGCCGCCGCGTGCGCGCGAAGGTGCGCGGGACCGCCGCGCGGCCGCGCCTCTCGGTCTTTCGCTCCAACCGCGGGCTGTTCGCACAGCTCATCGACGACGACCGCGGGCACACGCTCGCGGCGGTCGCGTGGACGGAGGACGAGCTGCGCTCGCTGCCGTCCGCCGACCAGGCCCGCCGCGCCGGCGAGCTACTGGCCCGCCGCGCGCAGGACGCCGGCGTCGAGCGCGCGGTCTTCGATCGCGGCGGCTACCGCTATCACGGCCGCGTCCGCGCGCTCGCCGAGGGCGCCCGCGAAGCCGGCCTGGCGATCTGAACTACCCTCCTCCCTCGACATGCCCCAACCACGACACAGAGACGGCGGCGGACGCCAGCGCGACAGCGAGTACCAGGAGCGCGTGGTCGAGATCAACCGCGTGGCCAAGGTCGTCAAGGGCGGCCGGCGCTTCTCGTTCACCGCGCTGGTCGTGGTCG
>JBBQNQ010000022.1:0-39419 GCA_038330095.1 Solirubrobacterales bacterium
CGGGCGCTCGCCCGCGAGGACACGACCCCCGAACAGGTCTGGGATCGCTGGGAGCGCACGCACCCGATGTGGATCGGCGCGCGCCGGCTGCTCGAGCCGGCGGGCGATTGGGACCGGCTGCGCGAGGACTCGATCGCCGCCCTTGGCGAGGAGAGCGACGGCGGGGCGACGAGCCCCTACCTGCTCGCCCTGCTGACCCGTCTCTGATCCCTATGGGCGGAAACTCTCGGAGACGAGCTCCAGCCGCTCCGTGGGCGCGAGCAGCATCGTCAGCCCGTCGCGTGGGTCGCGCGGCGAGCGTCTGTGCTCGCGCAGCACGACGGCCGACCACGGTCGTCCCGCGTCCATCTCGGGCGCCAGCTCCGCCGCCACCTCTCGCGGCACCCAGCCAAGCTGCTCGCCCCCGGCGGCGGGATGGACGGCGATCGCGTCGGGGTCGTGGGGGTTCGCGGGGTCGCGTCGCAGCTCCAGCTGCGCCCCTGGGGCCGCGCCGTCGGAGGCCAGCGCCGCGGCGTGATGGCGGGCGGCTCCGGCCACGCCGGCGACCCGCAGCCCGAGCTCGGCGAGCTGCGGCGCGTCGCGACCGAGGAAGCGACCCGAGTCGCGATCGACGAGCTGGTAGCCGGCAACCCACACGGCTCCCCCGTCGTCGGGATACCAGTAGCGCTCTTCGTAGGTGACGTGGACCTCGAGCACTGCGCTAAGCCTGCCACGACGTCGTCTCCTGGCCATGCCCTCGCCACTTGTAATTGACATCGATCCGTGTAACCGTAGGAGGCGTCATGACGCTCGTCGCCGAACACACCACGGCCGCCGACGGACTCGTCGGGCAGGCGCCGCCGTCCCCGGCCGGCCCCGCCGACGAGTCCGAGCGCAACCTGCCCGTCCCGCCGGCCATCCCACTCCCGCGCATGCTGCAGGTGCTGCGCTTCAACCAGCGCCAGATCGAGTTCGTCTTCCGCGCCCGCCGTGAGCTCGGCGAGGTCTTCCGGATGCGCGGCACGGTGCCGGGCGGGCCCGTCGTCACGAGCCATCCCGATCACGTGCGCTCGCTGTTCACCGCCAAGCCCGAGCAGGCGCCCTCGCTGACGGGCGAGTCGCCGCTGCGGCCGATCGTGGGACCCAACTCGGTGCTCACGTCAGTCGGCGCCCGTCACATGCGCCAGCGCAAGCTGCTTCTCCCGCCCTTCCACGGCGAGGCGGTCGAGCGCTACAGGCAGATGATCGAAGATTTCACGGAGCGCGAGATCGACCGCTGGCCGGTCGGTCAGCCGTTCGCGCTGGCCCCGCGGATGCAGGCCATCACCCTCGACGTGATCATGGCCGGGATCTTCGGCATCGAGGGCAAGCCGCCGCGCGGGACGCCGGAATACGGCCTGCGCACCGCGACGAAGAAGCTGGTGGCGGCCTCGACGCTGCCCGGGGCCCAGCTCTCGGAGCTGATGAACATCGGGCGCGACGAGCCCGTCGGCCTCACACGCGTCGGGCTAGGGCTCCTCGACCGCTACGCCTACGGCGTGATCGAGGGGCGCCGGTCCGCGTCGGACCTCGAGGAGCGCGGCGACATCCTCTCGCTGCTGCTGCGCGCGCGCACCGAGGACGGGGAGCCGCTGACCGATCGCGAGCTGCGCGACGAGCTGCTCACGCTCGTGCTCGCCGGCCACGAGACCACCGCCAACTCGCTCGCCTGGACCTGGGAGCGCCTGGTCCGTACGCCGGCCGCCCACGAGCGCCTGGTCGAAGCGGTGCGCTCGGGCGACCAAGCCGAGGAGAACATCGAGGCGGCGATCAACGAGGGAATGCGCGCCCGTCCGGTCATCCCCATGATCGGCCGTCGCGTGACCGTGCCGTGGCGGCTGGGCGACTACGCGGTCCGGGCTGACACGCCGGTGACCATGAGCATCCTGCTGCTGCACCACCGCGAAGACCTCTACCCCGATCCGTTCGCCTTCCGCCCCGAGCGGTGGCTCGGGCACAAGCCGGGAACCTACGAGTGGATCCCGTTCGGTGGCGGCATCCGCCGGTGCCTGGGCGCTGCGCTTGCTATGGCCGAGCAGCGCGTCGTCCTCGAGGCGATGGCCCGCCGCCTGGACCTGGAGGCCGACGACCCCGAGCCCGAGCATGCCGTCCACCGCAACGTGACCATGATCCCCTCGCGCGGCGCGCGCGTGGTCGTGCGCGCGCGGCGCGCCTGAAGGCGCTCGCTCACCTCGGGAGTGCGGACTCGTTGAGCTTGCGCACGGCGGTGAAGAGGCCGCCGGTGCGGAAGCGGTCGACGGCGAGCAGTGTTGGCAGGTGCCCGCGCGCGGACGCACACGCCCGCGCCCGGCGCACGAGCGCCCCGGTCTTGTTGACGACCCGCGCCGTGCCCGTCGAGGCCGGGTAGGGGGGAGACCAGTGGTTGAGCAGGAACAGCGAGCCGCGGTCGCCCCCGCGGTTGGCGATGCAGCTCGCGTTCAGCTGCCCGGGGTCGGTCAGCTGGCGAACGTCGGGCCAGGTGTACGGGGTCTCCTGGAGGATGCCCTCGTAGGCCGGTCGGTACCAGGGCACGCCCTTGACGTCGCTCTCGGCGAGCAGCACGACCTGCTGGTGGCGGGCGATCATCCGTCGCAGCGTCGGCCAGCGCGGGCCGGCCTTGCCGCGGTAGACGTAACGGGAGAGACCGCTCTGCCTGACGACCTTGGCGAAGCCGCGCGGGGTCACGTAGTCCTCGTTGACTATCACCATCACCTCGTCGGGGTTGCCCTCGAGGAAGTCGCGCATCGCGCGCAGCGCGTCGACCAGCGGCGTGGCGCCCAGCTCACAGCGCACGTGGCAGAGGTACACCCGCCGTCGCCGGGTGGGCTCTGAGGTCCCTTCGGCGTTGACCACCGTCCCGTCGGAGCGGCGCACCGCGTAGTAGGTGTCGAGCAGGAAGCCCCTGATGCCCAGCCGCAACTGGTCGGGGATGCCGACCTCCTGGTTGGGATTGACCCAGCCGAGCGAGGCCGCCGACATCGCGTTGTGGGTGGCCGGCAGGACGACCTGGTCGAGCGTCCGATCGCACAGGCGGCGCTCTCCGTTGCAGCGCTGGGGCTTAGCGGCCGCCCCGGACACGCCGACAAGGACGACTATCACCAGCGAGACGACGACCGTCCGCAACGCGCGCACCGCCAGATCTTGACATCGTCCGCCCATGCCCGTCGACCCTGCCATCCAGGGCATGCTCTCGCTGCTGGAGGCGATGGGCAACAAGACGCTCGCCTCCGGGAGCCCCGAGGAGGCACGCGCTGCCTTCCGCATGCTCACCGTGGACCTGCGACCGCCGGACTCGATCGTCCCCGTCTCCTCGACGGAGGACCTCGTCGTCCCGGGCGCCGCCGGCGACCTTGAGGCGCGCGTCTACCGCCCCGAGGCGGAGGGCCCCCTGCCCACGATCATCTTCTTCCACGGCGGTGGCTTCGTCATCGGGGACGTGGAGACCCACGACAACCAATGCCGCACGGTCTGCCGCCAGGTCGAGGCGGTGGTGCTCAGCGTCGGCTACCGCGTCGCACCCGAGGCGCCGTTCCCCGCGCCGGTGGAGGACTGCCTCGCGGCCACGCGCTGGGCTGCCGACCACGTCGCTGAGCTCGGCGACGACGTCGAGCGCCTTGTGGTCGCCGGCGACAGCGCAGGCGGGAACCTCGCCGCGGTGGTCGCCCGCCTGGCGCGCGACGCCGGCCACCCGCCGCTCGCCGCGCAGCTGCTCGTCTACCCGGGGGTCGACTTCGGGGACGGCGACTACGCGTCGCGCACCGAGAACGCGGAGGGCTACTTCCTCACGCGCGCGGACATGGAGTGGTTCCGCGACCACTACGTCGGGGGCGCCGACGTGACCGATCCGCGGCTGTCACCGCTGCTGGCAGGCGGTCTCACCGGCCTGCCGCCGGCGGTGATCGTGACGGCCGAGTTCGACCCGCTGCGCGACGAGGGCGAGGCGTACGCCCGCGCGCTAGAGCAGGCGGGGGTGCCGGTCGTCCATCGCCGCTACGACGGCCTGATCCACGGCTTCTTCGACCTCGCCGCGCTCAGCCCGGCGTCCGCGGAGGCGGTCCGGGACACCTGCGCGCAGCTGCGTCGCCTGCTGGAGCGCTGAACGACGGCCTAGCCGGGCTACCCGCCGGCCGTATAGACCTCGGCCTGGCGGCGAACCAGATCGGTGAGGTTGCCCAGCCCGATGTTGGCGTCGGCGAGGTGCAGTCCCCAGGTCGGGTCGGGCAGGGCCGCGAGCTTCGGCGCTCCCGAGACGCTCTTGATCTGCAGCACGTGGGCGCCGCCGGCGGAGGAGCAGCTTGCCTTGTAGGCCCCCGGCGAGGCGGTCCACGCCGTGCCGACCGTCGGCGAGGTGAAGCCGATCATCGTGGTCAGGGCGCCGATCACCGTCCCGGGCGCGAAGGGCTTGTTCGGGAAGACGGGGTCCAGCCGGCCCGAGCCGCCGGCGAGGCTCGCTGGGTTCGTGCACAGCACCTCGCGGCGCTTCTGCGGCGTGCGCCCGAAGCGCGAGTCGGATGGCACGGCGGCGTTGAACGTCGAGAAGGCGACGACGCAGCCGATCTGGGTCTGCGAGCGGCACGCGGGAATGCGCTTGAAGTCACCGCCGACGTCGCGGCCCTGCTTGACCAGCACGTTGCCCCCCATGAGCAGTGCGGAGACGAGCAGACTGCGCGCGGAGGGCCTCGGGTCGATTTCCTCGCGGAGCAGGCGGCGCAGCACCCCGCTCCCCTGGGAGTGGCCGATGAACACCACGCCGCGTCCTCTGTTGTACTTGCGCAGGTAGGTGCGCCAGGCGGTGCGGACGTCCTTGTAGGCCGTCGCGCGCATCGCGGTGGTGATCGTGTTCGGGGCGAGCAGCCCGGCGATCGTGATCTGGCGGTAGACCGGGGCGAACACCCGGCATTCGCGGGAGTAGCGCGCGGCCTGATAGCGCGCGATGGACACGAGCTCGGGATCGATGCTCAGATTCGCTTGGGGCCGGTCCTGGTCGCTCGTCGTCGGATACACGTAGAAGCAGTCGACCTTCGGGTCGCGGGCGTTCTTGACGTTGTCGACACCGAGCGTCTCGCCCGTCGGGCTCAAGCGCGTTGTCCTGAGGCTGAACAGGCACGGGTTGCTCTGCAGTCCGGGCTTGCACAGCCACTTGGTCTTGGGGGTTGCCGCCCCGGCGGCGGCGCTTGGGAGCGCGGCGACGCACGCGACGGTGAGGCAGGCCAGCGACAGGCGGCGAAGGGCGGTCATGCGGCGTCCCTACCCGGCAAGGGCCCAGGATTATCAGTTCGAGCCCTCACGGTGGTGGCAGATCACCGATGTGCGGTGCGCCCGGCCCGGTAGGGTCGACCGGATGCCCGAGCGACCGATCGCCCAGCCGCTGGACGAGGATGAGCTGCGCCGCCTGCACGCCTACTGGCGCGCGGCCAACTACCTATCGGTCGGGCAGATCTACCTGCTCGACAACCCGCTCCTGCGCGAGCCGCTGCGCCTCGAGCACGTCAAGCCGCGGCTTCTCGGCCATTGGGGCACGACGCCCGGGCTGAACTTCGTCTACGCGCACATGAACCGGGCGATCAAGGCGCGCGACCTCGACGCGATCTACCTCGCGGGACCGGGCCACGGCGGCCCGGGAATAGTCGCCAACACCTACCTGGAGGGGACCTACAGCGAGGTCTATCCCGAGATCGGCCGTGACGAGGTCGGACTCAAGCGCCTGTTTCGCCAGTTCTCGTTCCCGGGGGGAATCCCGAGCCACGTCGCTCCCGAGACGCCGGGCTCGATCCACGAGGGCGGCGAGCTGGGCTACGCGCTGATCCACGCCTACGGGGCGGTGCTCGACAACCCGAGCCTGCTGGCCTGCTGCGTGATCGGCGACGGGGAGGCGGAGACCGGGCCACTCGCCGCGAGCTGGCACGCCAACAAGTTCGTCAACCCCGCCGGCGACGGCGCCGTGCTGCCGATCCTGCACCTCAACGGCTACAAGATCGCCAACCCGACGGTGCTCGCGCGAATCCCTCCGCAGGAGCTGCGCTCGCTGCTGGAGGGCTACGGCCACGAGCCGTTCTTCGTCGAGGGCGAGGACCCTGACGAGATGCACCAGCTGATGGCGGCGACGCTCGACGAAGCGCTCGAGCGGATCGCAGCGATCCAGCGGACCGCGCGTGGCGACGAGCGCGCTACCGGGGGCGGCGACGCCGGCGAGGCGGGGCGTCCCCGCTGGCCGATGATCGTGCTGCGCACCCCCAAAGGCTGGACGGGGCCGCGCGTGGTCGACGGCAAGCCGGCCGAGGGATCGTTTCGCTCCCACCAGGTCCCGCTGTCCAACCTCGCGCAGAGTCCCGAGCACCTCGCCCAGCTCGAGTCCTGGCTGCGCTCCTACCGGCCCGAGGAGCTGTTCGACGAGCAGGGCGCGCTCGTCGAAGAGCTCGCTGCGCTCGCGCCCGAGGGCGAGCGGCGCATGGGGGCAAACCCCCACGCCAACGGGGGCATTCTCCTGCGCCCTCTGAACCTGCCCGACTTCCGCGACTACGCGGCCGAGGTGCCTGCTCCCGCCGCGTCGACCAGCGAGGCCACGCGCGTACTGGGCGCATTCCTGCGCGACGTCATCGCTAAGAACGACCGGCGCTTCCGGATCTTCGGTCCCGACGAGACCGCCTCCAACCGCCTGAGCGCGGTGTTCGAGGTCACCGACCGCCAGTGGGAGGCCGAGGCGCGACCCACCGACGACCACCTCGCCACCGACGGACGCGTGCTCGAGGTGCTCTCCGAGCACCTGTGTCAGGGCTGGGCGGAGGGCTACCTGCTCACCGGCCGCCACGGGCTCTTCAACTGCTACGAGGCGTTCATCCACATCGTCGACTCGATGTTCAACCAGCATGCGAAGTGGATGAAGGTCACCCGCGAGATCCCCTGGCGCCGCCCGATCGCCTCCCTCAACTACCTGCTCAGCTCGCATGTCTGGCAACAGGACCACAACGGCTTCTCCCACCAGGATCCGGGGTTCATCGACCACGTGGTCAACAAGAAAGCGGAGATCGTGCGCGTCTACCTCCCGCCCGATGCCAACTGCCTGCTCTCGGTCGCCGACCACTGCCTGCGCAGCCGCGACTACGTCAACGTGATCGTGGCCGGCAAGGCGCCCGCTCCCAACTATCTGACCATGGACGAGGCGATCGCCCACTGCACGCGCGGGGTGGGAATCTGGGAGTGGGCCAGCAACGACGAGGGCGGCGAGCCCGACGTCGTGCTCGCGTGCGCGGGCGACGTGCCCACGCTGGAGACGGTCGCCGCGGCCGCCCTGGTGCGGGAGCACCTCCCCGAGCTCAAGGTGCGCCTGGTCAACATCGTCGACCTGATGCGCCTGCAGCCCGACTCAGAGCACCCGCACGGCATGTCGGATCGGGAGTTCGACGCGCTCTTCACCACCGACCGGCCGGTGATCTTCGCCTACCACGGCTACCCTTGGCTGATCCATCGCCTCACCTACCGGCGCGCCAATCATTCCAACCTGCACGTGCGCGGCTACAAGGAGGAGGGCACGACCACGACGCCGTTCGACATGGTCATGCTCAACGACATGGACCGCTTCCACCTCGTGGCGGACGTCATCGACCGCGTGCCGGGGCTCGGCACGCGCGCCGCTCACCTGCGCCAGCGGATGGTCGACGAGCGCCTGCGCCACCGTGCCTACACTCGCGCGGTGGGTGACGACATGCCCGACGTCACCGGCTGGGCCTGGCGCGACCCGGCCGCGACCCTCGGGCGCTAACCACCGAACGATCTGGGAGGCACATTCATGTCCGGCGCCGCGACTGACCGCAGGGTCTACAAGGTGGTCATCACCCTTCACGACGTCGCCAACGCCACGCGCACGGCGAGCGATCTTGCCGCCGCGCTCAGCGCCGCGGGGCTGGCGGCCCATGCCGGTGACGTGCGCAGCGAGAGCGATGCCAACGACATAGTCGTCGTCTTCGATGCGCTGGAGGCGAGGGAGCTGCCCGCGCCGAGCAACGACCAGGACGCGGTCGAGGCGGAGGCGCTGCGCAATCTGGGCCTCCTGCGCAAGGAGCCGGCGGCCGTGGTGCCCGCGGTGCGCGCGCTGCTCGCGCTCAGCCGAGCGCGCGAGGCGGGCGAGCTCGCGCCCAGCAAGAGGATGACGATCGAGGTTGAGCACCTGTAGGACGCGCCGGCGCACGGCTTGCGGGTACTCACGGTCAACGTAGGGTCGAGCAGCGTCAAGCTGCGGGCGCTCGACGAGCACGATGCCATCCTCGTCGACCGCGAGCTGCGCGGCGACGACGCCGGGACGGGCGGTGCGGGGCTGGACGCCGCGCTCGACGACCTGCCGCCGGTCGACGCGGTTGCCCACCGCATCGTCCACGGCGGACGGGCCTTCCGCACGCCGGTCGTGGTCGACGACCGCACGCTCGAGCGGCTCGGTGAGCTGGTCGACCTGGCTCCTCTTCACAACGGTCCTGCGCTCGCCGCGCTCGAGCGTGTGCGCGAGCGCCGGTCCGGGCCGCCCCACGTCGCCTGCTTCGACACCGCCTTCCACGCCGGGATGCCCGAGGCCGCGGCGGCGATCGCCCTGCCGCGCGAATGGGTGCGGCGCTTCGGGCTGCGACGCTACGGCTTCCACGGGCTGAGCCACGCCTACGTCGCTCGGCGAACGAGCGAGCTCGTGGGCCGGCCGCTGGGACGGCTGCGGATCGTGAGCTGTCACCTCGGCGCGGGTGCCTCGCTCGCCGCGGTGGCCGGCGGGCGCTCCGTGGACACCACCATGGGGTTCAGCACCCTCGACGGTCTGGTGATGGCGACGCGCTGCGGAGCGGTCGACCCCGGGGCGCTGCTGTGGGCCCAGCGCCAGGGAGCGATCGGCGCGGAGGAGGCCGAGCGTGCGCTCGCCCACGACGCCGGCCTGCTCGCGCTGGCGGGAACGGAGGACATGCGCGTGCTCCTGCGCCGCTGCGACGCCGGCGACGCCCGTGCCCGGCATGCCCTGGAAGTCTACCTCCACCGCCTTCGCGCCCTGATCGCGTCGATGGCCGCGGCGATGGGCGGGCTGGACGCGCTGGCGTTCACCGGCGGGGTGGGGGAGAGGGCCGCGGAGGTGCGCTTGCGAGCCTGCGAGGGGCTGCGGTTCCTCGGGCTCGAGCTCGACGAGACCGCCAACTCGGAGGTAGACGGGCAGGACGCCCTGCTCGGCGGCCGTGACCCCGGGCCGCGCGTGCTCGTGCTCGCAGCGCGCGAGGACCTGGAGATGGCGCGCGAGGTGCGCGGGTTGCTCTCCGGTGCGCGTCCGTAGTCCTCCGCCGGGGTTCGCGCGCCCGCCCCGTTGCCTTGCGGGTGCGAAACCGCGAGCATGCTCGGCATGACCACAGATTCCTCACCGAACCGCCGACGCGTGGTGGTCGCCGGCGGCGGCGTTGCCGGGCTCGAGCTCATGCTCGCACTGCGCGATCTCGCCCCCGAGCTGCTCGACGTCGCGCTGCTGTCCGACGGGACGCAGTTCGCCTACCGCCCGCTGTCCGTCGCCGAGCCCTTCGAGCTCGGCGAGGTTCGGCGCTACTCGGTCGTCGATCTGTGCGAGGCGCACGGTGCGTCCTTCGTCCAGGGCCGCCTGCAAGCCGTCGACACCGATCGCGCCGTCGCGCTGACCGACGAGGGGGAGCACCGCTACGACGAGCTCGTCATCGCGCTGGGGGCCGACCGGCTGTCGGTGTTCCGGGAGGCCCTGACCTTCTTCGACCAGCGCAGCACGCCGGGCTACAAGGACCTCCTCGGGCACGTCGCGGACGGAACCGTCTCGAGCATCGCCTTCCTCGTGCCCGCCGGAGTGGTGTGGCCCTTCCCGCTTTACGAGCTCGCGCTGATGACCAGCGCCTTCGCGGCCGACAAGGGACGCGACGTGAAGCTGAGCCTGGCCACGCCTGCGTCCGCGCCGCTCGCCCTCTTCGGCGAGCGGGCTCGCAAGGCGATGAGCGATCTGTTCAGCGAGCGAGGCATCGAGGTCCACGCGGGCTATGACGTGCGGACCACCGAGGCGGGAAGGGTCCTGCTCGAGCCCAACGGTCCGGCCCTGCAGCCAGACCGGATCGTCGCGCTGCCGCGCCTGGTGGGGCCCAGCGTACGGGGCCTGCCGCACGATCACGACCGCTTCATCCCGGTGGACGAGCACGGGAGCGTGGAGGGCGTCGACGGCGTGTGGGCAGCGGGCGACTGCACCACCTTCCCGGTCAAGCAGGGCGGGATCGCGGCCCAGCAGGCCGACACCGTGGCGGCGGCCCTCGCGGCCAAGGCGGGGGCCGACGTCGAGGCGGCTCCCTTCCGCCCGGTCATGCGGGGGATGCTGCTCACCGGCCGTGCGCCGACCTGGCTGCGGGCGTCGATCGCCGAGGGCCGCGCGGCGGACTCCGTCACCGCGGGCAACGCGCTCTGGTGGCCCCCGGCGAAGATCGCGGGCGATCGCCTCGCTCCAGCGCTGGGCTCGACCGACGCCCCCGGTGCGGTCGCGCAGGGCGAGCAGGCGGGCGTCCCCGTTGAGGTCGAGCTCGAGACCCGCCCACCGGGGTCCCCCGGGGTCAAGCGCCGGGCGATCCTCGCCCATGTCCGCGGCGAGGCGGACCCCCGCCTGCTCGAGTTCGAGCCCGGTGGCCACGGGCTGTAGCCAGGGCGCCGCTGGAGCCACACGCTAGCCTCGCCGCTGATGCGTGACGCGGTGATCTGCGAACCGATCCGAACCCCGGTCGGGCGCTTCGGGGGTGCGCTGCGCGAGGTGCCGGTGGCTTCGCTGGCCGCGACGGTGATCGAGGCCCTGATGGAGCGCACCGGCCTGGACCCGGCGGACGTCGACGACGTGCTCCTCGGCCAGTCCTATCCCAACGGCGAGGCGCCGGCCATCGGCCGCGTCGCTGCGCTCGACGCCGGCCTTCCCATCGAGGTTCCCGGGCTACAGGTCGACCGCCGCTGCGGCTCGGGCCTGCAGTCGGTGCTCATGGGCGCCATGCAGGTCCAGACCGGCGCGAGCGAGCTCGTGCTCGCCGGCGGGGCCGAGAGCATGAGCCAGGTCGAGTACTACTCCGACGACCTGCGCTGGGGAGTGCGGGGCGCGGCGGTGAGCTTCGAGGATCGCCTCGCCCGCGCCCGGGCCACTGCCGGCGGCGTCCATCACCCGGTGCCCGGAGGGATGCTCGAGACCGCCGAGAACCTGCGCCGCGAGTACGCCATCGGGCGCGACGAGCAGGACGAGCTCGCGCTCCGCTCCCACCGGCGCGCGGTCGCCGCCCAGGACTCTGGCGCCTTCGCGCAGGAGATCGTTCCGGTGAGGGTGGCCAAGCGCTCGGGCGAGGAGGTGGTCGACCGCGACGAGCATCCGCGCCGGGAGACCACGCTCGAAGGCCTCGCGGCACTCAAGCCGGTGCGCCGCCGGGCCGATCCCGAGGCCACGGTCACCGCGGGCAACGCGAGCGGCCAGAACGACGGCGCGGCGGCGTGCATCGTGACCCACCCCGATCGGGCGCGCGAGCTCGGGCTGGCCCCGATGGCCCGGCTGGTCTCGTGGTCGACCGCGGGGGTGGCGCCCGAGACGATGGGCGTCGGGCCCGTCCCCGCGACGCGCCGGGCACTCGAGCGCGCCGGCCTGGAGCTCGGCGACGTCGACGTCATCGAGCTCAACGAGGCGTTCGCCGCGCAGGTGCTCGCAGTGCTGCGCGAGTGGGATCTCGACCCCGCCGACGAGCGGCTCAACCCCAACGGGTCGGGGATCTCGCTCGGCCACCCGGTCGGTGCCACCGGCGCGCGGATCCTCGCCACGCTGCTGCACGAGGTCGACCGGCGCGGCGGGCGCTACGGCCTGGAGACCATGTGCATCGGCGGCGGCCAGGGGCTCGCCGCGGTCTTCGAGCGGATCTAGAACTCGTCGCAGAACCGCAGAGGCCGGGACCGCCCCCCCGCCCCGCCCTCGTCGCCCCAGACCACGCGACGCACGCCAGCGCAGCGCAAACGGAGCGCGGCCCGAGCGCCCTACGCCGCGCCGAGAAGTGTGGGTGTAGGACGAGCTGCGCGTTGGACCCCTTTCCAGGGGTCTCCTCGCTAGGCGCTGCCGGCGGCGCTCGCCCGCGACCGGTCGGCCTCGGCGAGGAAGCGGGTCACCGCCTCATGGGTCTCGCGCGGGCGCTCGACCTGGGGGACGTGGCCGCAGTCGAGCACGAGGTGGCGCGCCGCGGGAAGCGCCTCGCGCACGTGGCGCGAGAACGACAGCGGGACGACGCGGTCGTTCCGGCCCCAGATGAACAGCGCGTCGGAGGACAGCGAGCGCAGCCGCGTCCAGAAGCCGGCCGGGCCTTCCGGCTCCTCCAGGGTTATCTGGCGCGCGGCGGCGTAGAGGGCGGCGCGCCCGCGCGGGTCGAGGTACAGGCGCAGGAACTCGTCGACGGCGACCGCGACCCAACCGTCGCTGGCCTGGGGGATCAGCGACCGCACCAGCGGCTCGACCACCCGCCGTGGCGCCGGCTGCAGCAGCCCGAGCTCGGGCCGCAGGAAGCGCAGTGCGGACGCCCACTGGGGCCGTCGCCGCCAGGCCAGCGACGGGCAAAGCAGCGCCAGACGCTCCGTGCGGTCCGGGTGGGCGAGGCCCATCTCCAGCGAGACGCGACCGCCGAGGCTGTTGCCGACGAAGTGCGCGCGCTCGATGCCCAGTTCGTCGAGCAGCGCCACGAGCGCGCGGGCGAAGAACGGCGGGTCGTAGGGCCGACCGACCGGCTTGTCCGAGTCGCCGTGGCCGGGCAGGTCGACCGCGATGGTCCGGAAGGAGGGCGCCAGCGCCCGCAGGGTCGGCAGCATCGAAGCCTTGGTCGCGCCCAGGCCGTGGACGAGCACCACAGCCTCTCCCGAGCCGGCGCTCATGGTGGAGAGCGTCCCGGCGCTGGTCCGCACCTGATGGAGCTCCAGCCGTCCCGGTCGGCGGTCCCCGCTCGTCGCGGCCAGGAAGCCGACCGCCAGGTGAAGGTTGTGGCGGATCCTCAGTCGCCCGCTGCGCCAGGCGGCCATGCCGCCGCCGACGTCCGAGGCGATCTTCAGCCACGTCTGCGTGTCGGCCGACAGCAGCGCGTCGGGGTGGTTGGAGCTCGCGGGCTCGAGCTGCACCGCGCCGCGGTCCAGCACGGCGTCCCAGGCCCCTTCCCCATCACAGGCCAGCCGCACCCGCGTGCGTCCCGGCGGGGCGTCGAAGGCCTCTGGGTCGAAGCGGCCGGCCAGGAGCCTGAGGCTCGGAGGCGCCGCGCGCTCGTCTCGACTCACACCCCACATGCTAAGCCCACTACGGGCCAGGTAGCTTGAGGGGCCATGCCGAGCTTCGACACGGTGCGCTACGGGGTCGACGGGGGCGTGGCGACGATCGCCATGGACCAGCCGGAGTCGCGCAACGCGCTCTCCGACGCGCTGCTGGGCGATCTGATCGCGGCCTTCGAGGCCGCCCGCGAGGACCACGAGGTCCGCTGCGTGGTGCTCGCCTCCACGCACGAGACGACGTTCAGCGCCGGGGGGAACCTCGGCGGCTTCGCGGCCGACGTCCCGCTCGTGCACAAGCACCTGGCCACCGAGCGCTTCCCGCGGCTGTTCAGGCTCATCGGGGAGCTCGGCAAGCCGGTGCTGTGCGCGGCGCGCGGGCACTGCCTGGCCGGAGCGCTGGGGATCGCGCTGGCCTGCGACTTGGTGATCGCCTCCGAGCGAGCGACCTTCGGCACGCCGGAGATCAACGTCGGGGTGTTCCCGTTCATGATCATGGCGCTGATCTACCGCAACGTCCCGCGCAAGAAGACCACCGAGCTGCTGCTCCTCGGCGAGCGCATCGACGCGCACGAGGCCGAACGGCTCGGGCTCGTGAACCGCGTCGTGCCCCTCGACGAGTTCGACGCCGCTGTCGCCGACTGGGCGGCCCGGCTGGCGGCCAAGTCGCCGGTGCTCATGCGCCTGGGCAAGGACGCGCTCTGGCGCCAGCAGGACATGGCGCTCGAGGAGGCATGGGACTACCTGCGAAGCCAGCTCACCATCGCCTTCTCGACCGAGGACATCCAGGAGGGAGTGCGGGCCTTCTTCGAGAAGCGCGACCCGCGCTGGACGGGTAAGTGATGCCGTCCGAGGTCTTCCGCGCGGGGCTGCTCGAGGGCCAGGTGGCGATCGTCAGCGGCGGGGGGTCGGGCTTCGGCCGCGCCACGGCGCTCGAGCTCGCCGCGCTGGGCGCGCGGGTGGTGGTGTGCGGGCGGCGCGACGAGCCGCTGCGGGAGACCGCCGCGCTGGCGGAGGGCGGCCTGGTCGAGGCTCACCCGTGCGACATCCGCGAGGAGGACCAGGTGGCCGGGCTCGTCGACGGCGTCCTCGAGCGCCACGGCGGCATCGACCTGCTGGTCAACAACGCCGGGGGCCAGTACCTCACCCCGGCCGAGGACATCACCCCCAAGGGCTTTCGCACGGTGATGCGGCTCAACGTCGAGGGCACGTGGTTGATGACCCATGCGGTGGTGACCAGGGGGATGATCCCCTCGGGCCGCGGCGGCAAGGTGGTGAGCGTCACGATCTCCCCGCACAACGGACTGCCGGGAATGGCGCACTCGTCGGCCGCGCGGGCAGCCGTCGAGAATCTGACGAGGGTGCTCTCGATCGAGTGGGCGCGCTTTGGGATCCGCCTGGTCGCGCTCGCCGCCGGCCAGTTCGCGACCGACACCTTCGTGACCAAGTACCCCAAGCCGATCGTCGAGGGTGCGGCGTCCACGGTGCCACTCGGGCGGCTGGGCCGGGCCGAGGAGATCGCCTGGATGGTCGCCCACCTCGCCTCCCCGGCGGGCGACTTCGTCTCGGGCGCCGTGCTCACGATCGACGGCGCGCGCGACAACTGGTTCGGTACCTGGCCGCCTGGCGGCGCCGCCGACGAAGCCGGGCGGCCGCTCTCCGAGGAGCGCCGGCCCAAGGCCGGCTGATGGCCGTGCCCTCCCTCGAACGGCACGAGCCCGCGCTCGTCCCTCCGTTCACTCCTGCCCACGAGCGTCTGCGGGCCGAGATCCGCGAGTTCATCGCTGCCGAGCTTCGCCCGCACGCCACCGAATGGGAGGCGGCGCACTGGTTCCCCGGCGAGGTCTTCGCGCTCTTCGCGCAGCGCGGCTACATCGGCCTGAAGTTCCCGCCGCAGTACGGCGGCGCGGGCGACGAAGTGGCCGCAGCGGTGCTCGCCGAGGAGCTCGCGCGGTGCGGCTCGGGCGGGCTCGCGGCGGGGATCGGCGCGCACATGTCGATCGCGCTGCCCCCGATCTGGCGCTTTGGCACCGAGGAGCAGCGCGAGCGCTGGCTGGTGCCCGGGATCCGGGGCGAGAAGGTCGCCGCCCTGGCCATCACCGAGCCCGACGCCGGCTCCGACGTCGCGGGAATCCGCACCCGCGCGGTGCGCGAGGACGGCGGCTACCGCGTCAACGGCTCAAAGACGTTCATCACCAACGGCGTGCGCGCGGACCTCCTCGTCACCGCGGTGAAGACGACGGCGGAGGGGGGGCACCACGGGCTCTCGTTCCTGGTGATCGAGCGAGGCGAGGGGGTGGAGTCGCGCGCGATCGAGAAGCTCGGCTGGCACGCCTCCGACACGGCGCTGATCTCGTTCGACGACGTATGGGTCCCCGAGGAGAACCTGCTCGGCGAGGAGAACCGCGGCTTTCAGCTCATCATGGCCAACTTCCAGTGGGAGCGGCTGGCCATGTCACTCGGGGCCGTGGGGGCGATGGAGGCGTCGCTCGCGCGCACCCTGGAGGCGCTGCGCGAGCGCGGCGGAGCGAGCCAGTTCGCTCGCCACCGGGTGGCGGAGATGGCCATCGCGCTGCAGGCCGGCCGCGACGTCACCCATCAGGCGCTGCGGCTGCACCTCGCGGGCGCCGATGCCGTCCGCGAGGTCACGATGGCCAAGCTGGCCACGCAGCGTGCGGCGGTTGACGTCATCGACGCCTGCCTCGATCTACTGGGCCCCGACGAGGAGCTCGAGCGCGCGCTGCGCGACGCGCGGCTGGGCCCGATCGGGGGCGGCACCGACGAGATCATGCGCGAGATACTCGGGCGAAGCCTCGGGCTCTGATGCCGGACCCCGATCTCCGCAGCAGGCTGCGCGCCGTGGGAGCAGGCCGGGCCGGTTCGCGTGCGGGGCGTGGCCGAGCCGGTCGAGATCTTCCGGCTGGCGACACCCGCCTGACGCTACGTCCGACGCCCGACTCACGATGGAGTCGTGTTCCACGTCCTGCTGTTCTGCTCCGACGACGGATGCGACGCAGTCTATGAGGCCTTCGGCCCGCTCGAAGAGCTGCTCGCGCTCGCCTGCGACTGCGGTTGCGGGCTGGCGCTCGCCGGGCCGCCCGATGCGGTCGAGGACGGCGCCGGCTCGCTGGTGGTGCTCGACGCCGCCTGATCCATGCGTCCGCGCGCCAGCCGGTGACCGCCGACGAGTAGGGCAACCACGATCGCGACGGCGACCCATACGGTCGGGTCGCTCAGCGACAGGGTTTCCAGGCGCCCGCCGAGGTAGACGACCGTGGCACAGAGCGGCAGCGAGCCGGCGAAGGTCGTCCAGGTGAAGCGCCACAACGGCACGCGGGCGGCGCCGGCGACATAGCCGACGACGCTGTAGGGAACGATGGGGATCAGCCGGGCGGCGAGCAGGCCGACCGCGCCGCCGCGGTCGACGGCTCGCTCCGCGCGCTCCAGGCGGCGTTGCCCGGCCAGGCGCCTGAGCGCGGGGCGCCCGACGTGATGGCCGATCGCGTAGGCCACGAGCCCGGAGACGGTCCAGCCCACCATCACCAGGGCGAGCGCCGGGCCGAAGCCGTACACGTAGCCGGCGGCGGCGTTGACGATCTCCGAGGGGTAGAAGAGCACCGCGTGCGAGACGATCAGCGCGAAGAGTACGAGCGCTCCGGCGAACCCGAGATCGAGCAGGTTTCGGCGCAACTCGGCGGTGTCGCCGTGCACGACCGCCTCGGCGCCCTCGCGCAGCGGGGTCACGGCGACGATGAGGACTGCGAACAGCGCAGCCCCCGCCACGGTGACAAGGACGCCGCGCCTCACACCGAAGAGCGTAGGCGCCTAGGATGCGCCCGTGAGCGCTGAGGGGCTGCGCGCGGCGGAGGAGAAGATGCGCCGGGACGGGGTCCCCGACGTGTTCGTCGATACCTTCCGCCACTACTACCGCCAGCTCGAGGCGGGTGAGTCCGGCCTGCTGCCGGACGCCGACCTCGAGCCCGTCGAGGAGCCGACGGCGGCGCAGGACCTCGACACCGACCCCGGCGCCGAGCGCGACGCGCTCCAGCGGGCGGTCGTCCTCAAGCTCAACGGCGGGCTCGGGACGAGCATGGGCCTGACCGGACCGAAGTCGCTACTGGCGGTCAAGGAGGGACTGAGCTTTCTCGACATCGCCGCCCGGCAGGTGGTCGAGCTGCGACGGCGGACCGGCTCTCGCCTGCCGCTCGTGCTCATGAACAGCTTCTCCACGCGCGAGGAGACGCTCGCCGCGCTCGAGCGCCACCCCGAGCTTCGCGAGGGGCAGGACGTTGCGCTCGACTTCGTGCAGCACAAGGAGCCCAAGCTGCTCGCGGAGAACCTCGAGCCCGCGAGCTGGCCGGCTGATCCCGACCTCGAGTGGGCGCCCCCCGGGCACGGCGACCTCTACACCGCCCTGGTCACCTCCGGGATGCTCGAGCGCCTGCTCGCCGACGGTTACACCCACGCCTTCGTGTCGAACATCGACAACCTCGGGGCGGTGCTCGACCCGCGCATCCTCGCCTGGGTCGACCGGGAGCGGATCCCGTTCGTCATGGAGGTCGCCGACCGCACGGCGTCGGACCGCAAGGGCGGCCATCTCGCCGCGCGCCGGAGCGGCGGCTTGGTCCTTCGCGAGATCGCCCAGGCGCCAGACGAGGACCTCGACTCCTTCCAGGACACCTCACGCTGGCGCTTCTTCAACACCAACACCTTGTGGGTCGACCTCCGCGTGCTGGGTGATGTGCTGCGCGAGCGCGACAACGTGCTCGGGCTGCCGATGATCGTCAACCGCAAGACGGTCGACCCGACCGACGAGGGATCGGCCGAGGTGCTGCAGATCGAGACCGCGATGGGCGCGGCGATCGCGATCTTCGAGGGAGCACGGGCGCTGCGCGTGCCGCGCGAGCGCTTCGCGCCGGTCAAGACCACCAACGACCTCCTCGGCCTGCGCTCGGACGCCTACGTGCTCACCGAGGACGCCCACGTCGTGCGCAACCCGGCACGCACCCATAGCCAGCTGTTCGTCGACCTCGACCCCGAGCGCTACAAGCTCGTCCGCGACTTCGAGGCGCGCTTTCCGGCCGGCCCGCCCTCGCTGGTCGAGTGCGAGCGCTTCGTCGTCCGGGGCGACGTGCGCTTCGGCGCCGGCGTCGTCGTCTGGGGGGATGTCGAGGTGGAGGGGCCGTCGAAGGTCGCGGACGGGGCGGAGCTCGGAGGCTGAGCGGCGCGCTCAGCTCGAGCTCGAGCTGGTGACCACCCCGGCGACGACGAGCACGATCAATGCGAGGACGCCGAGCGCCAGCAGGCACGTCCCGATGATCCCGAGGATCTTGCCGGCGGTCGCCATGTCGCGGCCGGAGTAGCGGTCGGGCTCCGCGTCGGCGGTCTGCTGGGCGCTGCGGCCGATCACCCACGCAAACGGCGCGGCGACGGCGCACAGGGTCACCCCGAGGATCCCGAGGATGAGGGCGGGAACGGCGCCGGGCGCGTTCTCGCGCGTCTGGCCCCAGCCCGGGCCGCCGTAGGGCGATTGCGGCGGCCCGTACGGCGGCTGGCCGTAGGGCGGCTGGCCATAGGGGGACGGAGCGCCATACGGCGGCGGCTGGGCGCTCATGCGAGTCCTCCGGCGAGCTGCACCGTCCACGCCGCGGCCAGCGTCGCCAGGCCCAGCGCTAGTGCGGCGCGGGGTAAGCGCAGCCGCGAGCGGGCGAGCGCCGCGCGCGCGAGCGGCCACAGCGCGACGAGAGCCAGGACGAGCATGGCGGGGCCGAGGGGGTTGAGGCGGACGCTCTCACGGATGTCCCCGCCCCCCAATGCCAGAAGGCTGTGGGTCATCCCGCAGAACGGGCACGGCAGCCCTGTGACCTCCCGGAACGGGCAGGGGAGAGGGCCGTCGCCGAGCTGCTGGCCGGCGGTCAGCGCTCCGCAGGCCGCGGCGCCGAGCGTGGCCAGGCACAGCGCGGCTCCCGCGAGCTCGACGCTCGGGGCTGCGAGCGCCGCACGGAGCGGCGCGTGCTGGGCTCGCTCGACATTTCCGGCCATCGGGAGCGAGTATCCCGCACCGGCGGTCCGTGGGAGCGCCGGACCCGCTCGGCTGAGCCTCGGACCGACGCGCAGCTAACCTGTCCCGCGCCGGCGGCTGTGGCGGAATTGGTAGACGCGCAGGCTTCAGGTGCCTGTGTCCTTCGGGACGTGGAGGTTCGAGTCCTCTCAGCCGCATTTCACGCGACAGATTGGTGGCGATCGCGAGCCTAGCTCGCCCGCGTCGCGGTGAAGCAGAACTGCGTGCAGGCGAAGAAGAACTCGCCAGACTCGCCGAGCGTCCGCTGCTCGGCCGCCCACGCCGTCGCCTCGTCCTCGCTGACGCCGGCTCGGCCGGCCGCGAAGCTCCTTATCAACGGGATCAACGCCGCGCCGTAGGCGTCCGGGTCGAAGTCCGCGGTGGCGAAGCTGTGGGCGTCCATCTCGACCTGCTCGAATCCCGCCGACCGCATAGCGGGCGCGAGCGTGCGGGGCAGCGAGGGGTGGGCGAGGTGCTCGTCCCAGGCGCCCAGCACGCGCTCCATGCGGGCGGCGTCGGCCGAGTGCCAGGAGACCGTGGCCCAGTCGACGTCCCAGACAACGAGGCGGCCGCCGGGCCGCAGCGCCCGGTGGAGCTCGGCAAGGCCGGCTGACACGTCCGGCACGTACTCGAGCACCTGCACGCACAGCGCCGCGTCGAGGCTCGCGTCCTCGACCGGAAGCGCGGTGGCGTCCGCCTCGTGGAACTCGATGTTGTGGTGCCCTTCGCAGCGACGCGCGGCGAGTGCGAGCATCTGCGGGCTGTTGTCGACGCCGACGACCGCACCACCGGGCCCGACCTCCTCCAGGAGCTCGGCGCAGAAGAAGCCCGGGCCGCACCCGGCGTCGAGGATGCGCTCGCCAGGCGCGGCGCCCAACGCGGTGCGCACGAGCCCGCGACGGCGCACGGCGTCGCCGATCCGGTAGAGCGCCTCGAGCTGCTTGCCAGTCTCCTCGTCGAACGCGAGCCGGCTCACCGAGCCAGTCTCGCAGCTCGAGTCAGAGCTGTCCGACCCGCTTTGCCGCCCGTACGCCGCGCTCGGCGGCCGCGACCCCGTCCGCTACCCTGACCACCGCGATCCGGCCGCTATCGTCTAGGGGACTAGGACGCCGCCCTCTCACGGCGGAAACCCGGGTTCGAATCCCGGTAGCGGTACTCAGAAACCCCGCCTAACGAGCGGGGTTTCGCCGTTGTAGGGGCGGCGCGGGGCGCGCTGCCTTTGCGCTGGGCAAAAACGGCGATGCCTCCCGTGGTTAGATGGGCGGGCGATGTCGCAGGAGAACGTGGAGCTGGCCCCCCAGGTCATGGAGACCCTGGGCGAGCGCAACGCCGAAAAGCTGATTGCGCTCGCCGATCCCGAGGTCGAATGGCACTCGTTCTTCGCGCTCAACGCGCAGGGTGTGTACCGCGGACACGAAGGGACGCGGGAGTACATGCGCGACCTCGACGACGCCTTCGAGATCGGGCGCGCTGAGGTGGACGATGCGCTCGGTGTCGGTGACGTCATCGTGCTGGTCGGTCGCATCCATTACCGCGGCAAGGACAGCGGTGCTGAAGGCGAGTCTCCGGCCGGGTGGATGCTGAAGGTCCGCGACGGCAAGATCCTCTGCTTCCGCGCCTTCAGGGAACCCGAGGAAGCCCTCGAAGCCGTGGGGCGATCGGGGTAGGCGTCGCCCAAGGGCGATCTCCTGGGCACGAGGGGTGCTACGCGCGGTCGCGGCGCGAGAGCCAGCCGACCAGCGCCCCAAGTGCCAGCCCCACCTCAGGCGCGAGAGGGAGGTCGGTGGTGACGCTGACGACGATGCCGAGCGCCAAGCCAATGGCCGAGCGGTTTGACCACGCCGGCCGGAGGGCACGATGGCTCGCGAGGAGAGGCATGGAGCGCTCACCCGACGAGGGGCTTCACCACACCAACGGAACGCAGTTTTGAGACCGAACCGCATCGGTCGGATGCTCGGAGCGCTGTCGGCCGCGTTGGCAGCCGCGGCGTTCCTCGCACCGTCGGCCGCCGGTGCCACGAAGACGTGCTCGGAGCCGGGCGTCAAGTGGACGCGCGCGACCGCGGCCGAAGTCGGGATGGATGCCGGGAAGCTGAAGGAGGCGGTCGACTTCGCGATGTCCGACAACGCGCTCGCCTTCCGCGTCTACCGCCACGGATGCCTCGTCGCCGAGAACGCGTCGGCGCCGGAGGGCACGAGCCTGCAGACGCAGAGCTGGTCGATGGCCAAGGGTGTGTCGTCGGTCGCCTTCGGGCGAGCGTGGACGCTCGGGCTCATCAGCCCCGACGATCCCGTCGGCTCGCTCTACCCCGAGGCCGACCGGGCCCACGGCAAGATCAGGCTGCGCGACCTGCTGAGCATGGCGGCGGGCAACAGCCAGGCGTTCTTCCACGACTTCAACATCGGGATGCCCGACCGCGTCCGCGATGGCCTGACGATCCCGCTCGTGCACAAGCCGGGCACCTATTTCAACTACTGGCAGACCGGGCCGCCGCTCGTCGACGAGGCGATCAAGCGCGCCGCGGGCGAGGACTTTCAGGCGTTCTTCCAGCGCGAGCTGCTGAGTGCGATCGGGATCAAGCCGGGGAGTTGGAGCTGGGGCCGCGACCTCAAGGGCCACACGCAGGGCTTCTTTGACCTGCGGATGAGACCCGACGACTACGCCCGCTTTGGAGACTTGATGCGCCGCGACGGCGTCTGGCGCGGGAAGCGGCTGCTGTCGAGGCGCTACATGCGCAACGCCGTCACCCCGACGTCCGCGTACGGGTGCTACGGCTGGTTCCTGTGGCTGCACGCGTCACGCCAGTGCGACGGCCGCTCAGGCGAGGGCAACGTGAAGGGCTGGGACCCCAAGCTGTTCGAGTTCAACGGCCTCAACCAGCAGCTCGTCACCGTGTTCCCGGCGACCGACATCGTCATGGTGCGCGTCGGCGCGGGACCCGGCCGTACGCGTGCGCTGTACGAGCACACGCTGCGCGCGGTGACCGACCAGCCGGTGCCGATGCCGACCATCGCGCCGGATCCGAACTCCCCGCCGTTCCGGCAGACGCCCTCCAAGGACGACGGGACCAACGGCCTGTCGCCGCCGCCGCTGCCCGCGGCCGGCCCGCCCCGCGCCCGCGCGGTCCAGCTCGAGTCCACGTCCACGAGGTCCGATGCCAAGGGACGGGTGACCGTCGTGCTGCACTGCCCGCCGCGGCTGCCGGCGACGCAGTCCTCGTGTACCGGCCGGGCGGCGCTGGCCCGCGCCCTGGCGCCACGGGGATTCGACATCGCGGCCGGCGCCTCCACACCGCTGCGCTTCAAGCTCACCAAGTCGGCGCTGCGCCGACTGAAGCGCAGCCGCAGGGCGACGCTCACCTTGGCCGCGACCACTCGCGCCGCGAACGCCACCGGCACCGTCGCACGCGACACCGTCAGAGTCGCTGCGCCCAAACCAACGGCGCGACAAAGCAGGACTCGCTAGCGGGATGGAGCAGATCATCGCGGTCTAGCAGCGACCCTCGTCTATCGCCCTCGGCCCGCCCGGCACGGGCGCGCGGAAGGGTCTGTACTGTCCCCGCCGTGAGAGCCGCCGCCGTAGTCCTCTGCGTTCTCACCAGCCTGCTCCTGGCCGCGACCGCCTCGGCTGTGAAGCGCCAGCCGAGGGTGACGCCCGGTTCCACCTATCTGGCGCTCGGCGACTCGGTGAGCTTTGGCTACCAGGAGGCGCAGGTCGTACCGGGGCCCGACTACTCGAAGGCCTCCACCTTCCTTGGCTGGCCCGAGCACACCGGACGCGCGCTGCACCTCCGGGTAGTCAATGCGTCGTGCCCCGGTGAGACGTCCGCGAGCTTCATCGATCCGTCCGCCCCAGCCTTCGGCTGCGAGAACCAGGCCGGTAACACGAGCATCAGCTACCGCAAGTTCTTCCCGCTGCACGTGAAGTACTCGGGCAGCCAGCTCGCGTTCGCGGTGTCCTACCTGCGCAAGCATCCGAAGACGCGGCTGGTCTCGCTGATGATCGGCGCCAACGACCTGTTCCTCTGCCAGGCCACTACCAGCGACGGCTGCGCGAGCACGGCCGAGCGGCAGGCGACGTTCGCAAAGGTCGCGGGCAACGTGAAGAAGATCCTGTCCAGGGTCCGGAAGAAGGCGGGCTATCGAGGGCAGATCGTGCTCATGCGCTACTTCTCGCTGAAGTACGGCAGCGACCCGAGCGCCGGCGTCGTCCGCGCGCTCAACACGGCGGCGTACAACGCAGCAAAGCCGTACCGCGTGCGCCTCGCCGACGGCTACGGCGAGTTTCGGCGAGCGACGAAGCGCTCCGGCAACGACTCGTGCACCGCCGGCCTCCTCACCCAACTAGGGGAGCCCGGCAAGTGCGGCGTGCACCCGAGCTGGGCCGGGCAGGGGCTTCTCTCGCAGGCCCTGATCCGCGCGATCCGCAGATAGCCGCCCAGCCGGCGTCGGCCCGCCAGGCGGCGGCGGCAGCTCGCGCTTTCGCGTGGACGCCGGCTCGCTCTCGTGCCCAACACCCACCGTAGCGTCTAGGGGTCACCGATCTCCCCGCCGCAACGCGGTTCGACCGGAAGGCCCGCGCTTCGCCAGGCCTGAAAGCCACCGATGAGGTCGCTCACCCGGTCCTGTCCGAGCATTTCGGTCAGTGTCGCGGCTGCGAGGCTGGACTGGTAGCCCTGATCGCACATCACGATCACCTCGCCTCGACAATCGGCGATCAGTGGCTCCCGCCACGGAGAGGTCGGGTCGCAGCGCCACTCCAGGACGTTGCGCGGGATAAACAGCGCGCTCGGCACCACCCCATCTCGCGAGCGCTGGGCGTCTGAGCGGATGTCGACCAGCAGCCCGCCATTGGCCAGCGCTGCGCTCGCGTCATGCGGAGCACGTCGTCGCAGTTTCGCCCTGGCCTCCATCAGAAGCTCCTCGACGGTCTTACGCGTCGGCACGACGATGGCCTGGTCCTGCTAGTTCGGCGACGGTGAGCGGGCGCGGATCGAGCGGAGGGCGCGGCGGCAGCCCTTGAGGAGGGGCTTGCGCTTCTTGGGAGTGGATTGGCACTCGATCTCCCAGGTGCGCTGCTTCAGCGCGAAGAAGTACAGGCGGGAGTTCGTGGCGGTCCCGTTCACCTTGTTGTCGATGTTGAATGCGACCATGCGTAGCCCTGAGTGCTTGCCGATCTTGCCGCGCTCGCCTGGGAAGCCGAGCTGCTTGAGGCTCTGCTGGACGCCGCTGCGGATCTGAGAGGCGCTGCCCGCTGCATTCGCCGCCTTGCGCACGTCGACCAGGTTGAACTCGCCGATGGCGTAGGCGAGGAGGGGTGAGGTCCCGACGCCGACGTTCTTCGGGCTCTTCTTCTTGAAGGACTTCGGAAGGATGAAGCTGAACGGCAGCTTGCCCGACCGGATGGTTCGCGCGGCGCTCGCGACGGCGGAAGGGCCGGGCTCCGCCGCCCGGGCACGGTCAGGGGCGGAGGCGCTCGCCGGAAGTGCCGCCGCGCCGGCGACGCACACGATCGCGACGAGAATCCAGAGCGTTGGGCGGGTGGACAAACCGGTGCTCACGCTCCCCAACGCTAACAGCGTCGCTCGGGAGGGCCGCCGGCCCCATCGCGCTACCGTTTGATCGCATGGATCACGAGCGTGCGAACCTGGCTGCGCCGTCGCCGCAACACCCGCTCGTTGCGGCGTTGGTCGGCGCGATCGCGCTCGTGCTGATCGGACTGCTGTCCCTCGGCTCCGATCTGGCTCGCCGGGCCGATGAGGCCGCGCTCGGGAGCTTCATGCGGCTCGGAGAGCATGGGCGGGTTGCGGACCTCGCGCACCAGACCGGGCACATCGCGGACCCGATCCCGGTGGTGGTCACGACCGTCGTGCTGGCGATCGTCGCGCTTGTGCGCGGGAGGCCGCGCACCGCGCTTGCAGTGGTGCTGGTCGTGCTTGGCGCGAACCTCACTACGCAGATCCTGAAGCCGGCCCTCGCAGCACCGTGGCTGGCCTCGCTGCTCGGCACGGTGGATGCTCCCACCGGCGCCTGGCCGAGCGGTCACTCGACCGGCGCGATGAGCGTCGCGCTGTGCGCTGTGCTGGTCGCCGCGCCCCGCTGGCGGCCGGTGGTGGCGACGATAGGAGCGGCGATCGCCGTGGCCGTGGGCTATTCGCTGCTCATCCTCGGCTCTCACATGCCCAGCGACGTCCTCGGTGGCTACCTCGTCGCGGCGGTGTGGGCGCTTACCGGCGCGGCTGCGGTCCGTGCCGCCGACCGCCGCTGGCCGCCCCGCACCGGGCGGGCGACCGCCGTCCGCGTCCACCAGGCCGTCACGCCGCCACTGGCGGCAGCCGTCGCCGCGCTGCTCGCAGCCGGCGCCGTGTTCGTCATGCGTCCCGAGGCGGTGCTCACAGAGAGCATCCGCCACACCTCTGCGGTCGCCGCCGGGCTCGCAGTGGGGGCGGTCGGGCTCAGTGTCGCGACCGCGCTCGTGCTCGCCCTGCGGCGCTGACCGGCGCTCCTCCGGCCAGCGAGGGAGGTTCGGGCGGCTAACGTGGCCCGCCCGATGGCCGACCGCTCGAGAAGCGCAGGGGCCGCCGTCGTCCGGAGGCGCAGAGGACTCCGGAGGCAGCCTGTGCGGATGCTGGTCGCCGACGCCGACTGGATCGGCAGCGGGCTGATCGAGCGCATCGCCGCCGGGCCCCGGGCCGAGCGCGCGGTCGGCCGCTACCGGTCGCTGCTCTATCGCGGCCGCCGCGTCAGCTGCCCGGTGTGCCGCGGGCGCTTCCGGTACTTCAAGCCCGATCACAACCGGCCGGATGCGATATGCCCGGGATGCCTGAGCCAGGAGCGTCACCGCGCGCTGTGGCTCTACCTGTCAGAGCACCCGCAGCTCCTCGACGGCGTCGGCTCGCTGCTGCACTTCGCCCCCGAGCCGCGCATCGAGGAGCAGCTGCGCGGCCGCGGCCTTCGCTACGTCTCGGCCGACCTGGTCTCACCGCGGGCGATGGACAAGGTCGACATCACGGCGCTGCCCTACGCGGACGCCGGCTTCGACGCCATCCTCTGCAGCCACGTCCTCGAGCACGTGGCCGACGACCGCGGCGCCATGCGCGAGATGCGCCGGGTGCTGGCGCCCGGCGGGTGGGCGCTGGTCATGGTGCCCGTCGATCACAACCGCGCGAGCACTCTCGAGGACCCGGCGATAAGGACCCCCGGCCAGCGCCGCAGCGCCTATCTGCAGGAGGACCACGTCCGCCTCTACGGCACCGACCTCGCTTCGCGGCTCGACGAGCAGGGGTTTCGGACGACGGTGATCCCCTACGTCCGCGGGCTCGCGCCGGAGCTTCGCGCCCGTCACGGCCTGCGCGTCGAGGACGACCTCTACCTCGCGCGCAGGCCGGCCTGACCCTCGGGGCCGATCGGGCGGATGGAGACCCAGCTCTTGGTCAGCGGCCCCAGGCGCTCGCGAAGCGGCGGGCCGAACAGCGCGGCCATCTCGCGGCGGCGAAGGAGCTGGATCTCGTCGGGAAGATCGCCCGCCCCCAGGCGCCAGTAGCGCCTGCGCAGGGGAAGCGGCAGCCAGTGGGCGAGCGGCAGCAGCGCGTGCGGCTCGATGGGGAACGACAGCGCCGGAGTCTGGACGAACCATCCGCGCGCCACACGGCGAAGCTCGCGCGCAAAGGCCTCCCGGCGCGCCGGCGGGACATGCTCTATGACGCTCGAGCAGTACGCGAGGTCGAACTCGTCGTCGGCGAACGGAAGCCCGCCCGCCGCGTCGGCGAGCACGAATGCACCGGGATACTCCGGTCGCTCCACGACGTCGACGCCGGTCACGTCGAGCCCGGGCTCGAGCGCTCGCAGGCCCAGCACGCCGCATCCGACGTCGACGATGCGCGAGTCCTCCGCGACCCCGGTCAGCGCGAAGAAGCGCTCGTGACGGCGGACGCGGGCGTGCCCGGAGAAGCGCGCGGCGGCGCGTCCCCGCAGTCCCTTGCTCGGGTAGTCGACGCGGATTGGCTGGCGAACCGGCATGCGCCTAGGATCCCGCGGCGATGACCGAGACGCGCGATGACCTCGAGGCGATGCGCCGGCGGGTGGCGGCGCTCGAGGCGGAGAACGAGGAGATGCGGCGGCGAAGCGGCGCCGCGGTCGCCCGGGCAGAGCGCCAGGCTGCCTGGCTGGACGAGCTCGGAATCGACCTCAACGCGCTGATGGCCAAACGTGGCGCCGACGAGCTGCGAGCGACGTTCCGCGCCGCTCGCAACGTGTACTGGATGATCCGCTACCGCCTGCCGCGCCGGGTCAGAAGCCTGCGCGACAGGACCTAGCCGAGGCTAGGGCGTCGTCGGCGCCGGCTTGATCAGCTTCCTCTTCGCGGCCTTCTTCGCCCACTTCGCCAGCGCGAAATACGACCTCGTCCGGCGTCCGTCGAGCTTGACGATGCTCGTGTCGAAGTTGAAGCCTGCCGTGGCCGTCCCGGCGCCCGGGTAGCTGACGAGTAGGAATTGCAGCATCTGCTTCACGCGCTTGTTCTTCTGGGCGATCTGGAACGCCTTGAGGTAGTACTTGGCGCGCGTCTTCTCCTTGAACACCTTGGCCCGCTTGCTGACGCGGGAGGCGAAGTAGCCGTACTCGGTGAGGTACAGGCTCATGCGCTTGCCGCGGGTCGGCTTCAGCCGCCCGGCCCGCTGCAGCTTGTCGAGCGCCGAGGTCAGGCTGCCCAGGTTGGCGATCGTCACCGCGCCGGCCTGTGGGTAGCGCTTGGTCGGCGGGCGCGCGAAGTCATACACGTGCATGGCGAAGCCGGTCGCCGTGAGCTGCGGGCACTTCTTGCCCCGGATGCGCTGGTAGGACGAGTTGACGCAGGCCATCTGGCGCAGGAACGCGAGCGGCGGGGTCGCCACCCCCTTCTTCGACGCGTAGGGCGCGAGCTCGCCTATGAGGACCTTGGCCTTGCTGTCCGCCTTCTTGATCGCTGCGTAGGCGCGGCGATAGAGCTCACGGTACTGGGTACCGGCCGTCTTGACCGGCTGGATCCAGCTCTTGTGGTTGGGCTCGTTCCAGACCGAGTACTCGTCGGCCAGGCCCTTGTAACGCGTGGCGACGAGCTTGGCGAAGCGCGCGAACTCCTTGGAGCTCGGCTTGTACTGCGCCGGCTTGGGGTTGTTGGACGCTTGGGTGTTGCACGACTTCTTCTTGTTCGCCCATGCCGGAGCCGGCCCGGTGATCGAGATCAGGACCTTGAGGCCGCGCGCGCGCGCGGCGGCGACCGCCGAGTCGAGCGACGTGAAGTCGTAGGCAGGGGTCGCCGGCTTGGTTGTCTGGCAGCGCTGACTGGGGATGTTGAGGCCGGTCCAAATCGCGTTGAAGCGCAGCCGGCTCACCTGGATGCCGTCGAGCAGGTTGTAGGCCCTGGCCTTGTCGAACGGCGTGGCGCCGGTGCGGAACAGCAACTCGTCCTGGAGCGAGATCTCCATGCCCTTGGCCGCGTGCGCGGCCGGAGCCATGGCCAGCAGGATCGCGACGAGCACTCCCGTCAGCACGCCTGCAACCGCCCTGCGTCCGTTCATGCTCCAAGCCAAAGCGCCGCTCACCAAACCAACCCCTTCCGGTCGACCGGCGCCGCTGCGCCGAAAATCATTGCCACCGCCCCCGGGCAGGGCGGCGTCTTAGCCCACAACCGAGACGTCATGTCAGAGTTGCGGGCGGTCAGCTTAGCGAGCGCCCTGGTTGCCAGAGCGTCTCGTTGGCGCCGTTGAGGAGCCGGGCAAGGACGAACAGCAGGTCGGAGAGCCGGTTGAGGTAGCGCACGACCTCTCCGGACGCCGCATCGCCGACGGCCAGGACGCGCCGCTCCGCCCGCCGGCACACCGTCCGGGCCACGTGCAGCTGGGCGGCCGCCGGCGTGCCGCCGGGAAGGACGAAGGACCGCAGCGGCTCCAGGCCGGCGAGCACCTCGTCGCAGACCTGCTCGAGCCACTCCGTCTGCTCGGGGGCTACGCGCAGGCGCTCGCGCTCGCCGCCGTCGGGGACCGAGAGGTCGGCGCCGACGTCGAACAGGTCGTTCTGGATCCGCCCGAGCCACTCGCCCACGTTTGCCGGCAGGCCATCCATCGTCCGCGCGACGCCTACGACGGCGTTGAGCTCGTCGACCGTGCCGTAGGCCTCGATCCGGGGATCGGTCTTCGCCACCCGGCTCATGTCACCGAGGTGCGTCTCTCCGCCGTCGCCCAGGCGCGTGTAGATGCGCGTCAAGTTGATTGTCACGAGCTGAGGAGTAGCCTACCCGCCCGACATATTCGGTCGGTGGAACAGGGAAGCCGGTGCAACTCCGGCGCGGACCCGCCACTGTGACCGGGAGACGCCCGCCGCACGCACGCGCACGCTGCAGCCACTGGGCCCCACGGGGGTCCGGGAAGGCGCGGCCGGGAGCCCGGAAGCCAGGAGACCTGCCCCGACGACAAGCCGACACGCCCTCGCGGAAAGGGGTGGCTCACATGCATCACCGTCGAATCCTCGGGCCCTTGGTGGCCGGATTCCTCCTGCTCGGACTCGCGCTGGCGCCGCTCGCCGGCGCCGCGAAGGTCTCGATTCGGATCGAGGGCCAGTCGACCACGCTCGTTCCACGCACCACCGTCAGTACGCCCGGCGGCGCGCTGCACGCCGACGGAAGCTGTCCCGGCGGGACTCTGGCCGGCGCGATCGAGAAGGCCACAGCAGGCAAGTGGGACAGGGCTCCGGGCGGCTTCAGCAACACCATCCTCGGCGAGAACCACGACTTCTCCAACAACGACTACTGGGCGGGGTGGGTGAACGACAAGTACGCCAACGGCTTCTGCGACCAGCCCGTGCAGACCGGTGACGACCTGCTGGTGCTCGTCGACACGACGGACAGCAAGACCTTCGCCTCGGCGGTCTTCCCGCTCGAGGTCGCGGGCCTGCCCGCGGTCGTCAAGCAGGGCGACGCCGTGAAGGTCACGGCGCGCGAGTTCCGCAACTACGTGGGCGCGCCGGGCTCGGGGACGCCGGGAGTCGGGGACCCCCAGACCGTCTCGGGCGTTCGCATCAGCGGAGCGCGCAAGGACGTGACCTCCGGCGGCGACGGCGGCGCGACGCTCACCTTCACGGGCTCGGGGGCGGTGACGATCCGCGCCGTCAACGCGGTAAGCGGGCCCAACGGCTCGTCGTTCGCCATGCGCTCGGCGCCCCAGACGGTCTGCGTCGACGACGGCGCCGGGTCGTGCGCCGCTCCCAAGCCTCCGCCGGCCTATCGGGCTCCCGACCCCGAGATCCTCGACCTGGTGGCCAGCAAGCACTACGCCGCCGGCAAGGCACCGCGCGAGCTTCGCGGCCGCGTCGCCCTCGGGTCGGCACAGCTCGTCTCTGTGCGCCTGCGCCTCCGGCGCGCCTTCAAGGGGGAGTGCAGCTACTTCAGCGATCGCAAGGAGGCGTTCCGCAGCGCGGCGTGCGGGGTGGCGAGGTGGTTCAAGCTCGGCGACCGCGCCGAGTTCTCCTACCTGCTGCCCAAGCGGCTGCCGGCCGGCCGCTACGAGCTTGACGCGCGGGTGGCCGACCGTCAGGGCCAGAAGCGAATCGAGAGCATCGTGTTCTACGTGCGCACGAAGCCGCGGTCATGAGACCGGCGCTGCTCCTCGGGCTCGCCGCCGGCGCTCTGGCGGCGCCGGCGGCGCAGGCCGGCACGCCGAAGGTCGAGGTGATGGCCGTCGGTCGCAAAGCGCTGCTTCAGGAGGCGGTGACGGTGAGGCCCAAGGCGGTGAACGTGCGCCTGAAGAGCCGCAAGTGCAAGGTCGCGGACGCGACGCCGCTCGCCGCGCTGGAGATCCTCCGGCGCGCGGGCGGGCCGTCCTATGCGCTGCGCGACTTCGGTGCGTGCTCGCGGCGCGCCGCGGACGCCGGAGGGTTGTTCGTCACCAAGATCGGCCCCGATCGCAACAAGGGCGCCAACGGCTGGGTCTACAAGGTCGGGCGCATGGCCGGGAGTGCCGGCGCCGCCGATGCCGCGGGGCCGTTCGGCACCGGCAAGCGGTTGCGCTCGCGCCAGCGGGTGACGTGGTTCTGGTGCGTGAGCCAGAGCTCGGGCGGCTGCCAGCGCACGCTCGAGGTCAAGCCGACGGCGACCGGCGTGTCGCCGGGGGCGGCGGTCACCGTCACCGTCCGTGGCTATGACGACGACGGCAAGGGGGTGAAGGTCGCAGGCGCGACCGTCCTGCTCGGGGCCGCGAAGGCCACCACCGGCTCTGATGGCAGGGCGACCCTCGCTGCCCCCGCCACGCCGGGCCGCTACGCGATCCTGGCGCAGCGCAAGGGCACGGTGCGTGCCTTCCCCGTGGAGGTCGTCGTCGGGTGAGGCGGCTCGCCTGCGCTGCGGTGCTGCTCGCGCTGCTCGCCGCGGCGGGCTGCGGCCTGGGCGCGGGCAAGGGCAGCTCGGACGTCACCGTGACGGTGACCAGCGGCTTCGGTAGCGGGCCGGTGGGTCGCCGCGAGGTCGGCGAGGTCCCGGGGGGCGAGACCGTGATGCGCCTCCTGCAGCGCAACTTCAAGGTCACCACCCGCTACGGAGGCGGGTTCGTGCAGTCCATCGGTGGGCTGGCCGGAGGGACCGAGGGCGGGCGGCCCGTCGACTGGTTCTACTACGTCAACGGCATCGAGGCGCCCAAGGGCGCGGCGGCGACGAAGCTGCGCGCCGGCGACCGCGTCTGGTGGGATCGCCATGAGTGGGGGACGGCGATGCGCGTGCCGGCCGTCGTCGGCTCGTTCCCCGAGCCCTTCCGCAGCGGGATGGCCGGCCGGCGCCTGCCGGTCCGCCTGGAATGCGAGGACACCGGCGCTCCGGCGTGCGCTCAGGCGCGAACCCGGCTGGCCGCCGTCGGTGTGCGTGTCGGCAGCGCGGTGCTCGGCGTGCCCTCGCAGGGGCGCATCCTGCGCGTGCTGGTCGGCAAGTGGCCGGCGGTGCGGCGAAACCAGGAGCTCCAGGCGCTCGAGCGGGGGCCGGGCAGCAGCGGGGTCTACGCACGCATGGATCCAGCCGGCCGGCGGCTGACGGTGCTGGACGCGCGGGGTCGCGCCACGCGCACGCTCGGCCCGGGCTCCGGGCTGGTCGCCGCCACGCGGCCGGCCGAGGAGGACACCGACAGGGCGGGCGCGACCTGGGTTGTCACGGGCACCGACGACCGTGGCGTGCTCGCCGCAGCGCGGGCGCTGGACGAGGGAACGCTCGGAGACCACTTCGCGCTGGCGATCGACCCTCAGGGAATCGCGGTGCCGCTGCCCGACGTCGGGCGCCGGGTGGCCAAGTGATGGGGCGGCGATGAGCTACCGGCGCCGTGCCAGCCCGCTCCACGCCGCGCGCGCCGCGGCCGGCGGCGCCTTCTGCCTCGGGCTCGGGGCGGCGGCGATGAGCACGGATCACCCGCTGGTGCTCGCGGCCGCGCTCGTCGCCGTGGTGGGGGCGCTGCTGCTCGCGGGCTCCGGACGCCAACTCGCCGGGTCGCTTCGCTGGGCGATCCCGTTCGCGCTGATCGTCGCGGTGGTCAACCCGCTGGTCTCGCGCGAAGGGCTGACCCTGATCGCGCGAGGCCCTGACCTGCCGGGCCTGGGGCCGCTCGACATCACCCTGGAGGCAACGGTCTACGGCCTGATCCTCGGCCTGCGCGCGCTCATCGTGGTGCTGACCTTCGGCCTATACGCCTCGGCGGTCGACCCCGACGAGGTGCTGCGCCTCTTTCGCCGCGTGTCGTTTCGCTCGGCGCTCACCGCGACCATCGCCACGCGCCTCGTGCCGGTCCTCGCGCGCGACGCGCGGCGCTTCTCCGACGCGCAGCGCTGCCGTCCCGGGGCGGCTCCCTCACGCCTGGCGGTCGTGCGGGCCGTGACCACGGGCGCCCTTGACCGGGCGGTGGACGTCGCGGCCACGCTCGAGGTGCGTGGCTACGGGGCCGCTCGCCGCCCGCCGCGGGTGCGCCGGCCGTGGTCGCGGCACGACCTCGCGTTCGTCGCCTCCGCCGGCGCTCTGCTGGCGCTTGCGGTCGGGCTCAACGCCGGGCTGGCGCCGTTCTCGGCCGCTCCTGCCCTCTCGGTGCCGGTCGGGGTGCGGGAGGCGATCACCGCCGTCGCGGTCGTCCTGTGCGCGCTGCTTCCGTTCGCCGACCGCCGGGGGATCGTGCGGTGAGCGTCCTGCGCGTCGAGGGCGTGACCTACCGCTACCCGCGCGCCGGCGCGCCGGCGCTGCGCGACGTGACCCTCGAGATAGACGAGGGCGAGTTCGTGGTGGTGGCGGGTGCCTCGGGGTCGGGCAAGTCGACCCTCCTGCGCGCGGCGGGGGCGCTCGTGCCCCACTTCCACGGCGGGGACTTCGCGGGCCGCGTGGTCGTCGACGAGATGGACACCCGCGAGCACGGCCCGGGGCAGGTCGCGGCCGTCGCCGGCTCGCTCTTCCAGGATCCCGAGACCCAGGTGGTCATGGGCACGGTGCACGCCGAGATCGTGTTCGGGCTGGAGAACCGCGGGTGGGGCGCCGCGGCGGCCGCCCGCGGGGTGGAGGAGGTCGCGCTGGCGCTGGGCATCGCGGGCCTGCTCGACCGCCCGACGACCGAGCTCTCGGGCGGAGAGCTCCAGCGCGTCGCGCTCGCCGCCGCGCTCGCCGGCCGCCCCAAGCTCGTGCTCCTCGACGAGCCCACGTCCCAGCTCGACCCGGTCGCAGGCGACGAGCTCGTGTGGCTCCTTCGCCGCCTGAACGAGGAGTGGGGCACGGCGGTCGTGCTGGCCGACCATCGACTCGAGCGCTGCCTCGCCCCGGCCGACCGGGTGCTCGCCATGCGCGGCGGCGAGCTGGCCTGCGACGCGCCGCCGCGGGGATTCCTCGAGTGGGCCGCGACGAATGAGCCCGCGCTCCAGACGCCAGGGGCGCGGCTCTTCGAGCGCGCCGGCCTGCGCCCGCCGCCGGCAGGGGTGAAGGAGGCGCGCGCGACCCTCCGCGCGCACGGGCTGCTCGAGGACGGAGAGGCGTCACCGGCCGCCGCGTCGGTAGCGCGGGTCCGCAAGGGCGACGCGGCGCTTCGCTTCGACCGCGTCTGGAAGGAGTGGCGCGACGGCGGGGTGGCGCTCAAGGCGGCGAGCTTCGCGGTCGCCGCGGGCGAGCGGGTCGCGCTGATGGGTCGCAACGGGGCCGGGAAGTCGACGCTCCTGCGCTGCGCGGCCGGGCTGGAGAAGCCGACGCGCGGGCGCATCCACGCCACCGGCCGCGTCGCCCTGCTCCTCCAGCACCCCGGCGACTACCTGGTTCACGAGCGCGTGGCCGAGGAGGTCGGCGAGGCGGCGCTGGCGCAGGCGGGCCTCGCTTCGCTCGGCGATCGCCACCCGCGCGACCTGTCGGGAGGCGAGCGCCAGCGCCTCGCGCTGGCCATCGTCCTGGGGGAGGGCGAGCGGCCCGCTGCGGTGTGCCTCGACGAGCCCACCCGCGGCCTGGATCGCGCGCTCAAGGGCGAGCTGGCCCAGCTTCTTCGCCACTTGGCCTCGCAGGGCAGCGCGGTGCTTGTCGCCACCCACGACACGGAGTTCGCAGCCGCCTTCGCCCAGCGCGTGGTACTGCTCGGCGACGGCCGGCCGGTCGCCGACGGCCGCGCTGACGAGGTGCTGTGCGGCGGCTGGTACTTCGCCACCGAGACCGCCCGCATCCTCGGCGGCGCGGGTCCGGCGCTGCTGCCCGAGGACGGCGCGGAGCTGCTTCTGCGCCGCATGACCACGGTGCTCCCAGCGCCATGAGCTGGCCGCTCGCCGCCTTCATCCTGCTCGGGCTCGCGCTCGCCGGCGCCGCCGCCTGGTACGAGCGCACGCGCCCGACCGCGAAGGTGGTCGCGCTGGTGGCGACCCTTGCCGCGCTCGCGGCGCTGGGACGGATCGCCTTCGCCCCGCTGCCCAACGTCAAGCCGACCTCGGACATCGTCCTGATCACCGGCGCGACGCTCGGCGGCGCCCCCGCCTTCGTGGTCGGGGCCGTGGCCGCGCTGGCCTCCAACTTCTTCTTCGGGCAGGGCTACTGGACGCCGTGGCAGATGCTGGCCTGGGGGCTGGTCGGCCTCGGTGGGGCCGCGCTCGGGCGCCTCACGCGCCGCCGGCCGGGCCGCGTGGCGCTCGCGGGCGCCGGCGCCGTCGCCGGCATCGGCTTCGGGGCGATCATGAACTTCTCGACCTGGGTCTCGTTCAGCGACCACAGCACGGGGGCGTTCATCGCCATGTCGAGCTCGGCGGTGCCCTTCGATCTCGCCCACGCGGTGGGCAACGTGCTCTTCGCGTTGGCCTTCGGACCGATGCTGCTGCGGGCGATAGCGCGCTTCCGCGAGCGCTTCGAGGTGACCTGGCGCCCCGCGCCCGCGCAGGTCGCGCCGGTGGCGCTCGCGGCGCTGGTGCTCGCCGCGGCGCTCGCGGCCACGGCACCCGGCGCGCGGGCGGCGAGCAGCACGAGCTACCTGAAGCGCGCGCAGAACAGCGACGGGGGGTGGGGCGCAGCGCCCGGCCAGGGCTCCGCGCAGCTCTACACCGGCTGGGCGGCGCTCGGCCTGGCCGCCGCCGGCCGCAATCCCGTCGACGTTCGCCGCCGCGGCGGGCGCTCGTCGGTGTCCTTCGTCAAGCGCGGGGTGCGGAGCATCACCGACGTCGGCGAGCTCGAGCGCACGATCCTCGTGCTGGGAGCCGCCGGGGTGAACGAGCGCGACTTCGCCGGCCGCGACCTGGTCGCCGAGCTGGGCCGCTACCGCCGCGGCGACGGCTCCTTCTCGGGCCAGGTCGTCTACTCGTCCTTTGCGATCCTCGCGCTGCGCGCCGCCGGCCGCGGAACCGGTGGAGCGGTGCGCTCGGCGGCGAAGTGGATCGGCCGCCAGCAGAACGGCGACGGGGGCTTCAGCACCTTCCAGCGCGGCCCATCGAGCGAGATCGATGCGACTGGCGCCGCGGTACAGGCGCTCGCGGCGAGCGGGCGGCGCGGCTCGAAGGGGACGCGCCGGGCCGTCAAGTTCCTGCGCGGGCGCCAGAACGGCGACGGCGGCTTCCCGCTCTCCCCGGGGGCGCGCTCCAACAGCCAGTCGACGGCCTACGCGATCCAGGCCTTCATCGCGGCGCGGGTCGATCCCGACTCCGTGCGCCGCGGTGGGCGCAGCGCATCGGCGTACCTGCGCTCGCTCATCACGGCCAGCGGAGCCGTGCGCTACTCGCGCACGTCCGCCCAGACGCCGGTGTGGGTGACCGCACAGGCGCTGCTAGCCCTTTCAGGCCGGCCCTTCCCGCTGCCCCGCGTGGCGCGCGCTTCCAGCGCGTCCAACGGCGCCGGCGGCCGTTCGAGCGGGTCCGGCGCTGCCGGCGGGAACGCGACGGCCGGAGCTGCGAACCGGTCGGGGGCGCGCCGCGCCGGGGCCGCGGGCGCCGCTGCCGGACCGAGCGCTCCGGCGGCCGTCTCCACGGCCGCCGCGCAGCAGGCATGGCTCGCGGGGGCGGGGGTCGTGAGCGTGGCCGTGAGGTTCATTCAGGGGCTTTCTGCCCGGCCGGTCTGAGAGCCTCGCCATGAGGGGAATCGCTACGGTTGCGCCCCCATGCGGGTAGGTGTCCCTAAAGAGAGTGCGCCCGGCGAGCGGCGCGTCGCGCTGGTCCCGGAGGTCGCGCGAAAAGTCGCGCAGGCCCACGAGGTGACCGTCGAGACGGGCGCCGGCGAGGCCGCGCTGATCCCCGACTCGCTCTACGAGGAGGCGGGCGTCAGCGTCGGCTCGGACCCGTGGAGTGGCGACGTGGTCATCAAGGTCGCGCCGCCCAGCGCGGAGGAGATCGGGCGCCTGGGCCAGGGCGGCACGCTGATCGGCTTCCTGGCCCCGCTGACCGCCGCCGAGACGGTCCGCGCGCTCGCCGACGCCGGCGTGACCTCCTTCGCGATGGAGGCGATCCCGCGCATCTCCCGCGCGCAGGCTATGGACGCGCTCTCCTCGCAGTCCAACGTCGCGGGCTACCGCGCGGCCCTCATGGGCGCGCAGCTGATGGGCCGCTTCTACCCCATGCTCATGACCGCGGCGGGGACGATCCGCCCGGCCAAGGTGCTGGTGCTCGGCGCGGGCGTCGCGGGCCTGCAGGCGATCGCCACGGCGCGGCGCCTGGGCGCCCAGGTCACGGGCTATGACGTGCGCAGCGCCGTCGCCGAGCAGGTCCAGTCGCTGGGTGCCACCTTCCTCGAGCTCGAGGCGGGCAAGGGCGCCGAGGGCGAGGGTGGCTACGCGCGCGAGCTCACCGACGAAGAGAAGGCAGCCCAGCAGCAAGAGCTCAACGACGCGATCGCGACCTTCGACGTGGTCATCACCACGGCGCTCGTCCCCGGCCGCCCCGCACCGCGGCTGGTGACGGCCGACGCGGTCGCGGCGATGAAGCCCGGCGCGGTGATCGTCGACCTGGCCGGCGAGGCCGGCGGCAACTGCGAGCTCTCCCAGCCGGGCGAGACCGTGGTCGAGCACGACGTCACCATTGCCGCGCCGCTCAACGTGCCGAGCACGATGGCCGAGCACGCCTCCCAGCTCTACGCCCGCAACGTGCAGGCCCTGCTCGAGCTCATGACGGGCGAGGACGGGGCGCTGCAGCTCGACTTCGACGACGAGATCATCGCCGGCGCGTGCGTTACGCGCGACGGCGAGATCGTTCACGAGGGCGCGCGGCAGGCCGCCGGCGCGCCCGCGAAGACCTGACTCCACCTCAGGAGGCCGTTCCTTGAGCAGCATCCTGCCGACCGTTCTTGCCGTCGCCGACCCGTCGGGCGCCGAGGACAACATCATCACCAACCTCGCGATCCTCGTGCTCGCCGGCTTCGTCGGCTACGCGGTGATCTCCAAGGTCCCGAACACGCTGCACACGCCGCTGATGTCGGGCACCAACGCGATCCACGGGATCGTCGTGCTCGGCGGCCTGCTCCTGATCGGCCTCGCCGCCGGCTTCCTCAACGACTTCCTGCTGGTCATCGCCATCGCCTTCGGGACGATCAACGTCGTCGGCGGCTTCCTGGTGACCGACCGGATGCTCGAGATGTTCAAGCGCAAGCCGGACAAGCCGCGCGCCGACGGCGAGGGGGCGCCGAAGTGAGCGCGCCCCTGGCCACCTTCCTGCAGGACGCGGACTTCATCCAGGGGGTGTACATCGTCGCCTTCGGGCTGTTCATCTACGGCCTGTCGCTGCTCACGGGTCCCAACACGGCGGTGCGCGGAAACCGCATCGCCGCGGTGGGCATGGCCGTGGCGGTGGCGGCCACGCTGCTCAACCAGGGCGTCGGGGACTGGGGATTGATCGTCCTCGGGGTGGTCATAGGCACCGCCGTCGGCGTTCCCGCCGCGCGCGCGGTGAAGATGACCGCGATCCCGCAGATGGTGGCGCTGTTCAACGGCGTCGGAGGCGGCGCGGTGGCCCTGATCGCGTGGGTCGAGTTCCGCACCTCGAATGGCTTTGCCGACACCTCGCTGGCCATCGTCATCCCCTCGATGTTCGGCGCGATCGTCGGCTCGATCTCCTTCTGGGGCTCGAACATCGCCTTCGGCAAGCTGCAGGAGATCCTGCCCGGCCGCCCGATCACCCTCGGCCGCGGCCAGCAGCTGATCAACCTGTTGCTGCTGCTCCTCGCGCTGGCGGGGGCGGTGGCCATCTGCGCCGGCTCGACGAGCGAGGCGATCTTCATCGGGGTGCTGGTGGCCGCCGCCCTGATGGGCAACTTCCTCGTGCTGCCCATCGGCGGGGCGGACATGCCGGTGGTCATCTCGCTGCTCAACGCGTTCACCGGCCTGTCGGCCGCCGCGACGGGCATCGCGCTCAACAACACGGCGCTGATCGTCGCGGGCATGATCGTCGGAGCCTCGGGCACGATCCTCACGAACCTCATGGCGAAGGCCATGAACCGCTCCATCCCCAACATCGTGGCCGGGGGCTTCGGCGGCGGCGCGCCCGTGGGCGGAGGAGCGGCGGCAGGCCTGCCGGAGGGTGCGACGGTGCGCTCCACGAGCGCCGCCGACGCGGCGATCCAGCTCTCCTACGCGAGGAAGGTCATCGTG
>JBBQNQ010000023.1:0-38988 GCA_038330095.1 Solirubrobacterales bacterium
CGCTTCTGGCCATCCTGGGTCTCCCACTCGCGCCACTCGAGCCGGCCGTCGAGCGCGACGGGCCGGCCCTTGGACAAAAAGCGCGCACAGTTCTCGCCCTGGGCGCCCCAGACCGTCACGTCGAAGTAGTTGGGCTTGTCGACCCACTCGCCGCTCGCGTTGTCCTTGCGCCGCGTGTTGCAGGCGATGCGCAGGCTGCAGACGGACATCCCGCTGGGCAGCGAGCGCAGCTCCGGGTCGCGGGTGAGGTTCCCGGTGAGAACGATGCGGTTGATGTTGGTGGCGGCCACGATGCTCCTTTCGGCGACCCCACGGGCCGCTGCGCAAGACTCGTCGATTCGAAGGCGGAGCCTAGCGGCGCCGGCGGCGGCCACCGAACTCGACGCTGCAATCTCCGCAGAGTTGTTGCGGACGCTTGATGAAGCGCGGGTGCGCTAGCTCGCGGCGGGCTCGGGCGCGCGCTCTATGCGGCCATCCGGCGGCGGCGGGGTACCCGGCCGCAGCTTGATGATCCGGAAGCGGACCACTCCGTCGGTGATGCGCAGCGAGCGCTCGAGCTGCTCGAGGAGCTCGGCCGGGCCGTCGAACTGGAACAGGTGGTAGTCCGCGTCGGTCTTGTGGCGGATCTCGAAGCTGAGCGGGCGCACGCCCCAGTCGTGGCGGCCTACGACCGTGCCTTGACCCGCGATCGCGGCCTCGACGTCGGAGAGGATCTTGTCGCGGCGCTCGTCGTCGACCTCGGTGTCGAGCATCAGCATGAGGTCATAGGTCGGGCTCATCGGCGGCGGCGGACCATAGCAACGCGCCCCGGGCAGGGGGCGAGAAACGGGCGGCCGGCGCCTACGGCGAGCATGGACCGCGACCCGCTCAACGGGGCCCGTGCGCCGCTGCGCGAGCGCATCCGCTGGGGCAACGTCGCCCGCGCGGCGGCACTGCTTGTCGCCGTCGCGGCGGTGATCGCGTGGCCGGCGCTGTCGTCAGGCGGCCCGACGCTGCCGGCGGACGTGACGCTGCCGCTCCCGACGCCGGCGCAGGACCCGGGCGGTGGAAGGCAGGGCGCGACGACGGGCGCGAGGGCGCGCGACGAGGGGAGTGCCGGGCCGGCGCGGCGACGCAGTGGCCGCTCTGCCCGGGGCAAGCGGCGCCGGGGAGGTCGCAGGCCGAGGTCCAGCGGCCGGCGGCGCGGCGCCAACCGACGAGCGGGTCAGGGGCTGAACGGCGGTCGGCGAAGGGGCGGTCGAAAGGGCACTCGCCGCAGGAAGCGGCGCGACCGGCGACCTGAGTCCCGGGCACAGGCGCCCGCGCGGTCGCATCCGGCCCCGAGCGCTTCGCCGTCGCGTCCGGCCGGTATGCCGCCAGCTGCCGCTCCCCCGCCGACCCCGGCGCCCAAGCCGCGCCCGCGCCCCGCCCCGGCTTCGCCACCGCGACCGGCCCCGGCGCCCGACCCCCCGCCCTCAGACGATGGCGGGGAGTTCCTTCCCGAATAGAGAGGGGCTCAGGGGCGAGCTACCGCAGACGCGCGCGCGTAACGCTGCGACAGCGCCTCACACCACTCCACGAGCTCCGGGGGCTCCTGGACCTCGAAGTCGACGCCGAGGAACCCGATCCGCAGGGCCAGCCACTCCAGCGAGTCGTCGCTGGTCGTGTAGATGCAGGTCGAGTCCTCGAGGGGTTCGAGCTGCGCTCGCGTGAACGGATGGCGTTCGGCGATCCCCTCGGCCGAGTCGTGCAGGAGCACGCGCGCCACGTGACGGTAGGTCGCCGCCGAGCGGCTCTGGGCCACATAGGCGGCCGGGTCGCCGCCGGGCAGCTGCCTCGCCGTGAAGCGACCTCCCGCCGCGGGCACCCGGTCGATCCTGTCGAGGCGAAACGTGCGCCAGTCCTCACGCTCGCAGTCCCAGGCCACGAGGTACCACCTCCGTCCCAGGTGCACCAGCGAGAGCGGCTCGACCTGGCGGCGGCTCTCCGAGCCGTCGCGGCGGCGGTAGCCGAAGCGCAGGCGCTCGGAGTCGCGGCACGCTCCGGCGATGACCGTGAGCGCCCCGGGATCGACACGCGGGCCCGAAGCCGGGGGCGGAAGGGTGGCCGTAGCCGCGCCCAGGGCGTTCACCCGCCGCCGGAGATGCGGGGGGAGGACCTGCTCGAGCTTGACGAGCGCCCGCACCGAGGTCTCCTCGATGCCGCTCACCGACGCACCCGCGGCGGTGCGCAGGCCAACGGCGATCGCCACCGCCTCCTCGTCGTCCAGCAGCAGCGGTGGCATGGCCGTGCCCCCCCGCAGCCGGTAGCCGCCGTCGGGTCCGGTGGTCGCCTCCACGGGATACCCGAGCTCGCGCAACCGCTCGATGTCGCGCCGGACCGTTCGTCCCGAGACCTCGAGCCGGCGCGCCAGCTCGTCGCCCGGCCAGTCGCGCCGCGCCTGGAGGAGGGAGAGCAGTCGCAGGAGGCGTCCCGATGTGGGCGTCACGAGAGCTCAAAGGATCGCAGGAATTGCGGTCAGAATGTGACCTAAACCAGCTGTAGGGTTGCCCGTATGTCAAACACCGCGCCGATGTTGCATCCTCAGGTCGTGAGCACTTCGACGAACATTCGGGTCGGCGGCGGCCCGGCCATACGGGTCTCCGGACTGGTCAAGACGTACGGCGACGTGCGCGCGGTCGACGGGGTCGACTTCGAGGTCGCACCGGGCACCGTGTTCGGCCTGCTGGGGCCCAACGGCGCGGGCAAGACGACCGCGGTAAGGGTGCTCACCACCCTGCAGGCCCCCGACGCTGGTGAGATCGAGGTGGCCGGCATCGACGCCGTGCGCGAGCCGGCGCGACTGCGCGAGCACATCGGCCTGGCGGGCCAGTACGCCTCCTTGGACGAGAGCCTGACCGGTGAGGAGAACCTGGTGATGGTCGGGCGCCTGTACGGCATGAAGCGCAGGGAAGCCAAGGCACGGGCCGCCAAGCTGCTCGAGCGCTTCTCGCTCACCGACGCCGCCGACCGGGTGGTCAAGAAGTACTCGGGCGGCATGCGCCGCCGGCTGGACCTCGCCGCCGCGCTGGTGGCCGAGCCGCCGGTCCTGTTCCTGGACGAGCCCACCACCGGCCTGGATCCGCGCAGCCGGCTGGACCTGTGGGCGATGATCGAGGACCTGGTTTCCGACGGCACCACCGTGCTGCTCACCACCCAGTACCTGGACGAGGCCGACCGCCTGGCCGACGACATCGCGGTGATCGACCACGGCAAGGTGATCGCCCAGGGCACCCCGACCGAGCTCAAGCACCGGGTCGGCGGCGAGCGCCTGGAGGTCAAGCTCGAAGACCCGGCCCAGGGCTCGCAGGCAGTCGCGGCGCTGGCTTCGCTGTCCGACGAGCAGCCGGTGGTCGAGGGCGACACGGTCACGCTAGCCGTCCGCCAGCGCAACGGCACGATCGTCGAGGCCGTGCAGCGGCTGGGAGACCGAGGCGTCGGTGTGGAGGACATCGGCGTGCGCACACCGACGATGGACGACGTCTTCCTGTCCCTGACCGGGCGGATCTGTGACACACCCCGGGAGGAGGCAGAGGAGGCAGAGGAGGCAGAGGAGGTGGCGGCATGAGGCGGCTGGTCAACGACACCCTGATCATGGCGGAGCGAAACCTCGTCCGCGCCTGCCGCGTCAGCCCGACCTGCTCACCGCGTTCACGATCCAGCCGATCATGTTCGTGCTGCTCTTCGTCTACGTGTTCGGCGGCGCGATCAGCACACCTGGCTACGCCAGCTACAAGGACTTCCTGATCCCCGGGATAATCGTCCAGAACATCGCCTTCGGAGGCTTCGTGACGGCGATGGGCCTGGCAGAGGACCTCAACAAGGGCCTGATCGACCGCTTCCGCTCCCTGCCGATGGCGCGCGCGGCGCTGCTCGCCGGCCGCACGTTCTCCGACGTCGCCACGAACCTGATGTCGATGACGATCCTGGTGGTCACCGGCCTGATCGTCGGGTTCTCGTTCCACGCGAGCATCGCCGAGATCGTGACCGGGATCCTGCTGCTGGTCCTGTTCGGATACGCCTTCTCGTGGGTGTTCGCGTTCCTCGGGATCGCCGGCGGCACCAACACCCTGCCGGGGCCCCTGCGGTGGTTCGCTGAGGTGAACCCGTTCACCGTGGTGGTCGACGAGATGCGCGAGCTGTGGGTGGGCACGCCCGGAGGCAGCCTGTGGCAGTCGGTCGCCTGGTCGCTGGCCATCATCGCCGTGTTCGCGCCGCTGGCCGTGTGGCGCTACCGCAAGACAGCCGAGCGGTAGGTAGCCCTTCGTCGCCACGGCAAGGCCGACCTGCTGCGACGAGGGGAAGGGGACTGTGGCCGAGTGCCGTTTGCGGCCGGCGCACCCGCCGCCGCCCGGCCAGCCGCCAGCCTGCTACTTCCCAGCCGCCTTCTTGCGGATGTCGGCGAGCTGGTCGTCGATCCAGTCGCCGGGATCTCGCTGGGTGACGATGCGCTCCAGGCCCGAGCGGCGGCGCTCGCGCTCGGCGGGGGCCATCGTCAGCGCCGCGTGGATGGAGTCCGCCGTCTCCTGGACGTCGAAGGGGTTCACGGAGAGCGAGAACTCGCCGAGCTCCTCGTGCGCGCCGGTGTTCTCCGACAGGACCGAGACGCCGTTTCGCTCGTTGACCAGCGGGCCTTCCTTGGCGACGAGGTTCATCCCGTCGAACATCGCGTTGACGATCAGCACGTCGTAGTGCTTGTAGGCCGCGAACGCCTCCTCGAGGTCGTCGCGCAGCTTGAGCTGGATCGGCATCCAGTCCGGAGTCCCGTGGCGGTGGTTGACGACGGCGACAAGCGCCTCGATGCGCTCGAGGTACTCCGCGTACTCGGGCACGTCGGTCCGCGAGGGCATCATCTGCGCGATGAAGGTGACCTTCTCGCGGAACTCCGGGTGTTGCTCGAGGAAGATGTCGAAGGCCGTGAAGCCGCGAAGCACGTTCTTCGACAGGTCGGCACGGTCGACGCGCAGCACCAGATGCTCGCGGCGGCGACGCAGCAGCTCGCGCTCGAACTCCGTCACCTCCTCGCGATCGGCGATCGAGCGCGTCGCCCGCCAATCGATCGGCAGCGGGTAGGCGCGCACCCAGACCTCGCGGTCGCCGACCCGCACCACCCCCTGCTCGAAGTCCACCTCGTAGCCCATCAGGTCGCTGCAGCACAGCAGGAAGTTGCGCCGGTAGGCGCGCGTGTGGAAGCCGATGATGTCGTTCGCCAGCAGGCCGTCGTACAGCCCGGAGCGCACCGGCCGGGGAAGCACGCGCCACGCATCCGGCTGCGTCCACGGTATGTGGATGAAGTGATGCAGGAACACGTCGGGCCGCGCGCGACGGACCAGCGCCGGGAGCGTGTAGAGGTGGTAGTCGTGGACCATCACCACGGGCTCCTCGACGCCCTCGATCTCCTCCACGACGGCCCGCGCGAGGTCCTCGTTGACCACGTTGTAGCCGAACTCGAAGGCCTCGACCTCCTGGCGCCGGATGTCCGGGGCGTTGGAGAGGTCCCACAGGTAGTGCTGGATGAACCACAGGATCGGGTTGGCGAAGACGTTGTAGAAGCGGTCGTAGGCCTCGTCGTCGGAGGAGACCAGGCGGATCCGGTACTGCCCGCCCCGCGGGGACTCGACGACGAAGGGCTTGCCTCCCGCATCGTCGGCGCGGCGAACGTCGTACTCGCTCATCGCCGAGGCGATCCACACCGCGTCGCGATGGGACGCCAGGCCGGTCAGCGCCGTGACCAGCCCGCCGCCGCCGCGCTTGACCTCGTCGCCCGGCCCGAAGGTCACCGGCCCGCGGTTGGAGACCAGGACGAGGGGGGCCGCCTCGGTCATGCCCTCGCCCCGTCGCCGTCTGAGAACACCCGCAGCCAGTCACGCAGCAACCGCGGCATCAGGAAGTGGCGGCGCACGTGCTCCTTGCCGGCGAGCCCAAGCCCGCGCCCGAGCTCGGGGTCTGAGAGAAGCTCGAGCGAGCGCTGTGCGCACCGCTCGACGCTGTCGACCAGGAACCCCGTCCGGCCGTCCTCGATCTGCAGCGGGATCCCGCCGACGTCGCCGCCGATGAACGGCCGCGCCTTCCAGATCGCCTCCGAGACGGTCAGCCCGAAGCCCTCGCGGGTCGACTTCTGGATCAGGACGTCGGAGTGCGACTGGAAGGCGTTGACCTCGATCGAGCCGACGTTGTTGAAGTTGTTGAGGATGTGGACGTCGGGGTCTCCGTCGGCGTGGGCGATCGTGTCGTTGAAGAAGTCCCAGCCCTCGGGATCATCCGTGGCCATCGAGCCGACCAGTGCGAGCTGCGCGTCCGGCACGCTCTGTTTGACGATGCGATATGCGTCGATCACCCCCAGCGGATCTTTCCAGGGATCGAAGCGCGACACCTGGCAGATCAGCGGCCGCTCGACGTCGATCCCGAACTGGTCGCAGACGTATGCGGCGTCCTCGCGTGAGAGCGCCATGTTCTTCGGGGCGAGCGGGTCGATGGCCGGCGGCATGATCCTCGCCGTGCCGTTCATCCCCGCCGGCACATAGTCGGCCATGTGGAACACCGTCACCGGGTACTCGGCGAGGAAGGGCCGCAACCGCTCGATCGTGTCGGCGTTGGGCGTGGAGAGGTCGATGTGGCAGCGCCAGACCCAGCGGCGAGCCTTCTCCGGGGCCAGCGAGAGCAGCGCCGCGGGCTGCGGGTCGTGCACGATGCACACGTCCCAGCCCTCGGCCAGCTCGCGCGCGTTCATGTGGTTGTACTGGCGCCAGGTGTCCCACTGTTCGCCCGTCAGGTCCTGCGGGTTGCCCTGCAGGGCGTTGTGGAGCACCTTGGTCGCGTTGAAGAAGTCCTCGCGCCCGTAGATGACCTGCCACTCGCACTCCAGGCCGACGTCGCGCATGAGCGGCACGAGCGTGTAGAGGATCTCTGAGACCCCGCCGCCGAACGACGTGGCCGACAGGTGCGCGATGCGCCGGCCCTTCAGCGGCTCGGCCAGCGCGCGTATCTCCTCCACGAGCGGCCGGCCGACTATGTGCGTGTAGTCGGCCAGGCTCTTGTGGCCGACGGCGACGGGCTGGAGCACGCTCGCACGATACCCGCCGCACTGGCGGCGGCCGGTGGGGCTCCCCGGCGCCTCAGCCCAGCGTCGCCCGGAGGCGCTCGACGCCGCGCTGCACCGCAGCGACCAGCGCCCGGTGCAAGGCCGGGTTGGCGGACACGATCACCGACATCTGATGCTCGGGCCCCGAGCCCAGCAACGGCCGGTCGTCGAGCGGGCGCCCGGCCGCGTCGGTGACGATCGCCCCGCCCTCGCTGACGCACAGCGCGCCCGCAGCGAGGTCGTAGGGGGCGTTGTTGAGCACCGCGCCGCCCCCGACCCGCTCGAACTGCGCTCGCATCGCCGGAAGCCTCTCGATGATCAGCGGGCCGGGCTCCACGTAGGCGTCGAGCTGGCCGGTGACCACGCGGGTCATGTCGTAGGTCGCGGCGCCGAGGTCGAAGGTGCCCCCGCCGGTCGAGGAGCCGTCGAGCAGCTCGCCCAGCACCTCGGCGTACGCGCGCGCCGGGCGCCCGCGCAGCCCATAGGCCCAGAACAGCCGCGCCAGGTCCTCGTTGGCGCTGAGCGCGACGGGAACGCTCGCCTGCAGCCCCAGGCCGCGCTCGGCGACGAAGCGCGCCCCGGACTTGATCTCGGTGACGACGCCGACCTCGACGTCGCCCATTCGCGGCTCGCCGTCGCCCATGCGGGCGAGCGCCACCGATACGCAGGCCGCCTCGAAGCCGGCCATGGCCGGCCGAGTGCCGTCGATGGGGTCGACCACCAGCACCCACTCGGCGGGACCGGCGGGCTCGACCAGCCCGCGGTCCTCGGTGTACACGGCGACGTCCGGGGCACGCTCGGCGACCATCGCCTCGACCTCGCGCTCGGCCTCCTCGTCGATCGCGAAGGTGACGTCGCCTCCGTCGCCTCCGCCGACGTGCGCGCGGCCGGCGTGGGCGCCGAGTGCGGGCGCCACCCGCTCCCGCAGCCGGTCGGCCAGCTCGACGGCGAGGTCGCGCACGGAGCGAAGCTTAGGCGGGAAGCTCGAGCGTGAAGGTCGTGCGGCCGGGGGCGGACTCGACGTCGAGCCGGCCGTCCATGCGCTCGGCGAGCTCGCGGGCGATCGTCAGTCCCAGCCCGGAGCCCTGGGGGCGGGAGGTGAAGAAGGGCTCGAAGATCCGGCCGAACATGCTGCGGCGGATGCCCAGGCCCTCGTCGTGGACGGAGAGGCGCACGACGCCGTCCTCGCACTCGGCGCTTAACTCGATGTCGGTGCCCGGGGGCGTGTGGAGGATCGCGTTGTCGATCAGGATGCGCACGATCTGCGCCACGCGATCGGGATCGCACACGGCGTCGACGGGCTCGGCGGGCATCTCGAGGCGCAGCGGCGAATCGTGCTGTGCCAGGGCGGGGGCGAACTCCGAGCTGACCACTCGCGCGATGTCGGACACGTCGACGTTCTCGGGGCGAAGGTCAAGGGAGCCGGCCTCCAGCCTCGAGAGATCGAGGAGATCAGTCGCGAGGCCGCTCAGGCGCTCGGACTGCTCGGAGATCTGTGCGATGAACTGGCGACGGGTCTCGGGGTCGAGCTCCTCTTCCTCGGCCAGCAGCTCGGCGAAGCCCGACAGGGAGAAGATCGGCGTGCGCAGCTCGTGCGAGGCCGTGGCGATGAACTGCTTGCGCGCGTCGTCGAGCTGCTTGAGCTGGGCCTGCATGTCGTTGAAGGCCAGCGCGAGCTGGCCGAGCTCGTCGTCGCGCTCCACCGGGATGCGCCCGGAGAAGTCGCCGCCGGCGACCTTGTCGGCCGCCTGCTCGAGGCGCTTGATGCGAACCGAGAGAGCGCGCGCCACGAGATAGCCGGCAAGTGTCGCCATCCCGAGCGCGATGAGCCCCGCGACGAGGATCTGGCGGCGAATGATCCCGACGGTGTCGGCTACGTCGCTGAGCGGCGCGGAGAAGACCGCGACCTGCTCGACCCTGCCCGCGTACATGAGCGGCTTTGCCGCCTGGCCGAGGCGCCCCGCGCTGCTGGCCTCAGAGCCAGTGACCGTACGCCTGTCGGCGACCGCCTCCAGCGCGATCTGAAACTGGAGGTCCACCAGATTGGGCCGCTGGGCGGAGTCGGATATCGGCGAGAGCTGCACTCCCTCGGTGCCGCGGACGACCCGCAACAGGGTGACCCGGGCGTTGGAGCGGCTCGCGGCCTGGCGGACCCTCTGGTCACGCAGCGGACGGGGCGTATTGGTCCCGATGACCTTGACCAGCGGCTCGGAGTAGAGGCGCGCGGCGGCGGCCAGCGTTTCGAGCTTCTCGTTGCGCAGGCGCGTCTCGAGCTGGGGGACGACGTAGAAGTACACGACGGCGATCGCCCCGACGGTGATCGCCGCGAAGAGCAGGGCCAAGCGGTTGCGGATCGAGCGCAAGCCGTGCGGCTAACCCGTGTCGCGGAAGCGGTAGCCCACCCCTCGCACGGTGAAGATGTACTCGGGCTCCTTGGCGTCGTGCTCGAGCTTCTCGCGCAGGTGGCGGATGTGGACGTCGATGGTGCGCGGGTCGCGGTAGGACGAGTCTCCCCAGATGCGCTGGAGCAGCATGTCGCGGGTGAACACACGGCCGGGGCTGCCGGCCATGGCCAGCAGCAGCTCGAACTCGACGAAGGTCGTCTTGATCTCGCCTCCGCGGACCGTGACCGAGCGCTTGGCCGGCTCGATGCGAAGCTCGGCCGCCTCCAGGGCGGGCTCCTCGGAGGCGCCGCCGTTCGGTCGGCTGAGGTCGGCGCGGCGCAGCGCCGCCTTGACGCGGCTGCGGAACTCGCGCAGGGAGAAGGGCTTGGTGATGTAGTCGTCGGCGCCGAGCTCGAGGCCCAGCACCTTGTCGATCTCCTCCGACCTCGCGGTGAGCATGATGATCGGCACGGCCGATCGCGCACGCAGCCGCCGGCACACCTCCAGGCCGTCGACGTGGGGCAGCATGACGTCCAGCACCACCAGGTCGAAGGGCTGCTCGGCGAAGCGGTCGAGCGCCTCACGACCGTCTCCGGCTGCCACCACCTCATAGCCGTCTCTGCGAAGCGGAAACGAGAGGAGTGTCTGGACCGTGCGCTCGTCGTCCACGAGCAGGATGCGGTGCGACCTGTCGCCCATGGTTGACCCACCAACAGCTTAGAGGTGCGGGTGGAGCGGTCCTGGGACGGAACACCCAGGGGCCGGTGCGAGCGACCATTACGCTGCGCTGCCGTGCTCGACCTGAGGATCTACCGCGCCGCCTTCCTGCCCGCGGTCCTCGCCATGGTCGTCGCGGCGTTCGCCCTGCAGAGCAGGGAGCGGCCCATACCTGCGGCGCCGCTGGCCCCGGACGCCTTCGACGGAAGGCGCGCCATCGCCGAGCTCGAGGCGCTCGGAAGGAGCTATCCCGACCGCCGGCCGGGCAGCGCCGGCGACGCGCGGCTGGCCGGGCGGGTGGCCGCGTCGCTGCGCGTGGGCGGCGAGTTCGACGTGAGCACGCACCGCTTCGACGCCCAGACAGCCGACGGGGAGCGTGGGCTCATCAACGTGGTGGGTGTGCGCCAGGGCCTGGATCCTCGGCGCATCGTCGTCATCGGCCACCGCGACGCGCTCCAGGCAGGCTCCACCGCGCAGCTCTCCTCCACCGCCGCGCTGCTCGAGCTCGCCCGCGTGTTCCGGGTGGGCCGCTCGCTCCGCCACACGCTGGTGCTCGTGTCGACGAGCGGCGCGAGCGCCGGCCTGGCCGGGGCGCGCGAGTTCGCGAAGGATCCCGGCGGGCCCGTGCAGGCGGTCATCGTGCTGGGCGACATGGGGGGGGCGCAGACCCGCCGGCCGCTGGTCGTCGGCTTCTCCAACGGGCTCGGCGCAGCGCCCGCACCGCTCATGGACGGGGTGCGCGCGGCGCTGCGGGCCGAGGTCGGCCTGCGGCCGGGCGGCTACCGGCTGGCGAGCCGGGTCGCTCGTCTCGCCTTCCCCCTCACCCTCTCCGAGCAGGGCGAGGCGAACGAGCGCGGCCTGCCGTCCGTGCTGCTCTCCGCCACCGGCGAGCGAGGGCCCGGCGCCGAGGCCGACGTCTCGCGCAAGCGCCTTCAGTCCTTCGGACGCGCCGCCCTGCGCACGGTCGGCGCAGTCGACGACGCGCGGCAGGTCGACCGCCCCACGGCCGACCTCGGCGTCCAGACCAAGGTCCTGCCCGGCTGGGCGGTGCGCATGGTGACCGGCCTGCTGATCCTGCCCGCGCTGCTGGCGGCGGTCGACGGCTTCGCGCGCATGCGCCGGCGCCGCCAGGCAGTGGGCATGTGGCTGCGCTGGGCGCTCACCGGCGCTCTGCCCTTCCTCATGGCTGCAGCGGCGGCCTGGGCGCTGCGCTTCGTTGGTGTGCTCGCGGCGCCGGGCGCGCCCGCGCCGGCGGACGCGCTGCCTCTGGACAGGGGAGCGCTCGCCGCCATGGGCGGCGTAGGCCTCGTCTGGATCGCCGGCTGGCTCGCGGTGCGCCCGCTCGCGCTGCGTGCGCTGAGGGTGAGCGGCGCGCCCGAGCAGGGCGGGGCCGGCGCGGCAGTCGCGCTCCTGCTGGTGGCGGTCGTGGGGGTGGTGTGGCTGTCCAATCCCTATACGGCTGCGTTCCTCCTGACCGCCCTGCACGTGTGGACGCTCTGCGTCGACCCGCAGCCGCGCATCCCGCGGCTGGCCGCCGCAGCCGCCTCGGTGCTGGCCCTCGCCGTGCCGCTCGCGCTCGTCGCCCTCGTCTACATGCAGCAGTTCGCGATGAGCGCCGGCGAGCTGGCGTGGATGCTCTTCCTGCTCGTCGCGGGTGGAGGGGTCGGCCTTGGCGGCGTTCTCGCGTGGTCGCTGCTGGGCGGGTGCCTGCTCAGCGTGCTGGCCATCCTGCGTCGACGCCCGACGCCGGAGGCGACGGAGCCGTGGGTCACCCGCGGGCCGCAGCGCCACGCTGGCCGCCGGGGGTCTCTGGGCGGAACGGAGTCGGCGCTGCGCCGATAGAGCGAGCGCCATACTGAGGAGGATGCGGATGCGCCGTGCGCTCAGCGGCCTGTCGCTGGCGATCATCGCCGTAGGCGTGCTCGTGATCGTCGACGCGGGCCTCACCCTGGTCTGGCAGGAGCCGCTCTCCGCCCTTTACGCCCGTCACCAGCAGAACCGGCTGGACGGCGAGCTGCGGGCGGCCGAGGGCACCGCCCCGGCGCTCGCCGACAGGCAAACCCTGGCGAAGCTCCGCACCCAGAAGCGCCGCATGGCCTTCCTCGCGCGGCGCATGCGTATCGACCTGAGCGACGGCAAGCCCGTGGGGCGGATTCGCATCCCGCGGATCCACACGAGCTTCGTCTTCGTTGAGGGCACCAACGCCGGCGACCTGCGCCTCGGCCCGGGCCGCTACCGCGACACCTCGCTTCCCGGACTGAGCGGCACGACCGCCCTCGCCGGGCATCGCACGACGTACCTCGCTCCGTTTCGCAACATTGACAAGCTGCGCAACGGGAGCAGGGTCGAGCTCGACATGCCCTACGGGCGCTTCGTCTACAGCGTGTTCTCCACGCGCGTCGTCGCCCCGACCGCGCTCGGCGTGCTGCGCAGCGTGCCGGGCGATCGCCGCCTGGTCCTCACCGCGTGCCACCCGCTCTACAGCGCTGCGCAGCGGATCGTGGTCTTCGCCCGGCTCGTGAGCAGTCAGGCGCGCGGGGCGGCCCTCAAGGCCTGACGGACCGGTCCTCGGTGGGGTCCAGACCCCAAGACGCACGTCCAGCTGAGGCGTCCGGTTCTCACCCTCCGCTGCGCGGCGAGCGATAGGAGAGCAATGGACCTCAAGGACCTCAAGGACCTCAGCGCGCGTGTCGCCCGGGCGGAGTACATCGTGGACGAGAGGGAGGTCGCCGACGCCATCCTCAGGCGTGCGCGTGGCAACGGGTCGAGCTTCCGCCAGGCGTTCCGCGCGCGCGGGGCCTGGCGCGGCGTGGGCGAGGCCGCGGCGCGCTAGCGCGCGCGGTGCTCGAAGCCGCGGGACGGCAGCGCGCGGCCCGCGTCGAGCAGCACGGCACCCGGCTCGCCCTCCTGCACCGCGCCCACCCATGCGACGCCGGCCATGCCGGCGGCGGCGTCGGGCGGTGCGCACAGGCACAGCTCATAGTCCTCGCCCCAGCCGGCCGCAAGCAGCCGTGGATCCTCACCCAGCTGCTCGGCGACCTCGGTGACGCCTGCGGCCAGTGGCACCGCCTCGAGGTCGACCTCGAGGCGCACGCCACTGCGCTCGCCCATGCGCGCAGCGTCCGAGGCGAGACCGTCGGAGAGGTCGATCATCGCGTGCGCGCCCGCGCGCGCGAGCGCGACGCCCTCGGCGAGGCGCGGCTGCGGGCGCCGGTAGCGGTCGACCATCCCCTCCGGGCCGTTCGCCCGGCCGTCCAGGATCGCGAGGCCGGCGGCCGGAGCCCCGAGGGCCCCCGTCACTCCGACCCGGTCTCCGGGTCGCGCGCCGTCGCGGCCGACCAGCGCCTCGGCGCTCTGCGCCCAGCCGGTCACCGTGACCGCCAGCGCCAGCACCGGGCCCGCGGTGACGTCCCCTCCCGCGACCGTCGTCCCGGTCGCCACGGCCAGCGCCTCGGCGCCCCGATGCAGACCGATCACCCCCTCGTCGTCGAGGTCGTCGGGGAGGATGGCTGCCAGGTACGCCTCGCCTGGGCCGCAGCCCATCGCGGCGAGGTCGGACAGCGCGCCGGCCAGCGCGCGATGGCCGATGTCCTCGGGTGAGAGCTGGGCGCGCCGGAAGTGAACCCCGTCGACCATCGTGTCCACCGAGGTCACGGCGAAGGCGCCTGCGCGGATCACCGCGGCGTCGTCTCCCAGCCAGCGGACGACACGGCTGCCCTCGCGACGGCCCAGCGCCGCCTCGATCGCCGCGATCAGCGCCAGCTCAGCGATGCCGGTAGACGATCCGGGCGCGGTCGAGGTCGTAGGGAGAGACCTCGACGCGCACGCGATCGCCCGGCAGGATGCGAATCCTGAAGCGGCGCATCTTGCCCGCGACGTGCCCCAGCACCGTATGCCCGTTGTCGAGCTGCACGCGGAACATGGCGTTGGGCAGGGCCTCTACGACCTCGCCCTCGAATTCGACCTTCTCTTCCTTGGGCACGGCGCCGGAGACTACTGGCCCGGTGGGCCCTGCGGGGGCGAGTCGTAGAGGTTGGGATCGTAGCCCCCGCCACCGCCACCGCCACCACCGCCACCACGGCCGGGATTGTCCACGGAGTTGCCTCCGCCGCCTCCACCACCGCCGTTGGTCCCGCCGTCATTGCCGCTGCCGCCCGCGTAGCCCTTGTTGTAGCTCTGGCCCTGGAAGGAACTGCTCGGCGACGGGAAGCCGCCACAGAAGCTCCCCTTCGCCGTCTTCATGTAATCGCCCCAGATCTCGGCCGGGAAGGTGCCGCCGGCGACGCGGATCCCCCGTACGTTGTCCATGGAGACCTGCGTGGACTGCGGGTAGCCGACCCACGTCGACGTCGCCAGGCGAGGGGTGAAGCCGACGAACCACGCGTCGGTGTAGTTGTCGGTCGTTCCCGTCTTGCCCGCGGCGGGGCAGCCGATGTTCGCCTGGGTGCCCGTGCCCTTCTGGATGTTCTGCTCGAGGATGCTGGTCGCCTTGGAGGTGATCGCGTCGCTGAACTCCTTCTTGCGCTTGGCCTTGCCGAGGTCCTTGACCGTGCCGTCCGGGAAGACGATCTTGCGGATGGCGATCGGCCGCACCCGGTAGCCGCCGTTGGCGATCGACGCGTAGGCCGTAGCCATCTCCAGCGGGGAGACCCCTCGTTCCAAGCCTCCCAGTCCCTCAGCGGGGTAGCCGTTGAGCTTGGAGGTGATGCCCATCATCCGGGCGGTCTCCTTCACCGCCTCGGGGCCGACGTCGAGGATGAGCTGGGCGTAGATGGTGTTGTCGGACTGAAGCGTCGCCTGGACGAGGTTCATGGTCCCGCCGTAGCCGCCGCTGTAGGTCTTGACCTTCCACGGCCCGTAGCGCGGGTCATTGATGTCGAGCGGCTTGGAGGTGTAGGTCGTCGTGTCGGGGTTGATCCCCTTGCGCAGGGCGGTCATCAGAACCATGACCTTGAACGTCGAGCCGGGCTGGCGGCGGCCCTGCGCGGCGAGGTTGTATTTGGAGCGCCGGTAGTCGTTGGACGCGGCCATGGCGCGGATCCAGCCGTTCTTGGGATCGACCGACACGATCGCCGAGCGTGGATCGCTCGGATCACCGAGGCGCCCGGCGATCGCGTTGCGCGCGGCTTGCTGGAGGCCCAGGTCGATGGTGGTGTAGACCTTCAGCCCCCCGCGACGCACGGTGTTGGCGCCGTAGCGGTCGATGAGCTCCTGCTTGACGTAGTCGAAGAAGTAGTTCTCCTTCGTGCGCGTGTAGTAGTCGTTGGGCCTTACGCCCAGCGGCGAATCCATCGCGCGCTGCGCCTGGGCGGCGGTGATCATCTTCTCCTTGGCCATGTTGGTCAGTACCTCGTTGCGCCGTGCCTTGGCCTGACCCGCGTTCGTGAACGGGTTGAAGTCCGAGGGGGCCTGGGGCAGCCCGGCGAGCAGCGCGGCCTCCTTGAGCTTGAGGCGCCGCGCGGGCTTGTCGAAGAACAGCCGCGAGGCCGCCTCGATGCCGATCGCCGAGCGCCCGTTCACCGTGCCGTAGGGGACGCTGTTGAGGTACTCGTCGAGGATCCAGGTCTTGGAGCGCTCCTTCTCGAGCTCGTCGGCGAGCTTGGCCTCCTTGATCTTGCGCTGGTAGGTGCGCTCGGTGGAGACGTAGGCGAGGTTGCGGACGAGCTGCATGGTGATCGTCGACCCGCCCTGCACGGTCTTGCCGGACTTGAGGTTGTCGATCGCGGCACGGACGATGCCCGGGTAGTCGACCCCGCCGTGCTTGTAGAAGCGGCGGTCCTCGATGGCCACAGTCGCCTGCTTGACGACCTTGGGGATCGAGGCGCCCTCGACCGGCGTGCGCAGCTCGTCGGACTGGATGAACCCGAGCCGCTCCCCGTTGGCGGCGTAGACCGAGGACACCGCGCCCTTGTCCACCGGCTTGAGGCTGTTGATGTCAGGTGCCGTCGCGGCGATCGAGAGCACGTAGCCGACGGCGGCGATCGCACCGATGCCCGCGACGGCGGCGAGCACGCCGAGCGAGAGCAGCAGGACCTGGGACGCGCGGCCCTGGCCGTCGTGACGGTGGCGGCGCTTGTGGCGTTGGCGGCGGGACATGAGGACGCTGGCACGCCGGGGCGCGGCGGAGGGAGGATTCTAGCCCGGTGGACTCAAATCCCCCGCAGATGCCCGGGAGCAGCACTGTCAGGGCCGTGCTGCTCGACGTGATGGGCACGCTGGTCGAGCTCGAGCCGCCGGCCGAGCTGTTGCGCGCCGCCCTGCGCGAGCGCTTGGGTATAGACGTCTCGCGCCGCGACGCGGCGGACGCCATGCGCGCGGAGATCTCGGTCTACCGCGCGCGCCACCTCGACGGGAGCGACGCAGCCGGTCTGCTGGCCCTGCGCCGGCTCTGCGCCGCCACGGTGCAGGAGCGGCTGCCCGCGCTGGCGGGCGCCCCGCCCGAAGCGGTCCTCGACGCGCTGCTGAGCGCCCTGCGCTTTCGGCCCCATGCCGATGCGGCACCCGCGCTACGCGCGCTGCGGTCGGTGGACGTGACGCTCGTCGCGGTGAGCAACTGGGATGTCTCGCTGCACGAGGTGCTCGAGCGCACCGGGCTGGCGCCGCTGCTCGACGCAGCGGTGAGCTCGGCCGAGGCCGGAGCGTCCAAGCCCGCGCGTGCGATCTTCGAGCGGGGGCTCGAGCTGGCGGGCGGGGTGAGCCCGGACGAGGCCCTGCACGTCGGCGACGCGCTCGAGGAGGACGTCGCGGGCGCACGGGCGGCGGGCATACGCCCGCTGCTGCTCGTGCGGCGGGGCGCGGCCGTGCCCGGGGTGCCCTCGATCGGCTCCCTGCGCGAGCTCGTCGGGCTGGTGGGCCGCCCTGCGTAAGCTCAGAGCCGTGTCCTACGCGCATCCTCACCCGGGGCCGCCGCCCGAGCTGCCCGAGCTGCCCGAGGGCGCGCCGGCTCCGCGTGTCCCGCCACGGCGCCGGGGGCTTGCGCCCGATCGGGCCGACCGGGGCGCCGTGACCCCGTGGCCGCCGTGGATGGCGTTCGCGGGCTTCGTGGCCGGCTTCGCCGTGGCCGTCGTAGGGGGCGTGATCATCGCCCTGGGCGGCGCTGCGCTGTTCGGCGGCGACGTCGCGGACCCGCCTCCCGGAGCGCTCATCGCGGCGACCGTCTTCCAGGACGTGGCGCTGGTGGGGGCGGCGGTGGTGCTCACGAGGACCACGGCCGCGCGCGGGGCGTGGTACTTCGGCCTGCGGCCGGTTCGCCTGGGGCCCGCGGTGGTATGGCTGGCCGCGACCTACCTCGCGCTGCTCGGGTTGACCGCGGTCTGGCTGACCCTGATGCGCGCCCTCGGAGTCGACGTCAACAACTCCAGCGACCTTCCCGCCGGCCTGGGGACCGAGGACAGCACGCTCGCGCTAGCGGTGGTCGGCGTGCTGGTGACCGTGGTCGCGCCAATCGCGGAGGAGGTCTTCTTCCGCGGCTTCTTCTTCACGGCGCTTCGCAACTGGAAGGGCGTTCCGGCCGCCGCGATCATCACCGGGACCGTCTTCGGGGCCCTGCACATCGGTTCCTCGCCCGCGGTCTTCCTGGTCCCGCTGGGCATGTTCGGCGCGCTTCTGTGCCTGCTCTACTGGCGCACGGGCTCCCTGCTTCCCTGCATCGCCGTCCACGCGATCAACAACTCCGTGGCCTACGGCGCCTCACAGAACTGGACCTGGCAGATCGCACCGGTGACGATCGGTGCGCTTGCGACCTTGACGCTGCTCCTGGCCCCGGTGGTCGCGCGAGCACGCGCGCCTTCGAGCGTTCCCGAAGGGTCAATTTCTCAGTAGGATCGGCGCCCCATGCGCGCTTTCCGCCTGCTCCTAGCCGCCATCGTCGCCCCGCTCGCGCTGATGGTCGCTCCCCTCGCCGGGGCCTCTGCGGCGACCTCGCCCGCGCTGGAGGCCACGGCCGCCGGCAGCTACTCGTTCGGCAAGGACCGCGCGGTTCTCAAGGGGCGCGCGTGGAAGCTGCAGGGCGTCGCGCGCACGGGCGCGGGCGGCAAGGTCATCGTGCGCGTCTACCGCGACAAGCGCGCCGCGCTCACGCGGCGCCCCCGCGTCGGCGCGGACGGACGCTTTCAGTTGTCGCTGCGCATCAAGCGCGCCGGCGAGCTGACCGTCGTGGTCGTGGCACCGGTCGCCAAGGGACAGACGGCGCCGCGGGTGAGGCTGAAGGTGTCGGTCCTGGACCCCGGAGCCCGCTCGGGTGCGGCGATGCGCTTCCTCCAGCAGCACCTGGCGGCGATGGGCTACTGGCCCGGGCGCAGCGGAGGCTATGACCTGCGCACCCGCTGGGCGATCATGGCCTACCGAAAGGTCAACCGCATGGCGCGCAACTTCTCCGTGTCGCGAGCGATCTTCGCGCGCGTGGCCCGTGGTGCGGGGCGCTTCGTGCCGCGCTACGGCGCGACCGGCCGCAACCGCGTCGAGGCCCAGATCTCGCGTCAGGTCTACTCGCTGATCGACGCCAACGGGCGCGTGTACCGGACGGTTCCGACGAGCACGGGCAAGCCGGGCTTCCGTAGCGACATCGGGCGCTTCCGCTTCTACCTAAAGCAGCCGGGCGTCAACTCGCTGGGCATGGTCAACTCGACCTACTACAACGGCGGAGAGGCCCTGCACGGCTATCCCGACGTGCCGACCTACCCCGCGAGCCACGGGTGCCTGCGCACCCCGACGACCTACTCGCGCCAGATCATGAATTGGATCCGGTTCGGTGACCGGATCGACGTCTATCGCTGACCCCGGGCGGACGCTGCTCGCCGAGCTGCGCGAGCATGCGCTCGTGATCGGCGAGGTGGTTCTCACGAGCGGAGCGCGGGCTCAGTACCTGGTCGACGCCAAGCGGGCGATCCTGCGGCCTGCGGGTTTCGCCGCGCTCGGTGCGCTCGTGGCCGAGGAGGCGCGGGTGCGCGTCGCGACGGCGGTCGGCGGCCTGACCATGGGCGCTGACCCCATCGCCTGTTCGGCGCTCGCGGGCGGCGCCGACGTGAAGGCGTTCTTCGTGCGCAAGGAGGCCAAGGGCCACGGCCTCGGGCGCCGCATCGAAGGCCCCGAGCTCGACCGGGGCGAGCGCTGCCTGGTCGTGGAGGACGTCGTGACGACCGGCGGGTCCACCCTGCGCGCGATCGAGGCGGTGCGCGAGGCCGGGCTGGAGGTCTGCGGGGTGCTGGCCATCTGCGATCGCCTCGCCGGCGGATCCGAGGCGATCGCCAGGGCCGCGGCTCCCGCGCCCTACCGGGCGCTCACGACCATCGACGAGGTCTACCCGGAGCGTCCCGACCGCTGAGGCGGTGAGAGCTGAGGCGTCAGACGGCCTTGATCGAGATCCCGGCTCGCGCCCGGACCTTGCCGCGGGGGCCGGCGCGCTCGTAGGCGCCGAGGTCGGGCGCAGCGGCTCCGTCGCTGTCCCCGTCGAGCGGGACGCGGGCCGCCGCGGCGTCGACGCGGTACCCGAGGCGGACTCCGCGGTCGACGGCAGGGCTGGTCGCTCGCAGGCGCAGGTCGCCCCGGCTCGCCGCGGCGAAGCGCGGCGCCCGGCGGATGGTCGAGGCGCCGACGCGGAACTGGACCAGGCCACCCCACAGCAGGTTGTTGTCCTCGTCCATCGGGCCGTCCGCAAAGCCCACCTTGTAGGCCGCCTGCACGATGTTGTTGCGCAGGCTCAGGATCGACGGTCCGCAGCCGCTCGAGCAAACGACCCCCTCGGAGCCCGAGCCGGTCAGCAGCACGGTGTTGTTCTCGAAGCGCGTCCCCCTCACCGGGCCGAAGCCCGTTTTGGCTCCACGCGTGATCAGCCCCTTGGCGCCGCGCAGGTTGGACCGCACGACGTTGTAGGCGTAGACCGCGCCTCTCGAGCGCGCGCCACCAAGCTCGGTGAAGTCGTGGTTCTCGATCGATCGGTTGGCGTGGATGAAGGAGTCGCGCGCCTTGTAGATCTCGACCGCCGATCCGTCGCGGCCGTAGTCGTAGGAGAAGGCGTCGCTCCCGCTGATGACGTTGCCCGCGACCTCCGTCCGGTCGCCGTTGACGAGCACCCCCCACGCGCCGGAGTCGTCGTTGCCGCCGCGAGTCAGAACCGACATCCGGTTGTTGTCCTGCATCCGGTTGCCCAGGACCCGAGCGGCCACGGCGCCCGCGCGCACGTGGACGCCCGCGACGTTGTCGGTCATGACGTTCTTGAGCACGACGTTGCCAACCCCGCCGACCGAGACCCCGGCGAAGCGGCAGGGGCCCAGACGCAGGCCGGAGACCAGCAGGTATGAGCCTTCGAGCTGCACACAGCTCGCGCCGCCCACCACGGTGGGCCGCGCCCCGCGGCCGTAGGCCTTCACGACGATGGGGCGCGCGGCGGTTCCGCTTCCCAGCGGAGCCAGCGGACCCTTCCAGCGCTGGCCGCGGCGCAGCAGCACCCGGTCGCCGGGACCAAGCTTCAGCGCCCGCAGCCCAGTGAGCGAGCGCAGGGCGGGTGTGGCCGACTTGCGGTCAAAGCGGTAGGTCGCCGCGGGCGCGGCGGCGGGCAATGCGGCGACGACGAGCGCCGCCGCCGCGGCGGCGAGAGGCCATCGAGCGCTCCGTACCCGTGCGCACCGGCCCCCGGCGCCCAGCGCACTCCGAAAAAAGGTCATGTTGAACGGGACGATAGTCGTCCCGCGCGGCCAAGAGCGCCCCGAGCTGGATTCGAACCAGCGGCCTACTCCTTAGGAGGGAGTCGCTCTATCCGGCTGAGCTATCGGGGCTTTTGGCTCTACCACAGCCTGCGGCACGCAGACCGAGCGAGCTGTAGTGGCCTGGGGGAGATCGTACCGACGGTCTCGACCGACGGAGTGCGCCGGGGGGCGCGCGCGGTCTCTGGGTCGTTCGCGCTGGTCCCGCCGGCCGCGCTGGTCCCGCCGGCCGGTAACGCTTGGGCCACGGGACCCCGCCGCAGGACCCGGCTCCCCCTTGCGAACCCGGCAGTAGACTCCGCGCGACAAGGAGGAGCGCATTTGAGCAGTATCGGGCTGGACGTCGACCCCCAGGCGGCCGACAACCCGTTTGCCACGGATCAAGGCGAAGGGATCGTTGCACGCACGCCGCTGCAGCTCTTCTGGCGTCGCTTCCGCGAGGACAAGGTCGCCCTCGCCGCTCTGGCGATCATCGCCGCGCTCGTCCTCGTGGCCGTTTTCGCGCCGCTGGTGATCAAGATCGCCGGGGTCCCCGGCCCGAACGCGCCCGACAAGTCGACGCTCGACTCCTTCGGGCTGCCCACCGGTCCGTCGAGCGCGCATCCCTTCGGCGTGGACACGATCGGGCGCGACGTCTTCGCCCGCACGGTCTACGGCGCACGCGTCTCGCTCGAGGTGGCGATCCTCGCCACCGCGCTCTCCGTGACGATCGGGGTCATCTCCGGCATGTTCGCGGGCTACTACCGGGGCTGGGTGGATACGGCGATCTCGCGCTCGGTCGACGTCCTGCTGGCCTTCCCGATCCTGCTCCTGGCGATCGGCGTCGCCTCCGCGTGCTCGTTCGGCAAGGGATCGTCGGCCGGCTGCCTCGGCGGTCTGGTCAAGCCCGGCGCGGTTCTGGTGATCTTCGTGATCGCCTTCGTGAACTGGACCTACATCGCCAGGATCATCCGTGGCCAGGTCCTCTCCCTGCGCGAGAAGGAGTTCGTCGAGGCCGCGCGCTCGCTGGGCGCGTCGAACACGAGGATCATCTTCCGCGAGATCCTGCCCAACCTGGTTGCGCCGATCATCGTCTACTCGACGCTGATAATCCCCCAGAACATCCTCTTCGAGGCCGCGCTGTCGTTCCTCGGCGTTGGGGTCCAGCCGCCGAACGCAAGCTGGGGCAAGATGATCTCCGAGGCGCAGGGCACCTTCGACACCGCGTGGTGGTTCCTGCTCTTTCCCGGCATGGCGCTGCTCGTGACCGTCCTCGCCTTCAACCTGGTCGGCGACGGGCTAAGCGACGCGCTCAACCCCAGATCGGATCGATGAAGTGAAAGGAGAGGTCATGGCACTACTTCCGCGCAGGACGCTCGGGCTCGCCGTCGCCGCAGTGACGGCACTTGCGCTGGCGGCGTGCGGCTCCAGCAGCAACGACAACGGCGGGGTCAGCAGCGGCGCGCCCGTGAAGGGCAAGAAGGGCGGCACGCTGAAGGTGATCGCGCAGGGCGACTTCGAGCACATCGACCCCGGCGAGGTCTATTACCAGTTCGACTACCTCATGACCTACGCGACGCAGCGGCCGCTGTACGCGTTCAAGCCCGACCAGTTCGCGCTGACGACGCCCGACATGGCGGCGTCCCAGCCCGTGCTCTCCGATGGCGGACAAACGGTGACGGTCAAGCTCAAGCCGAACATCAAGTTCAGCCCGCCGGTCAACCGGGCCGCCACCTCCAAGGACGTCAAGTACGCGATCGAGCGGGCCTTCACCGCGGCCGTTCCGAACGGGTACGTAGGAACGTACTTCTCGATCATCCAGGGCGCACCCGAGCCAGGTCAGAAGACGCTCCCCGACATCAAGGGCATCCAGACACCGGACGACCAGACGATCGTGTTCAAGCTGAGCGAGCCGTCCGGCGCCTTCGTCGAGGCGCTCTCTCTGCCGGTCACCGCACCGGTTCCGGTGGACTACGCGAAGAAGTACGACGCCAAGGCGCCCTCGACCTACGGCAACTACCAGGTGTCCACCGGGCCTTACATGTGGCAGGCCGACAAGTCGGGCAAGATCGCCTACCAGGTGGGCAAGATCGGCACCCTCGTCCGCAACCCCAACTGGACCCCCTCAACCGATTTCCGCCCGGCTTACGTCGATCGCGTCCAGTTCTCGATGGGCAATGAGGACACCATCGTCGCATCGCGGCAGATACTCAACGGCAAGGGCATGGTCACCGGCGACATATCGGCCGACCCGCCGGTCATCAAGCAGACGCTCCAGCGCCGCAAGAGCCAGATCAACTTCGCGCCGCTGGGCATGCGCTACATCTCGCTCAACACCACCGTCAAGCCTCTCGACGACTTGAACGTCCGCAAGGCGATCCTCGCGGCCTCCGACCGCAACGCCTTACGGCTCACGCGCGGAGGCCCCGTCGTCGGCGACATGGCGACGCACTTCCTCCCGCCCGGTACGCCGGGCTTCGAGGAGTCCGGCGGCGTGAAGGGAACGGGCGTTGACTATCTCGCCAACCCCAACGGGAACATGGCGGTCGCCAAGAAGTACCTGGCCGCCTCGGGGATCGACCCGAGCAAGTTCACACTGCTCGTGGTCGGCGACGACTCCGGCGTCGGCGGGAAGACCGCTCAGGTCTTCCAGAGCCAGCTCACGAAGCTCGGCTTCAAGGTCGACCTCAAGCAGGTCCCGCACGACGTCATGTACTCGCGGTACTGCAACGTGCCCAAGGCGAAGGTCGCGGTGTGCCCGAACGTCGGAACGCTGCCGGACTTCGCCGACGGACAGGCGGCGCTGGACACCTACTTCAACGGTGCGGCGATCGTGCCCGAGAACAACAACAACTGGCCACAGCTCAACGTGCCGGCCATCAACAAGGCCATCGAGGCGGCCAAGAAGATCACCGACAAGCCACAACGCGCGAAGGCCTGGGCGCAGGTCAACCGGATGATCGTGGAGCAGGCCGCCGCGGTCCCGTGGATCTGGGACAAGCAGGCCAACCTGGAGTCCTCCGACGTGCAGGGCGTGATCGACAAGTGGAACGCGGATTGGAACGTCAGCTTCTCGTCGATCAAGTGAGGTAGGCGAGCACCTGACCTAACCGAGCCCCGGGCTGCACAGGCGCGGCCCGGGGCGACCGGATCCACCCATGGCCACCTACATCGCGCGCCGCCTGCTGTGGGCGGTCTTCCTGCTGCTCGTCGTCAGCTTCCTGACGTTCGTGATCTTCTATGCGCTGCCCAGCGCCGACCCCGCCGTACTTCGGGCGGGCGGGCGCTCGGGCAACCAGGCGCTGCTGGAGTCGATCCGCCAGACGCTCGGGCTCGACCGGCCGTGGTACGTGCAGTACGGCAAGTACATGGACCGCCTGCTCCTGCACTTCGACTTCGGCTACAGCTACAGGAACGACGCCCCGGTGCGCCAGCAGATCTTCGACCGCCTGCCTGCGACGGCGTCGCTGGTGGTGGGCGCCGCGATCGTCTGGGTGGCCGTCGGCATCCCGGTTGGCGTCATCTCCGCCACCCGTCGACGCTCGTGGATCGACCGCATGTCCATGGGCGCCGCACTGGTCGCGATCTCCGCGCCGGTCTACTGGCTCGGACTCGTGAGCCTCTACCTGTTCGCCGACGACATCGGCCGCTTCCCGATCTTCAAGGGCTCGGCCTCCTACGTGCCCTTCAGCCAGGATCCGGCCGCGTGGTTCGGCTCGCTCATCCTGCCGTGGCTCGTGCTCGCCGCCACCGCGGCCGCGTTCTACGCGCGGCTGCTGCGGAGCAACCTCTCAGAGGTGCTCGGTGAGGACTACATCCGCACGGCGCGGGCTAAAGGCCTGTCCGAGCGGGCCGTGGTATGGCGCCACGGCGTCCGCGCCGCGATCACGCCGGTGATCACCGTGCTGGGCCTGGACATCGGAATCCTCCTCGGCGGCGCGATCCTCACCGAGACCGTCTTCAACATCCCCGGCATCGGCCGGCTGGCCTACACGGCGATCCGGACCGCCGACCTGCCGGTCATCCAGGGCACGGTGCTCTTCGGCGCGGTGTTCATCATCATCGCCAACCTCGTCGTCGACGTGCTCTACGCCTTCCTCGACCCGCGGGTGAGGTTCCAGTGACCGGGACGCCGGCGGACGGCGACGGTGCGCTGCTCGCCATCGATGACCTATGGGTGCGCTTCGATACCGCCGACGGCGAGGTGCAGGCGGTTCGCGGCGTCTCGCTGCGCGTTCCGGCCGGCGGCGCGCTGGGGATCGTCGGCGAGTCGGGTTCGGGCAAGAGCGTCTCGATGCTGTCCGTCCTCGGCCTCACCCGCGGGCGCAGGACGCGCATCGAGGGCTCGATCCGCTTCGAGGGGCGCGAGCTGACCACTGCCTCGGAGGACGACCTGCGCCAGGTGCGCGGGGGGGAGGTCGGCATGATCTTCCAGGATCCCCTGTCCTCGCTGCACCCCTTCTACCGCGTCGGGCGCCAGCTCGTGGAGGCGCTTCGCACCCACCGCGACGACATGGGCAAGGCGGCGGCGCGCGAGCGCGCGGTGGAGCTGCTGGCCCTCGTCGGCATCCCCGAGCCGCGCCGGCGCGTGGATGCCTATCCGCACGAGTACTCGGGCGGGATGCGCCAGCGGGCGATGATCGCCATGGCGCTCGCCAACGAGCCCCAGCTGCTGATCGCCGACGAGCCGACGACGGCGCTCGACGTGACCGTTCAGGCGCAGATCCTCGCGCTCATCGCCCGGCTGCGCGAGGAGCTCGGGATGGCCGTGGTGCTCATCACCCACGACCTCGGCGTGGTGGCCGAGGTCGCCGACGACATCGCCGTCATGTACGCGGGCGAGGTGGTGGAGCGCGGGAGCAAGGACGTCATCTTCGGCGCCCCGCAGCACCCCTACACCTGGGGGCTCCTGCGCTCGATCCCCCGTCTCGACCGTCCGCGCGACGAGGAGCTCGTGCCGATCGCCGGCCGGCCACCCTCTCCGATCGCGCTGCCGAAGGGCTGCGGCTTCAGCCCGCGCTGCCCCTACGTCCGCCGCGCGCACCGGGAGACCCATCCAGCGCTCGAGCCCGTCCCCGACCGCGCCGGCCACGAGGTGCGCTGCCTGCTGGCGCCCGAGGTGCGCAGCGCCCTGTGGCGCGAGCTGGCGAGCGGCGCCGGGCCCGAGGAGGCCAAGGCGGCGACGGGCTACCGCTCCGACCTCGACGATCTCACGGGGGCGCAGGCGGAGAGATGACCGCCGCCGCGCCGGCACTGGTCGAGGTTCGCGACCTGGTCAAGCACTTCCCGATCACCCGCGGCGTGATCCGCCAGCGGCCTGTCGGCGCGGTACGTGCGGTCGACGGCGTGTCCTTCGACGTGCATGCCGGCGAGACCCTGGGGATCGTCGGGGAGACGGGCTGCGGCAAGACCACCACCGCGCGCCTGCTGCTGCGGTTGCTCGATCCGACCGCCGGCACCATCCGCTTCCAGGGCGAGGACATCGGCGAAGTGGAGGGACGGGCGCTCAAGGCGCTGCGCCGGGAGATGCAGATGATCTTCCAGGACCCCTACTCCTCGCTGAACCCGCGCAAGACGGTTGGGACCATCATCGGCGAGCCGTTCTCGATCCACGGGCTGGAGACCGGGGACGGGGAGCGCAGGCGGGCGGTGACCGAGCTCATGGAGCGTGTCGGCCTCAACCCCGAGCACTACAACCGCCACCCCCACGAGTTCTCGGGCGGCCAGCGCCAGCGGATCGGCGTGGCGCGCGCCATCGCGCTCAAGCCGAAGCTCATCGTCGCCGACGAGCCCGTGTCGGCGCTCGACGTGTCGATCCAGGCCCAGATCCTCAATCTCCTGCGCGAGCTGCAGCGCGAGCTCGGGCTGACGCTCGTGTTCATCGCCCACGACCTCTCGGTGGTGCGGCACATGTGCGACCGCGTCGCGGTCATGTACCTCGGCAAGGTCGTCGAGCTCGCCGACGCCGACGCTCTCTACGGTCACCCGCGCCATCCCTACACCGGCGCGCTGCTCTCGGCCGTCCCCGTCCCTGATCCCCGCCACGCCGGCCCGGCGCGCCGGCTGCTCAGCGGCGACGTGCCCAGCCCCACCAATCCGCCGCCGGCGTGCCGCTTCCACACCCGCTGCCCCAAGGTCCAGAACCGCTGCCGCGAGCAGGAGCCCCCGCTCGAGCCCAAGGGCCCGGGGTCGCTGGCCGCCTGCCACTTCCCGCTGACCGCGGAGGAGGTCGAGGCGGAGGCCGTCTACTCGTAGAGCGACTCGCCCGCGACCAGGCTGCCGCGGCGGTCCCACAGGCGGATGTCCAGGAAGTCGCCGCGGTAGTCGTCGGGGGCGATGAGCGTGAAGCGCTCCTCCTGGAGCTCGCACTGGTCAACCGCGAGGTCGGCGAGCTCCGCCGTGACGATCGCGCCGTTGGCGACGAGCGCCACGCCCCACACGAGGGTCATCGCCGCGACCTTTCCCTGCTCACCGCGCCACGTGCCGATCACCTCGTCGGACAGGTCGAGCTGCCAGCCCGGGTTGCGCTCGGCGGTCTCGTCGGTGAAGTCGGCCGAGGCCGAGAGGTCCTGGGGCCCGTCCGTCCCGAGCGAGTGGGAGACGTACCCGAAGAGCTCCAGGCCGGTCGAGGTCCGCGACGTCGCGGGGACATAGGTGCGCCCCGCCCAGCTGCGCTGGGGAAACCAGGTCGGCTCGCCGGGCTCCCCCAGGTCCTCGCCCTCGGCGTCGACGAGTCCGCAGGCCTCGAGGAACTCGTCACGGAGGGTCTGCGCCCAGCGCCCGTAGGGCAGCCCCTCCTGGGGCGGCTCGGCGGCGAAGCGCGGCACGAAGCGGTCGGTCGGGGCCACGGGCGCGGCAGCCTACCGGCGCGGCGGTCAACCCAGGCTGCTCGAGCCTCTGCAGGGCAGGCGCACGCGGGTGGTGACCACCGCGCCGGTCCGCGTGACCAGGAGCGTCACGTCGCCCCGACAGCGGCGGTCGGTGGAGCGCACAGTGCACGTCCACGTCCGGGCGCGGGCCGCGCCGCCCGGCGCGCGGCAGCTCGAGTGAAAGGCGATCGGGGGGATCGAGAAGTCCTGGCGCACGGCGTCCTGGCTGGCCGCGCTGCGGGCCTCGGCCGCTGCGGCGCGCCGGTCGATAGCGACGGGCGCCCGCACGGGCCGCGGCGCACCCGTGCTCACCCGCGGCTTGGGGTTGCTCGCTCCGCAGCCGAAGGACGCGAGGGCGACCCCGACGGCCAGCACGAGCTGCGCCACCCGCCTCACGTCTCCACCACCAGCGTCACCGGCCCGTCGTTGACCAGCGAGACGACCATGCGCGCGCCGAAAACCCCGCGCGCCGCGCCCAGCCGGTCGCAGACGCGGCGATAGAGCGGCTCGGCGAGCTCTCCGGGCGCGGCGGCGACGTAGCTCGGGCGGTTGCCCTTGCGCGTGTCGCCGTAGAGGGTGAACTGGCTGACGCACAGGACCTCGCGCTCGCCGAGCGGCTGATTCATCCGCCCGTCGGCATCGGCGAAGATGCGCAGCGCGCGCACCTTCGCCGCGAGCCGGTCGGCCGCCGCCGGGCCGTCGTCGTGGGTCACTCCGAGGAGTACCAGCAGTCCGGGTCCGATGCGCGCGACCGCCTCGCCCTCCACCTCAACGGCGGCCTCGGTCACCCTCTGCACCACGGCCCGCATGGCTCACGCCTCCCTCAGCTCGGCGGCGGCCCGTTCGGGGGCGAGGACGTTGAGGTGGATCTCGGTGCCCAGCTCCAGCCCGGCCGGCACGCTCAGCCGCGGCATGACGTCGATTCGCCATGAGGGGTACTCGGCGCCGCGCGGGGCCGTCCGGACCCAGAGGTTGAGCGGCGGGCTCGCGCCCAGGCGCCGGCCCAGCCGGCGTAGCCCGTCGTGCAGGAGGGCCGCGCCGCTGGGCCCGTCGTCCTCGAAGCGTGCCCGCGAGCGGCGCGGCGCGACCATGAGCTGGAAGGGCAGCCGCGAGGCGTACGGGGCGAGCAGCACCGTCTCGTCGTCGATCGCCACGATCCGCTCGCGCCGTCGAACCTCCTCCTGGACCAGCTCGGCGAGCAGGTCGGCGCCCACCTGGCGCGCCGCGTAGGCGCCGAAGCGCTCGCGCTCGCGGGCCACGGCGGCGGGGACGAATCCGAGCGCGTAGAGCTGGGTATGGGTGTGGGGCAGCGACGCGCCGGCTTCGTGGCGCTCGTTGACGATCAGGTGCAGGTAGGCGGCCTGGGGGTGCGCCCGCATGCGCTCTCGCCACGCTTCCACGGCGGCGACTATCTGCTCGACGGGCAGCTCGGCCATCGTCGCCACCGGCTGTGGCCCGTTGATGATCACCTCGTGGGCGCCGAGCGCCGGATGGGCGAGGAACAGGTCGGGGTTCGAGGAGCGCTCGGGCACGGCGGGCTCGGCGGCGAGCGCGGGGTAGAGGTTGGGCACCGCGCGGACGGTCCAGCCCGGCGTGTCCGGCGCGCCGCCACCCGGACGCCGCGCCCACAGCTCCGGTGGCGTGAGACCCTCGTTGCCTTCGGCGAAAGGGTCCTGAGCCGCGTCGATGACCGGCGGTTGGGGAAAGTCGAAGCTCATGCCGCCGGGGCGCTCGGCACGCTCGGCGGCGAGGATCACTCGAGCGCCGCTCAGCGGATCGACACGGATCTCGGGCATGTCAGAGGGCCTTCTCCATGGATACGTGCTCGATGCCCGCCTCCGTGAAGTGCGGGCCGCGGGCACGGTACCCGTGGACGGCGTAGAGGCGCTGGACGTGCACCTGGGCGTGGAGGGCGATCCGCGTGGCCCCGGCACTACGGGCGCGCGCGTCGGACTCGCGAAGCAGCGCCGCTCCGACCCCTCTGCGCCGGACGACAGGATCGACCGCCATGCGGCTCAGTGTGCAGCTCGCACCGCCCATGAGAAGCCGGCAGGTTCCGATCACCGCCCCGTCCTGCACCGCGACGAGGTGCAGCGCGCCGGCGTCGTGTCCGTCGAGCTCCTGCTCGGCGGAGACGCCCTGCTCCTCGCAGAACACCCGCCGGCGCAGGGCGAGAGCGGCCTCGCGCTCGGCATCGCGCGCGGCCGGCCGAACGTGGACCGTCACGCCCCGAGCGCGTAGCGGCGTATGTCCCGCGTCAGCTCGGCCTCGGTGTAGTAGGGACCTTGGTGCAGGTAGGTCTTGCGTCCCGAGCGGTCGTAGAAGACGGTGAAGGGGGCATAGATCGCGCCCGTGGACAGCGCGATGCGCTTCACCGGGTCTAGGTAGCTCGGGTAGCTCAACGGGAACTTGCGCTGCAGCGAGCGGGCATCGCTGACCGCGTCCTGGTAGTCGATGCCGAGGAAGGCGACCTGCTTGCCCATCCGGATCGACTGTGCCTGGAACACCGGGAGCTCGAACCGGCAGGGGCCGCACCACGACGCCCAGCCGTTGACCACGACCGGATGGCCCTTGAGCGATCGCACGCGGGCCTCGAAGGCGCGCTTGCCTCCCGGAAGCAGCGCGTCCGCCTGGCGATGCAGCGCGGCGAGCTCGGGGGGGGAGCCGGCCAGCAGGCGCTGGGCTTGGCTCGCGTCGGGCACCTTGACCTTCCTGGCGGCGCTCGGATTCTCCTTCCCCCGAGCCTGCACCAGACCGACCACGACGACGGCGACCAGCGCGAGCGCACCGATGACGAGGAGCAGCCTGCGGCCCATGGGGGCAAGGGTGGCACATCGCACAGCTCGTCCTGCGCGCAGGGACGCTAGACTTCGTCGTAGTACGCGACGGTGGCCTGAATCGACGCTGTCGCAGGTGCCGGCTCAACGAGAGACCGGTACATCCCCCCGGGAGTGCGCGCGATCCACTCCGCGCCCTCCCTCTGACTCACGAGCCTGTCCCATGGCTGAGCCCACCGCAGGGGCCGTCGAGCCCGCGTCCGTTCCCAAGCCCGCCTCCATCGAGCGCGCGGCGCGCTTCACGCGCGAGCCGTTCGTGCTCGACGGCGAGCAGGCCGCCGATGCGCTCGCCCCGGGCACGCCGCGGCGCATGGCGTTCGACGCCGCGCTGGCCGAGCTCGCGGCGGGTGCCGAGCACCCGTCGGTCGAGTGGCGGCGGACGTGGTCGTTCCTGCTCGGGCTCGAGCGCCTGCTGTCCGAGGATGAGCCCAAGCTCGCCGACGGCACGCTGCTCTCCCCCCACCAGGTCGATGCCCTCTCGGGCACGCTGACCGCGCTGCTCGCCGAGACCCAGCGCCGGATCGCCAGCGAGAGCGGCCGGCTCGCGACCAACGGCTCGGGGAACGGCGCGCTCGCGACGCCCGAGCCGGCGCCGGCGCTCGCGCCCGCGGCGCTTGCCGCCGACGACGACGACGCCGAGGAGGACGAGGACGAGGCCGACGACTGGGACGAGGACGAGCCACTGGACGAGGATGCGCTCGACGAGGCGCCCGAGGATCCGAACGCCGCCAAGCGCTTCTGGTTCGAGCATGCGACGGGCGCGGGCAAGACGGTCGCCGCCCTGGGCTTCGTCGAGGCCTCGCGCACCGGCGGGGTGCTGATCCTCACCCACCGCCGCAACCTGGTCGATCAGTTTCACGGCGAGCTGCGCGACCGCGGCTACGCCAAGCGCATCTCGCCCGCCCTGCTCGGCGACAAGGACCTCGCCTACGGGCCGGTCACCGTCGAGACCTACCAGTGGTTCGTCCGCAACGTCGGGCGAATCTCCGACGCGTACACGATCGTGATCTGCGACGAGGCCCACACCGCGCTGGGCGAGAAGACGAGCGCGGCGATCCGCCAGTGGAGCGGGCCGGTGTTCATCGGGATGACCGCCACGGGCGCGCTGATCGCGCGGCACGTCACCGACCTCTTCCCGACCCAGACCTCGCGCTTCGACCTCGCCCAGGCCGCCCGCCGCGGGGTGATCGCGCCCCTGCGCTGCATCCGCATCCCGCCGGGACCCGGCGTCCGGACGATCGCCAAGGTCCCGCTGCGCCGCGGCGAGATCGACACCGAGTTCGACCAGGAGCTGCTCGCCGAGTTGCTGGACCAGACGCCGTTCAACGTCGCGATCGCCGACCTCTACAAGACGCGCTTCAACGGGGTGCCGGGCGTGGTCTACTCGGCCGGCGTGCGCCACGCCTACAACGTCGCCGAGGCGTTCCGCAACCTGGACATGAAGGCGCAGGCGGTCTCGGGGGAGACCCCCAAGCGCGAGCTCGCGCGCATCCTCGCCAACTACGAGAGCGGCGAGATCGACGTCCTGGTCAACGCCCAGCTGCTCGCCGAGGGCTGGAACTCCCCGCGCGCCACGGTGTGCATGCACCTCGCGCCCACCGCCTCCAAGCGCATCTACCAGCAGCGCGTGGGCCGGGTGACCCGCCGCCATCCGGGCAAGGAGGCGGGCATCGTCGTCGACTTCGTGCACCCGGCCACGCGCCACGACGACCCCGTGGTCACGCTGCACTCGCTGCTCGACCGCGATGTCTATCGCGGCGGCGCGATCGTCGTGGGGCCCGTGCGCCGGGGCCGCGGCCGGCGCGTTCGCGTCGAGCGCCGCGTGTTGCCGGTGACCGCGGATCCCGACCGCCGCGCGGAGGTCTTCGAGCGTGAGCTTTGGCGGATCGCCGTCGAGCACCTCGATTACGGCGAGCAGCACGTTTGGGCGGCGCTTGCCGGTGCGCGCGTCGCGCCCAACGGCTGGCGGCGCGCGAAGGCCATGCTTCACTTCGATCGTCAGGGCGAGCTCAAGCGGCGTTTCCTCCTCACCGCGGTGCAGCGCAATCGCAACGCGCAGCTGCGCCTGCGCGCGCTGCAGGAGATCGCCCTCGCGCGCGATGCGGACGCGTTCGACCAGGCCATAGACGTCATCGGCACGTGGTCGCGCGACGAGCGCCGCGAGGGCGTCAAGGTCATGCTCCAGGCGCTCGCCGAGAAGCGCATCGGCCGCCGCGACCAGGCCAACGCGTGGATCTGGCGGATGGCCGAGTACACGCGCGAGGTGCACGAGGAGTACGCCGTCCAGCGCTGGCCGGAGACAAAGCGCCTGCTGGGCCTGCTCGTCAACTCCTCGGGCGGCGCCCACGCGCGCAACGCACGCCGGCTCGTCCACGCCGCGCGCAAGCAGGATCGCCGGCTGGCCGCGGCGCTGCTCGCCGCAGCGCTGGCACACACCCCCGAGGCCGAGGAGGTGCTGCGCGGCGCGCGCACGAGGATGGCGCGCAAGCCGGCCGCCCTGGCCCGCGAGCTGCTGCGCAACTTCCCCAAGGGCCGGCGCGGGCGCTCCGGGCGCCGGCGGCGCAAGAAGCCCGAGGGGACCGGGACGGCCGTGGCCCAGGGAGCGGCGGCGGCAAACGCCACGGCGGTCGCCGAGCCCGCCGAGGACATGACGGCGGAGGACGGCGAAGACGTGGCCGCTGCCGTCGGGGAGGCCGCGCAGGCGCTCGCCACGGCCCGCGAAGCGACCGCCGCCGGCAACGGCGGCACCGGGCGGGCGACGCCGGAGGACGACCTCGACGACGACGACGACGATGATGACGACTCGCTCGACGAGGACGAGGTCGTGCTGGACGAGGACCTCGAGGGGTTCTCGGTCGAGGACTAGCGCTCCGCGCTGCCGTCAGCCGGTCCCCAAGTGGACCTCGCCCGCGTCCAGGGCGACCGGACCGCGGTCGGTAGCCACCAGGAGCCTCCCCTCGTCGTCGATTCCCTTCGCGATGCCGCTGCCCGCTGCCCAGCGCACCTCGCGCCCTGCCAGCGCGTCACGCGTGCGGTAAGCCTCGAGAAGCCGGCTCTCGGGCTGGGCCAGGCGCGACTCGAGCGCTTCGAGGAGCCGGGCGAGCACCGGCTCGACACGGTCCGGCGCAAGGCCCAGGGTCCCGGCCGTCTGCCGTAGCTCGGCGGGCAGCTCGCCCACGCGGACCGCGACGTTGAGCCCCACCCCTACCACCGCCCAGCCCTCCTGCGGGCGTGCCTCGACGAGGATCCCGGCAACCTTGCGCCCTTCGAGCAGGACGTCGTTGGGCCACTTGATCCGTGCCGCCACCCCCACCACGTCCGCGACCGCCACGGCTGTGGCGAGCGGAAGCAGCGGCGGCCACGAGCGCAGGAGCAGCGACATGAGCAGCGTCTGGCCCGGCGGGGCGCTCCAGGTGCGTCCCTGGCGACCCCGCCCCGCCGACTGCTCGGCGGCGGTGACGAGCGTCCCGTGGACCGCGCCGGCCGCGGCCAGCTCGCGCACCCGCGAGTTCGTCGAATCGGTCGCGCGCAGGTGCAGGCGCGGGACGCCGAGGGCGCCGCTCACCCGGGCCGGATGCGCAGCTCGTGGTCGAGGCGCACGTCGAGCTCGGCGGAGGCGTCGGCGCGGTTCACCGCCACGGCCAGCGCGTGGTAGGCGTCCTCGTAGATCAGCAGCCCACCCGGCTCGACGTCGGCGAAGGTGACCGCGTAGGTCGCGCGCACGACGTCGCCGTCGCCGAGGTCGAGCTCGACGGGGTGGCCGAGCAGCAGCCCCGCCGGCCCGAGGTCCTCGTGGTCGGCGTCGAGCTGGAGGTTGCCGAAGCGATCGATCGCCAGGACGTGGACGACGAGGCTTCCGTCCTCGATCCGCGGGCGGGGCAGATCGAGGGTCACGAGCTCGGCGGGGTCGAGCGGATCGCCGGCTTCGGCCAGCGGCGCACCGCCTGCGAGCTGGGCCGCTACAGGAGCGAAGATGTCGCGGCCATGGAAGGTCGCCGACACGGGCTCGAGGCGCAGCGGCGAGCGCCCGATGTCGATGGCCTCGACCGGGCCTCCGAAGCGCTCCCAGGCGAGGCTGAGCAGGCCGTTGTCCGGCCCAACGAGCACGCGGTCCTCCACGGCGCAACGCACGGCCACGGCGCGGCGCTGCGCCCCCACCTCGGGATCCACGACGGCCAGGTGCACCCCGGCAGGCATATAGGGGAGCGTGTTGCGCAGGACGAGCGCCCCGCCGCGCACGTCGTGGCGCCTGATCCCGTGGCTCACGTCGATCACTCGCGCCTCAGGGCACAGGCGTGCGATCACTCCGTGGCACGTGCCCACGAACTCGTCGCCTCGGCCGTAGTCCGACAGGAAGGAAATGGCCGGCACCGGCTGGCACACTAGCCGTCCAGGGCGTGCTGGAGAGCTAGCGCGCGGCTGCGTCGGCGAGCAGCGCGTCGAGCAGGCCATCGACGTCGTGGCGGACGGCCTCCACCTCGGCGTGCAGACCGTGCTCGGCGAGGGTCGCGCTGGTCACGGGCCCGATCGAGACCAGCCGCGCGCCGTCGAGCGCCTGGGCTCCGCCGGCCGCGCGCAGAAGGAAGCGCACGGTCGAGGACGAGGTGAAGGTGATGTAGTCGGCGCGGGCCAGCTCCTCGCGAGTGGCGGGGTCGAGCTCTTCGGCAACCGTCTCGTAGAGCGCCACGACGTCCACCTCGGCGCCCCGTTCGCGCAGGGCGTCGGGCAACACTTCCCGCGCCTCCGCGGCGCGGGCGACCAGCGCGCGCGAGACCGGCAGGTCGCTCAACGCCTCGACGAGTCCCTCGGCCACGAAACGCTCGGGCACGACGTCGGCGAGCACGCCGTGCTCGCGCAGCGCCCGCACCGTCCCCGGCCCGATCGCGGCGACCCGCGCGCCGGCGAGCGAGCGGGCGTCGCGTCCGGTTGCGGCCAGGCGCTCGAAGAGCAGCCGCACGCCGTTGGGGCTCGTGAGGCAGACGAGGTCGTAGCGGTCGAGGTCCGGCGCCGGGCCGGGGAGCGGGACGATGCGGATGGCAGGCGCCTCGACCACCTCGGCGCCCAGCTCGCGCAGGCGTGCGGCGAGGCTCGAGGCCTGGGCACGCGCGCGGGTCACCGCCACCGTGCGGCCGTGCAGCGGGCGGGCGGTGAGCCAATCCAGGCGCTGTGCCAGGGCGGCGACTTCGCCGACGACGGTTACCGAAGGCGGGCCCACGATGGCCTCCTGCGCCCGGTCGGCGATCGTCGCGAGGGTGGCGAGCACCGTGCGCTGACCCGGAAGCGTGCCGCGCTCCACGACGGCGGCGGGCTGGTCGGCCGCCCGGCCGGCGGCGAGCAGCCGCCGCGCGATCTCCGGCAGGCGGCGCACGCCCATGTAGAAGACGAGCGTCCCCGGGAAGCGCGCGAGCGCGTCCCAGTCGAGGACCTCGTCCTCCTTGGCCGGGTCCTCGTGGCCGGTGACGAAGGCCACGGCGCTGGAAAGGTCGCGGTGGGTGACCGGCACGCCGGCGTAGGCGGGACCGGCGATTCCGGCGGTCACCCCCGGCACGACCTCGAAGGCGACGCCGGACTCGCGCAGCGCCTCTGCCTCCTCACCGCCGCGACCGAAGACGAAAGGGTCGCCGCCCTTGAGCCGTACAACACGCCGCCCGGCCCGTCCGTGCTCGACCAGCAGCCGGCCGATCTCCTCCTGGGCGACCGACGGGCGCCCCGGCGCCTTGCCGACGTACACGAGCTCCGCGTCCTCGCGGGCGCCTTCGAGCGCTCCTGAAGGGATCAACCGGTCGTGGAGGATGACGTCGGCCCGGGCGATGAGCTCCAGTGCCCGCGCCGTCAGCAAGCCCGGATCACCGGGACCGGCGCCGACCAGATGGACGATGCCGGGGGTCACGCCGCCACCTCCTCCGCGCGGCGCAGCAGCTCGCCGGCCCCGGCGCCGAGCAGCCGCCCGGCGCACTCTCGCCCGAGAGTCTCGGGGTCGTCGGCCGGGCCGCGGAGGTTGTCGCGCGCCCACTGCGAGCCGTCGGGCAGGCCGACGAAGGCGTGGAGGGTAAGGGGAAGGCCCTCGCCGCCCTGCGCGGCGTGCGCGCCCACCGGCGTATGGCAGGTTGCGTCGAGCGCCTCCACTAGCGCGCGCTCGGCGCGCAGGCAGCGCATGGCGGTCGCGTCAGCGAGCCCCTCGACCGCCTCGCGGGAACGCCGGTCGCCGGCGCGCGCCTCGATCGCGAGCGTTCCCTGCCCGGGCGCGGGGACCATCTCGCTCACCTCGAACGACGCTCCGGCCTCCGCCCCCCGTCCGAGGCGGTCGAGCCCTGCGCGGGCGAGCACGATCGCGTCGGCGTCCCCGGCAGCGAGCTTTCGCAGGCGGGTGTCCACGTTGCCCCGCAGGTCGACCACCTCGAGGTCGGGCCGAAGGGCGAGCAGCGCGGCGCGGCGGCGCAGGCTGCTCGTCCCCACCCGTGCGCCGGGCCCGAGCTCGTCGAGCGAGCGCGAGCCGCAGAGCGCGTCGCGCGCGTCGCCGCGGGCGGGCGCGGCAACGATGCTCAGACCCGGCGCCAACTCGGCCGGGACGTCCTTGGCCGAATGGACCGCGAGGTCGATCTCGCCGGCGAGCAGCGCGGTCTCGATGGCGTCGACCCAGCGCGACTTGTCCCGGGGGCCGGCGCCCAGGTCGCCGCCCGTCTTGATGGTCACGAGCTCGGCCGCGCCGATCGCGTCGGCGACCAGGGTGGCCTGCGCCAGCGCGAGGGCGCTCCCGCGCGTGCCGATGCGAAGCGTGCTGCCCACTCACTCGGCGGGGCGTCGCAGCCGCCGCACCTGCGCTCCTTCACGCTCCTCGTCGAGTTCAGGCGCCTCGTCGTTGAGTGCGAAGAGCTCGCGGAGGAGGTGCATGTGGGCGTGCGCGCGGTCGCGCGGGGCGTCCTTGAGCTGCACCGTGGGCTCGTGCAGCAGGCGGTTGGCCACGGCTCGCGCCACCAACGCGATTCGGTCGAGGTCGCGCTCGGACATCGTCTCCCAGCGCCCGGCGTTCTCGGCGAGCACACGCTCGACGATCGTCCCCGCCCGGCCGCGGAGGGCCTGGATGGTCGGCAGCACCTCGAGCGAGCCGAGCCACCGCGCGAAGCGCTGGATCTCCTGCTCGACGATCTCCTCGGCGCGCTCGGCCTCGGCCTCGCGGCCCGAGCGGTGACGGGCCACGACGGCTTGCAGGTCGTCGATGTCGTAGACGGTCGCGCCCTCAACGGCGGCGCAGGCCGGCTCGACGTCGCGCGGGACCGCGATGTCGATGAGCAGCAGCGGCCGGCGCTCGCGCGCCGCCATCACGGTCTCGAGCTCCTCCGCTCCCATGATCGCGTGCGGGGAAGAGGTGGAGGCGACCACGATGTCGGCGTCCCCGAGCTCGGCCGGAAAGTCGTCGAAGCCCACGACCAGGCCGCCGAAGCGCCGCGCGAGGCTGTCCGCGCGCTCGCGGCGCCGGTTGGCCACGAACACGGTTCGTGCTCCCTGCCCGGCCAGCGCCGCCGCGGTCAGCTCGCCGGTCTCGCCCGTCCCGAGGACGATCACCCGGCGCCCGTCGAGCTCGCCGAGGACGTCGCGGGCGAGCCGCACCGCGACGGCGGGCACGTTCGTCGCGCCCTCGCCGATCGCCGTCTCGCTGCGCGCGCGCTTGCCCGTGGCGAGGGCGGCCGTGAACACCCGGTTGGTGAGCGGGCCGGTGGCGCCGGCGCCGAGGGCGAGCTCGTAGGCGCGGCGCACCTGGCCCTGGACCTCGGCCTCGCCGAGGATCATCGACTCCAGGCCGGCGGTGACGCGGAAGAGGTGGCGGGCGGCGTCGCAGTTGCGAAGCGAGTAGATCGCGGGCGCGAGCTCGGTCGGGCGGGTCCCGGCTCGCCGCGCGAGCATCCCGAGCACCGCGGTTTCCGCCTCCACCGGGTCCCCGGCCACGAGGTAGACCTCGGTGCGGTTGCACGTCGAGATAGCGACCGCCTCGTGCACCGACTCGTCCGCGAGCAGCCCGGAGAGCAGCTCGAGGGCACCGGTGTCCGTCAGGGCCACGCGCTCGCGCAGGCCGACGGGCGCGGTCTTGTGGGACACGCCGAGGGCGAGGAGCTCGCTCACACCGACTCCCGCTCGCGCTCTGCTTCGCTCGCGGCCGCCGGGGCACGGTCGCGGTCGGCGAGCTGGGCGAGCTCGACCAGTTCGCCCAGCTGGCGCTCCATGCGGCTCAGCTTAGTCGCCATGATCGTCACGTACACCAGCAGCAGGGCGAGGAACACCCCGTAGGCGCCGGCGAGGTACTTGCCGGCCTCGCTCAGCTCCTGGGCGGGCATGCGGTGCAGGTGGAAGTGGGGCGCTGGTGCGACATCAGGCGGTGGTCGCCGGCGCGGCGCTCCGGCTCTCGGC